>NZ_JBNNSS010000007.1:45990-227432 GCF_050277945.1 Lysinibacillus sp. NPDC097214
GCCAAGCGCGGGTATTCACCTTCCTTCCGCGGGTATTTCATCGCCAAGCGCGGGTATTCACCTTCCTTCCGCGGGTATTTCATCGCCAAGCGCGGGTATTCACCTTCCTTCCGCGGGTATTTCATCGCCAAGCGCGGGTAATCACTCTCCTTCCGCGGGTAATTCCGAATTTGCTTAATCAAATTATAAGGGCGGTCCAATAACTTTTGGACCGCCCTTTCTATTATAGTTCTTGTCGTAATGCTTGAATAACGTCAATTTTCGTGGCCTTACGTGCCGGACGATAGCCTGAAATCATCGCTACACCAATACTAATCGCTGATGCAATAATAACGAGCTGCCAAGGAATAAGTGAAAATGTAATGTCATTTTTACTAAATGCCTCTTCCCCTGTTGCTGCTTCTAGAATTAAAGGCAGTGCAGCATTTGCTACAAAGCTAATAACATATGAAATGGCAACAGCTATTAAAGTTCCAATAATACCAATGAACGTACTTTCCATTAAGAACAATCGTTGAATAAGCTTTGGACTAGCTCCAATCGCCTTTAAAACACCGATTTCACGAGTACGCTCTGTAACTGCCATTGTCATTGTATTGAAAATGCCAATCGAGGCGATCAAGACAGCAATTGTTCCTACAAAAATTAAGCCGATTTTTAAAACTAGGAAAAATACATTCATTTGATCTAATTGCTCAGTCACTGAATAAACGTTATAGCCTTTGTCTTTTAGTTTGTCTAATATCGGTTTTACATTTTCCATGCTATCAGCAAAAATATTGAATTCTGAATGAAACACGTCATCCTCTTTCACATTACCTGTTGCTACTAAATTAGTTGCTAGCATTGGCTTTTGCTCTGTATCCATATAAATAGAGTTATTGATCATCCAATCATAAGAAGGCTTCTTCATAACACCGACAATCGTATACTTTATTTTCTCGCCTTCTTCTGCCCCATCAGTACGTGGCATTAATGACAATTCGATCTCTTTACCAATTAATGAGTCCTTATAGCCTTCCTCACTACCATTATAATACGTGCCTTCTACTTCAGCTTTTTTACTCTTTTCTTCAATAATTTTGCGCTCAGCATCATTTATTAATGTTTGAGCAAAATGATAACCAACAACGATTTCGTTTGGTTTTGTTGGATACTTCCCTCCCGCAAGTTTGCCATTTACTTGCTCAAAATCATGCATATTCGCAACGTATACATCAGATAGTGTATCGCGATCCTCAAAAAATGAATGTGCGGATGCATTGACAGTAATCGTTTCAAGGACTGTTTCCACATGTTCTATACTTTTTATTTCATGGACTTGTTCCTCTGTAAATTGATCATTACCAAACACTTGAATTTTCGTAATATTTTCATCCGATAATATTTCATTACGTATGGAATCCTGCAGCCCAAACCCAACTGATGCGAGGACAATCAAAAATGCACAGCCCATCGTTGCCGCTAGTACTGTCATAAACACACGTAATTTATTTTTCTTTATATGCTGTGTAACAAAATCTAATTGATCTTTAAATAACATGTTATGCTTCCTCCTTTACAAGTTCCCCGTCGTACATGCGGAAACGTCGGTGTGCTATCGTTGCTACTTCCTCGTCGTGAGTAATGATGACAAATGTTAAACCAAGCTCACGGTTTAGACTTTGAATGAGCAACAATATATCTTGCTCTGTTTCCGAGTCAAGACTTCCTGTCGGCTCATCTGCCAACAAAATCGGTGGATTTGTAATTAGAGCCCTCGCAATACTAACACGCTGTTGCTGACCACCCGACAATTCATTTGGGTAATGGTCTGCCACCTCCGTTAAACCAACCTTGTCCATTAATTTTTTTACCTTTTCTGTACGCATAGCTTTCTTGATACCTTGTAACTTTAATGGTAGTTCTATGTTTTCAAACGCTGTTAAGCCTGGCATCAATTGAAAGTTTTGAAAGATAAATCCGAACTGTTGCAAGCGAAAAGCTGCACTTTCTACTTCAGTGAGATTAGCTGTTTCCTTTCCGTTTACCTTAATAGATCCTTGTTCAGATTTCATAAATCCAGCTAGTATTTGTAGTAAGGTTGATTTACCGGAGCCACTTTTACCAACAATTGCGACAATCTCTCCTTTTTTCACCTCAAAGTTGACACCTTTTAATACCGGTACCTGCTTTTCCTTGCCTTTCTTTCCAATTAAAAATGTATGTTGTAAGTTTTCAACTTGTATCATTTTCAAATAAACGCCCCTTTCACATTCTTCTGACTCATCACCATAAGTTAGGAAAAACATTTGTTAAAAATTATGCCTTATATATAAGTTGATTGGAGTGGAGGCTGGGCGACTCCTTGGGGATCAGCGTCACAGATGAGACCCTGGAGCGAGCAACGCGAGTGAAGCGGCTCATCGGACGCCCCCAGGAAAGCGCCCAGCCGGAACGGAAATCAACCACACGTTATGGTGATGAGTAACTCTTTCTTCATTGTAGTAAAGAATTCTTAATAAAGTTGAAGGATAAAAATGAAGATATTCTTAAGAAAGGGGAAAACTATAAGCAAAACGATTCCTTTACATTCCCTTTACAATTCTGACATATAAGTTATTCAAAATTTTATGTCTCCATAGTATTCTTTTGTAGTAAACAGAAAGTAGAAACCTTTATAAAACCTATTTTAAAAGCACTTTTCTGTATTAATAAAAACAAATACAGTGATGCCCTTATTATTTTATGAACAAATTGTATATTACAGGATTGTAAAGTTTTATGGAGAATAGAAGAATTTTATGTAGATAAATTAAAGATTTTGTTATGATAGTAAAGTTTAGAGGCCAATTTATTTATATCCAGGAGGATTCGATTTACATGCTTAACTCAAAAAAACAAGACCCTTTCTTTATAGCTTTGCATAAAATTGCTGAGAATATGAGAGAGGCCGTACATTACGCAAATGATTTTCGTATTAACAGTGTAGCTGACTTAAAAGAGATTAGCATTACTATGAAAAATTACGAAACAGCTGGTGATAAGCTCATTCACGAACTAATCGTGATGCTAAACAAATCATTTATGACACCTATCGAACGCGAAGACATTCTAGAATTTGCAATTCGTATGGACGACGTATTAGATGGTACGGAGCATTGTATCGCTCATTTTGAGATGTTCTCTCTAACTGAGGTTGATGAATCAATGCGTACTTTCTTAGGCTATATTTCAAAAGGTGCTGATGAAATTGTTAAAGCAACAGAAGAGTTAAAGAAAAAGAATCTTATTGGCATGCGCCCACACGCAATTCTTATTAAGGACTATGAACGTGAATGCGATGAAGTACAACGTTCGTCTATTAAACAACTATTTTTAAATGAAAAAGATCCAATTCGACTTATTAAATATAAAGATATATATGAACAACTTGAAGATATCGCTGATCATTGCCAAAACGTTGCAAATACTATGGAAACAATTATCATGCGTAACGCGTAATTAGGAGATGGGCACTTACAATGAACACAATCATTATACTAACTGTACTGGTCGTTATCTTTGCCCTAACATTTGACTTTATCAATGGCTTCCATGATACAGCAAATGCTATCGCAACTTCCGTATCCACTAGAGCATTGAAACCTCGCGTAGCTATCATGATGGCTGCGACGATGAACTTTATCGGAGCTATTACTTTCGTCGGTGTTGCAAAGGCTTTAACAAAAGATATTGTAGATCCATTCTCTTTAAATGCCTTTGCAGGAGATACGACAGGATCAGTCGTTATTTTAGCAGCATTAATCTCCGCTATTATTTGGAACTTACTAACATGGTATTTCGGTATTCCATCGAGTTCTTCACATACTCTGATTGGGTCCATTGCTGGTGCAGCAATTGCATCTGCAGGCTTCGGGGTTCTTAACTATGGCGGTTTTACTAAAATCATTATGGCCTTAGTGCTATCACCAATCCTTGCGATTTGCGCTGGCTTTATTATGATGACATTGTTTAAATTATGGTTTAAAAATTTAAATTTATATCGTACGAATAAAGGCTTCCGTACGATGCAAATTTTCACTGCCGCCATTCAATCTTTTACACATGGTACAAACGATGCACAAAAGGCAATGGGTATTATGACGATGGCGTTAATCGCTGGCGGTTTGCATACAGGAGATGAAATTCCTTTCTGGGTACGAGCTGCAGCTGCAACTGCAATGGGGCTTGGTACTTCTATCGGTGGCTATAAAATTATTAAAACAGTCGGCGGTAAAATTATGAAAATCCGTCCAGTAAACGGAGTTGCCGCAGATTTAGCATCTGCATCTATTATCTTCGGTGCTACATTAATTCATCTACCAGTTTCTACAACACACGTTATTTCTTCCTCTATCATGGGTGTCGGCTCTGCACAACGTGTACGTGGCGTAAACTGGGGGATGGCGCGTAAAATCGTCACTACTTGGGTTATTACAATGCCAATTTCTGCAGTTATGGCAGCTATTATTTACTTTTTATTATCGTTATTCTTTTAACTTCTCGGACACAATTATGCCGAGGCATAATTGATTTTTATTGCATACTAAGACTCCTGTTCCTTATTAGGGACAGGAGTCTTTACATTATTACACGACAAAATGTGACACATCCTTTACACTATTTTAAAAAGGGGGATAGTACCTACTATGAAAACTTTTTCTGCTTTTATAACGGCCCACGCTAAAGCTATCGTAGCCTTATGGTTTGTCATTTTTATTTCCATGGCTATGTTTGCCATACAACTTCCAAATAAGCTTCATGGCGACGGTTTCTTTGTGAAAGGAGATCATACCTACGTAACCAATGAGCTTGCCAAAACATTTGATTTACCTTCCGATACAATTTTGGTCGTCTTCCATCCAGCGGACGATAAGAAAATTCAAGATACATTAAAAAAGTTAAAAAAAGTAAAGGAGATTCATTCAATCCAATCACCACTCGATGATGCTTCTTTACAAAAGAATGGTATAGCTTATGCCATGATTCATCTTAAAAATAATATTGATCATCTACCGGATGTTGTGAAAGACATTCGTTCATTAATAGAGGATGATGGTGTGAGCATTACAGGCGGACCTGTTATTTCAGCGGACATCAACACAGCCAGTCAAAAGGATTTAGCGTCAGCGGAGGCAATAGGCCTACCAATCGCTATCATAGTGCTATTACTAGCTTTCGGTACTGTCGTAGCCTCCATCTTACCTATCATTATTGGCGTTGTTACTGTAGTCACCGCGTTTGGAATTTTGACTTTGTTTAGCGGTAATGTCAATTTATCGATTTTTGTATTAAATATAGTCCCCATGCTTGGACTTGCATTAAGCATTGATTTCGCCTTGTTGTTTATTAACCGGTATCGCGAGGAACGTGCCCACACTTCCATTGTACAAGCTATTCAAACAGCTATACAGACAGCTGGCCGTTCAATCATCTTTTCTGCTGCTTGTGTCATGATTGGCTTAGGTGCCATGATTGTCATTGACGTCGAGATTTTTCACAATATCGCTTTAGGAGGCGCAATTGTTGTATTTCTTGCAGTACTTTCAGGCTTAACCTTGCTACCTGCTACGATGATGTTATTAGGTGATCGTCTTAATAAATGGCGCCTATTACGTGTAAAACCTGATGGCGCAAATCGTTGGCGTGGCTTTGCCGGTTTTGTCATGAAACATCCTGTTGCCATCGTTATTATAGCTTTATTATTACTAGGTATTGGTATGATTCCATTGAAGGATATTAAACTTACAATTCCTCAGGTGGATTCATTACCGGCGAAATATGAGGCACGTGCAGCTTATGATCAGTTAGACGAAACGTTCGGACTTGGCGATACCTCAACTTTATATTTGTTAGCAGAACGTAAGGAAGGTTGGCACAATGCTGAGGCAAGAGAGCTTATTTACACTATTCAAGAAAAGTTGCTTGATGACCCATTAGTAAATCAGGTATCAACCATTTATACAACGGCTAACATTAAGTCACCTGAGGAACTGACAGCTTCTTTGAAAAGTCCACAAGTGGCAGAACAATTAAAACCAATTCTAAATACGTTTGCTAAAGATAAACAACTGTTTATCCCAATCACATTGAACGCAGCCGGTTCATCCACTACTGCTCAAGAATTTGCTCGAACATGGAAAGATAAAGATTTAGGTGTCGATTTTACTCTTGGAGGTCATGCGAAATTCAATCAAGAAATTTTCGATGAAATTGCTAGTAAAATTTTCTTGGCGGTATCTATTATTATTGTTTCAACGTTCTTTATTTTAATGCTCGCTTTCCGCTCTATTTTAATCCCACTGAAAGCGATTATTATGAATATTATTGGACTTTCATCAGCCTTCGGTATTCTCGTCTATATTTTCCAATATGGTCATTTGGGCATTGAAGCCGGTACGATCGTCCTTATTATCCCAGTAATTGTATTTTGCCTTGTATTCGGCTTAAGTATGGACTATGAAGTCTTTTTAATATCTCGTATTCAAGAGGAATATCAAAATGGAGCGGATAATACACATGCCACAATTGACGGTCTAACTTCTACAAGTCGTATCATTACGTCAGCAGCGCTTATTATGATTGTTATAACAGGGGCATTCGCTTTTACAGATGTGATGCCCGTGAAGCAAATTGGGGTTGGTATAGCTGTTGCGGTCGCCATCGATGCAACCATTATCCGTCTCTTGCTCGTACCAAGCCTTATGAAGCTCTTTGGAGACTGGAATTGGTGGCTACCCTTCGCGAAGAAACAAAAATAAATGGAGATCAATGATGCCTCGGCACATTGCATTTTACGTTAATAATTGTAGCTGGCGTTTCACTTTCGCTACAAAAACACCTGCTGAAAGAAGTAAAAAAATCCGCTCCCTTACACAAAGGTTGCGGATTTTTCCTTATTTTGAATAAATACGGTCGTACCATTCTTTTGCTGCTTGTACCTCAGGCATTGTTAGCTGATGACCGTAATTAAACCATACAGTTGTCACCTCTGCCCCAGCTGACGCTAAAAGCGCCTCTAAATCTTCGGATTCCTGAGCTGAACACATTGGATCATTCGTTCCAGCACCGATAAAGACAGGAATAGAAGAAAGTGTAGGCAATTCAATATCACGTCTAGGCACCATTGGATGATGCAGGATTGCACCTGCTAAAGCATCCTCATAATGGAATAATAGGCTAGCAGCAATATTCGCACCGTTAGAGTAGCCGATAGCAACAACTCGATTACGGTCAAAGCCATACCGCTGTGCTGCTTCCAATAAAAAATCATTTAACTCCTTCGTACGGAAAATTAAATCCTCTATATCAAAAACACCTTCCGCTAATCGACGGAAAAAGCGTGGCATACCATTTTCAAGTACATTTCCACGGACACTTAAAATGCTTGCTGTCTCATCAATTTCCTTTGCAAGGCCAATTAAGCTTTGTTCATTTCCACCTGTACCGTGTAACAATAAAAAAGTTGGTTTTGTTTCATCTATCCCTTTATAAAAAACGTGCTGCATTTACAGTCCACCTCTCGATTATCTTGAATTCGAGGTAATTGTAGCCTGTGGCAAAATTAAATTCAAGCTCTTTGACTTATTAATTTCGCGATTTTCACTATTTGGCTGTTCCTTGTGGTCTTTGTAAAATTTTGTAATCGTAAATACTGAAAATAAACAAGCAGCTAGAACAACAACAATAACTATTCCCACTAATTTTTTCCCATTCATTCGTTCGTATCCCCCGAATTACTTATTTCTTTTTACGAAAACCTTCTTCTAGTAAATATTCTTTCGCAGCATCGTGTGTACCAAAGGCTTCCTCTAAATTTTCTCCATGATAAACATTCCACGAACGTTGCTCAAAGGCTAGCATTAATTGAGCACCTTCACGATTTTGCCATACCTCTTCGATTGGTTCTTGCTCCTCTGCTTCTTCCGATAAATATTGAATGGCATCTTCAATAATTTCACGAAGCTGTTGTTCATCGTAGTCACGAATATTTACTAAGCCTTTATTTGCTTCTTCCTCATAGCGCAATAAATCACCGACAAATACGAAGCCGTTGCCATTTGGGTGTAGTTTTTCCACAACAATTGTTTTTTCATAAAGACTATCCATAAAGTGATAATTTACGCGTTTCAATGAAATTTCCTTCTTTGTCAGTTCAGGAAATGAGTCGATGATGGCTTGCTTTTGTTCAAATGTTAGCATATAAAAATGCTCCTTTTCTATTCAATATACCTTTTAGTATAACTTATTCTTCCTGTTATATTGAAGTAAAATAGAAAGTACTAAAAAGTAAAGTTTCATGTCCATAACATGTGGGTTGATTTCCGTTTCGATTGGGCGCTTTCCTAGGGGCGTCCTATGAGCCGCATTCCCAAGGAGTCGCTCAAACGAATATCAACTTATATACATGACATACTCTTTAACAAAATTGATGATGAAACAAGAAACTAGAGCCTAATCATTTTCTACTATAAAAGTAAAAATCCACTTAAACTCTCTGCGGAAAAAGCAAGAGCACACCGATGTTGCTCATACCTTATTCACGGAAAGTGAAGCGGATTTACCGTTTACAATTATCCTAGGATTCTTATGAAGGCTTTTCAGACTCCCTACAACTTCATAACATTTTATCTTTTACAAACTGAATAACATGTGCAACGTATAGTTCCCGGTAAGGGACAAATTGTGCCGTACTTACTGGGCGCACAATTTTCACTCGTTGACCATCAGGGAAATATTCATAGCCTTCAATATTCAGAGTAGCTGTATCTCCTAAAAAGAATGCCTCAGCCTCATCAAGCTTTGCTCGAACGACCCCTGACACTTCCTCATACTGCAGGTTAAATGATTCCCAATCATGTTTGAATGGATATATATAAACATGACAAAATTCATTGTCAATCATGTTTTCTGAAACGATACTACAAGATGTCATGCCCATTCTAACAACTTCGTGTACGTCGACATCGAGTCCTAGCTCTTCCTTCACTTCACGAATTCCTGATTCTACTGTCTCTACGGCTAATAGATGCCCCGCCGCTGTAATATCAAGCAAACCCGGATAGTCCTTTTTTTGTGCACTACGGATTTGGAAATAGATATAGTCCTCATTGACAAGCCAACAGTGGAATGTTTCATGCCATAGCCCTTTTTCATGTACCTCTGCTCTCGTTGCCGTCCCTATCTGTTCATGCTGTTCATTAAAAACTTTCACAATTTCTTGTTCCATTTTTTCCGACTCCTATACCGACTTCGTAGCCTTTTTCTTAATCACATTCCGTTCATCATAAATATTGGAAGCGATCACTTTTAATACTGCATAAAACGGTACAGCAATGATAATACCAATAAAGCCTGCAATATTACCTGCTGCTAAAATAACTGTAATAACGGTTAACGGATGGATATCGAGTGTTTTCCCCATTACATTAGGCGTTATAAAGTTACTATCAATTTGCTGCGCCACGAGTGTGACAACAGACACCCATATGACTAACACTGGATCCTGAACAACAGCCACGATCAGCGCTGGCGTAAAGGCGATCCATGGTCCTATAAACGGAATCATATTCATAAAGAAAGCAAATATAACAAGAAGCAATGAATACTCTAAACCTATAATTAAATACCCGACATACATAATGAGTGCTAGTAAAAAACTAATTTGTAGCTGCCCTTGTATATAGCTACGTAAAACACTATCAATTTCACTTAACGTTTTCTTCACCCATTCACGACGTTCACCACTAAAATATTTATAAATGGATGGTGCAAATTTTTCATGATCCTTCAACATAAATATAAAGAAAAATGGAATTAAAATAGCTAATAAAGAAACTGAAACAACTGATTGTAAAAACGATACTAGTCCCTTACTTGCCGCAAAAGCAATATCCTGCACATAATTCGCCATATTGTCGATTAAATCTTTTAACTGCGGTGGGAAGTTATCCCTGTTTTTCAACACATAATCAGCTGCCTCTTGAATACTAGCACTAATCTGTGGTACATTTTTCACTAAATTATTTACCTGTACTGCAATCGGATTACCAACGATCCACCCAAAGCCAACAACAAGTGCAATTAATCCAATGACTATCGTTAATATGCTTGCCCATCTCGGCCATTCACGCTTCTCTAAAAACCTCTGAATCGGCTCCGTAACATAATACAAAACGCCGCCAAGCAATAAAGGTATAAAAATAGCCTTTAAAATAATAACAAGCGGCGAAAAAATCCAATGAATCTCTATAAAATATTTAATGACTAGTAGCGCAAGTAAAATCCCTACGCCTACTTGAAACCAAACTTTCCTCGTCACTTTCATTCACTTCCTTTTATCTCAGTTACTGAAAATACTACTTATATATTAACCATTTAGCAAGTATCCTAGTATTTATTGTCTAAATAATAGAGTTTTAAGACAAAAAAATTCGCAACCCTCCAGCGGGCAATCCCGCAAACCCCTCAAATGCCAAAGCATCTGAGGAGACTCATACGGTTTGCCTTCCACAGGAGTGTCGCAAATTTTCACAATGTAGCAGTTTATAATTTTGTATCGTCTACTGAATTTAAGTAATCTTCAATATCTCCAATAACCGATTCAACACAGCCGTCCTCAAATGGTGAAATTAATCCCGCTTCTTTTACAAGCTTCGTAAAGGACATAGAACCACCTAAACCACATAAATGAATATAGTCCTTCCAGGCAGCTGCAAATTCTTCACGTGAACGTTTCCAGAATTGGAATGCACAAATTTGCGCTAACGTGTAATCGATGTAATAGAACGGACTTGAATAAATATGACCTTGACGTTGCCATATACCACCTGCTTCTAGATAGCTGTTATGATCATAGTCACGGTGTGGCAAATATGTCTCCTCAATTTTTTTCCACGCAGCTTTACGTTCAGCCGGTGTCATATTCGGATTTTCATAGATCACATGCTGGAACTCATCTACTGCAACACCGTAAGGAAGGAATAATAAGCCACTACTTAAGTGTGTGAACTTATATTTTTCAGTGTCCTCCTTAAAGAATAGCTCCATCCATGGCCATGTGAAAAATTCCATACTCATCGAGTGAATTTCACAAGATTCATATGTCGGCCATAAATACTCTGGTATTCCGATGTTACGACTTGAATATACTTGGAAAGCATGTCCAGCTTCATGTGTTAACACATCGATATCACCTGAAGTACCATTAAAGTTCGAGAAGATAAATGGTGAGTGATAGTTTTCGATAAATGTACAATAACCGCCACCCTCTTTACCTTTCTTCGCCACTAAGTCCATTAATTCATGGTCAATCATAAAGTTGAAGAATTCACCTGTCTCAGGTGATAGCTCCTCATACATTTTTTTACCGTTCGCAACAATCCATTGCGGATCGCCTTTTGGTGTAGCATTCCCTGACACAAAGTTGAATGCTTCATCATAGAACTTAAATTCAGAAATACCAATACGCTTTGCCTGGCGTTCATATAACTTAGTTGCAATAGGTACGATTAAATCACGAACTTGGTCACGGAATTTCTTTACCATATCTGCATTATAGTCAATGCGATTCATTCGAATATAGCCTAGCTCGACATAGTTTTTATAGCCTAATTTAACAGCAATTTCATGACGCACCTTAACAAGTTCATCATATAGTCGATCAAATTCTCCTTCATGCTCAGTAAAGAAGCCAAAGCGCGCATCCGTTGCCGCCTTACGCATTTCACGATCAGTAGACTCTGCATATGGACCAAGCTGGGCAAGCGTTAATGTTTCACCATTAAAGTCAATTTGTGCAGAGGCAACTAGTTTATTATATTCTGAAACGAGCTTGTTCTCCTTTTGCATTAGATCAATGACTGCTGGTGAAAAACCTTTAATTTGATAGGTTGCTAAATCAAATAATTGCTGGCCCCACTTTTCTTCTAGCTGCTCACGGAATGGTGAAGCGATTAGCGCCTTATAATATTCTGTTGTTACCTCTTCCAGCTCAGGTCCAACCTCGTCAAAATAATCGCGTTCTGCATGATAGAATTCATCATTTGTATCAATCGAAGCACGAATGTACACTAGGTTCGCCATCGTAGCATAGTCATTACTCAATCCGTTTAATTTTTCAATTATTTCACTTTGCTCGTCCATCGTTTGCGCATTTTTAAATTGGTCAATTAAAGATAATTGCTGTTCTTTCATTGCCTCAATTTGCGGACGGCTGTATTCATAGTCTTTAAATGTTTTCATAGAAGTCCCCTCTTTCTGTCATATACCCCGTTATATTTCTATTATATGCCAAATCTCTATTATTAAGAAATAAATTAATAGCCAAATACATATGTTTTTAATAATGCTGCCCTTTCACGTAGTGTTAACTTCAATTCTACCGATTTTGGCGTTTTTGCCGCAACGACATCTACTTCAAAACCTAAAGACTCAGCTAAATATTTCGCACGCTTTAAATGAAAATCATTAGAGACAATCGTGATTTTCTTAGTTCCTTTAGGCAAAAGATCTTTACTATATAATAAGTTCTCATAGGTTGAAGTAGATTGGTCTTCCACTACTATTCTATTAGCATCAATACCATTGTCCTGTAAGTATTTAAGCATAACTGAAGCCTCTGTCCGATCTTCATCTCTCCCTTTTCCACCTGACACAATTACGTTTACATGAGGATACTTTTTCATATACTTTACAGCCTCTTCTAATCTATTTTTCAAAGAAAGTGATGGAATTCCTCCCGGTTTCACCTTCGCTCCCAGGACGATCATGTATGTAGCTGTTCCATTTGCAGCTGGCTGGACCCCTTGTTTCATCTCCTCGCCGAGCCAAATATAAACAACACTACTTATAGCAAATAGTATTACCCCTAATCTTATTACCCATTTCTTCACGATTAATCCCCCCTTACCATTTATTAACGTACAGAGAAAAAAAAGGATGCTTGTACTAAAATTACTGTACAAACACCCTAATCGATCATCTTAATATAAAGCGCTTAATAGAATCCTGTAACGCAGTTATTTCATCTGTTAAATCATTGGAAGATTCACTAACAACTTGAATGGCACGCTGTTGTTCATCAACCGATGCCGTTACTTCCTCTGATGCAGCAGCATTTTTCTCACTAATCATCGCAATACTTTCGATAGATTGTATAATGTTATTCTTTGAACTATTCAAATATTCTACACCTGTAGTCATTTCTCTAATGATAGAAATGATTTCTTCTACGGCCAATTCTATTTCCTTAAAGGATGACTCTGTTATGGCAACCGAATCATTTTGCTCACGAACAATGACGTCTGTTTTCTTCATCTCATCGTTCACTAAATTAGTTTCACTTTCAATTCCCTTTAAGGTTGTACGCACTCGCTCTGTTGCTACAGATGTTTGATCCGCTAACTTACGTACCTCCTCAGCAACAACCGCAAAGCCCTTGCCATGTTCCCCAGCTCTAGCCGCCTCAATAGAGGCATTCAATGCAAGTAGATTCGTCTGATCAGAAATCTCCGTAATAGTACCGACAATCCCTTCAATTTCCCTGACTTTCACAATTAAACTATTAAATACAACATGAACATTCTGAATCAATTCTGAAGACTCGTGTGATTTCTCTTTTAAGCTCTTTAAATTTAAGAGCCCCTCTTGATTCGATCGCTTCATATGTTGAGACGCATCAAGCATTACTTCATTTTTGTCATGCAATACTTCAATCTGTTGCGCAAAATCCATGGCAGTTCTATTCGTATCCTCTGCATCTGAAGCTTGCATTACTGCACCGTTTGAAACTTCATTTATTGCTTTTACTATTTCATCTCCATAAGCGTTTGTTTCCTCTGTCACAGATGTTAAATTTGACGATGTCGATTGAATTTCTACAATAGCTTCCTCTACATCTGTAATTAATGTTTTCAATTGATTAACCATTTCATTAAAGCCTTCATTTAACTGACCAATCTCATCTGAGCGTTGTAGATTTTCAATTTCTACGGTTAAATTCCCCTTGGCTACCTCACGTACACGTTTAGATAATTTTCGCACTGGTAAAGCTAAATGTCTTGAAACCATTATGACAACTGCAGTACCTATAATGATGGCACCTAATAATGTAATACCAATAACGAGTAATAATGAATTAGCCCCTTTATTAAAGTCTTGCATATATGTACCCGATGCAATGATCCAGCCCCAATTAGGATCTTTTGCAGAATAAATTATTTTATCAGCTAATACATCTTGACCCGGCAGCTCAAACTCATATTGTGTAAATCCCCCACCGGCAAGTGCTTTTTCAGTTACTTCCCGAATAAAGTAATTTCCGCTACTGTCCTGATCGTTCCATAGGTTATCTCCTTCTCGAGTCGGATGGGTTGTTAATGTCCCTTTATCATCTAAAACATATAGATAACCATACTCCCCTAAGTCTCCAGGATATTTACTTGGCCTCTTCCCTTCACTATCCTTTGGTCCTAGAAGTGCCTCCCGCACTTGCTCCTGTGCAACTTCTAAAGGAATGTCGCCCCTCTTAACACTCTCATTCGCAAGCTCAATTAATTGCAAAGAAGATTCAACACTATTTTTAATAACTTGTTCACCAATATCATCCATGCCTTTTTTTGCTTTACTGTAGCTAACTAAACCTATAACTAAGCTAGGGATAATTAATAGTGCTAACGAAATGATAATTAGTTTCCCCTGTATTGAACGTGAAAACTTCATGCTTTAGCCCCCCTTCTTTCCTCTTCCACTATGACTATTAATCTATATTATGTTATGATTAGGGATTTTTCACAATGGGTAAAATGTAATTTACGTTTGAATTATTCGCCTTTTTACGCAAATATGCTCGATAACTTAACGAGGGGGGATATCCATTCCTACTGGGCCATTTCCCGGGGGGCGTCCAGCCTTCACTCCAAATCTAACAAATATGATTCCAAACTTTTAATGACGAGCTTCAAATATGTATATACACATTTCAATAGTTAAGAAAAAACTATCTTTCTACAGGGATATGCCTTATAGAAAAATAGTTTTTTGATTGTTATCGTTATTAAAATGTTTAGACACTATCTTACCTCTCGCCTATGATATGATTTTAATCCAAACCACTAAAGATAATAAAGTAGCGAAAAGGGTCGGGATTGTTAAAATAATACCTATTTTTAAATACTGAACCCAGCCAATCTTTATTCCTTTTTGCTTCAGTATATGGAGCCATAACAATGTTGCGAGTGAGCCAATCGGTGTCATTTTAGGACCTAAATTTGTGCCTATGACATTTGCATAAATAAGCCCTTCTTTAATAATTCCAGTCGCACTAGTTTCAGTAATAGCTAATGCATCAATCATTACAGTTGGTAGGTTATTCATAATAGCTGACAAAATCGCTGCTACAAACCCCATCGTTATTGTCGCTACCATCAACCCTTGCTGTATAGCGTGCTCTAATAGACTTGCTAGCAATCCTGTCATTCCTACATTTTTCAAACCATAAACAACCACATACATACCGATAGAAAAGAACACAATATTCCAAGGTGCCCCTTTCACAACTCTCTTTGTATCTACAATATGGCTACGTCGTGCTAGTAGGAAAAAGATAGCTGCTACACCACATAAAATAAATGACACTGGAATTTTGAAAAACTCACTCGTTAAGAAACCAACTAATAGAATAGCTAAAACATACCATGATAATAAAAATAATCTCGAATCACGAATTGCAAGCTTTGGATTATCAACCGCCCCGAGTGAATATTCTTTTGGAATCGAACGGCGAAAGACAATATAAAGTACAACTACGCTTGCTAGTAAAGAAACGAAGTTCGGTATCAACATATGTAGGGCATATTCCATAAATCCAATACCGAAATAGTCTGCCGACACAATATTTGTTAAATTACTAATGACTAACGGTAAAGATGTTGTGTCCGCTATAAAGCCACTTGCAATAATAAATGGAAAGATCATTTTATCGGTTAAATTCAATTTACGGATCATTGCGAGAACAATTGGTGTTAGTATTAAAGCTGCACCATCATTTGCAAATAATGCTGAAACAATAGCACCTAGACAGGAAAGGTAAATGAATAAGCGTATACCACTTCCCTTTGCCACGCGTGCTATATGTAGGGCAGACCATTCAAAGAATCCTATTTCGTCTAAAATAAGTGAAATAAAAATAATTCCTATAAACGATAACGTTGCATTCCAAACAATCCCTGTCACCTCAACAACATCTTGCCAGGTAACAACTCCGAGCATTAACGCAATTGCAGCACCAAAACAAGCAGACCAGCCGATCGATATTTTACGTGGCTGCACTATTACAAAAAATAAAGTTACTAAAAATATCGCAATCGCTAAAAGAGCTTGCACCATTTTCCTCCCTAATTAAAAACCAGTAGCTTTATTCGCTACTGGTTTCTTATGTTTAAATTATTCGCCTAAATCTGCATTATGATAAACGTTTTGGACATCCTCTAAATCTTCTAATACATCAATTAATTTTTCAAATTTCGCAATGTCGTCACCAGTTAATGCTACTTCTGTTTGTGGAAGCATTGAAAGCTCTGCTACTGTAAATTCTTGAACGCCTGCAGCTTTTAGTGCTTCTTGTGCAGCAAAGAATTGGTCCGGCTCAGCATAAATAATGACAGCCTCATCTTCTTCTAGAATATCACGAGCATCAACATCTGCTTCCATTAAAATTTCAAGAACTTCATCTGCTGATTTACCTTCTAAACCGATAACCGCTGTTGAATCAAACATGTAGGCAACAGATCCACTGACACCCATATTCCCATTATTTTTACCAAATGCTGCACGTACATCAGAAGCTGTACGATTAACATTATTCGTTAAAGCATCCACGATTAACATAGTGCCTGCTGGTCCGAAACCTTCATAACGTAATTCGTCGAAGTTTTCATCGCCGCCACCCTTCGCTTTTTCAATTGCTTTTTCAATAATATGTTTAGGAACACTGTATGTTTTTGCTCGTTCAAGAACAACTTTAAGGGCACGATTTGATTCTGGATCTGGCTCGCCTGATTTAGCTGCCACATAAATTTCACGTCCAAATTTTGCATTGATACGGCTTGTGCTTTGGTCTTTAGACGCTTTCTTTTCTTTAATATTGTTCCACTTACGACCCATAGTTTCCACTCTCTTTCAAATTATAAGTTTATCAATTACGCCTCGGCGTAATTTCGTCCGGATGTTTTATTTTCATTTAAACACCCATGAATAGGATTGCACTCATCTTATATAGATCTTCCACTGAATGAAGATAAAATTATAAATGCGCAGTTGCACATTTGTAAATGGTGATTAAATACTTGAAGTATCTTTACTCTGCAAATAATAACACAAATGATGCTTACAAAGCTAGATATGCCAATGTTTAAGGTAACTTTATTAAGTCATTAATTGCAAAAATTTGTTTCACTTAGAGCCACTTGGGATGATCACCAAAACGTGTGGTTGATTTCCGTTCCGACTGGGCGCTTTCCTCTCTTACAGCTTATGTTGTCCTTTGATTTTTTCTAATAGTGCATGACAGCCTTCTAAAACTAAATCATAGGTTTCTTGGAAATCTCCTGTATAGTACGGATCAGGAACGTCTTTTCGATGGTTAGTTAAATCTAAAAAGCGGAAAATTTTTGGGGAATCAGGATCCCCCAACATTGTGCGGATATTACGTATATTGCTTTCATCCATGCCAATAATGTAATCAAAATTTTCAAAGTCAGCCTTTTGTAATTGTCGGCCTTGCATCCCTTTTGTTGAGATGCCATATTCTTTTAGCTTATTCTGTGTTCCCTTGTGAGGTGGTTCGCCGATATGCCAAGAGCTTGTTGCAGCCGAATCTACATGGACTTTATGACTCAAATGCTCTTTCTCTACCAAATCACGCATGACCGCCTCAGCCATTGGTGATCGACATATATTCCCCAAACATACAAAAAGTACTCGAATCATTTTTATGTCCTCCTACAATCAATTTCGCCTTGGCACAATTGTAGCTGTCGCTACAATTAACATCTGTATCTAACGTTTTATCTTTTCAGCAAAATATTTGTGAATGCAGATAAAGCACTCAAAATCAATCGATTCTGAGCGCCTTCTAAGTTATCCACATTACTGGCAGTATGCTACTACTTCAAGAGAATGTGAAGATTTTAGTTTGTGTTCTTCACACAGAGGGTTCTCCTCGGTGTTTCACTTTATTTCTTTTCTGCTGCAACTCGCTTCTCTAATTCTTCAGTTAATGCTACTAATTCATGCTCAAGGTGAAGTGTAAATTCCTCGCGCCCTTCTTTACCTTTACCCGTTACGTAAAATGGCTCGCCATAAATTAGATAACCTTTTCCACGCTTAAAGACATCACCAGCATTACGCGCGCCAACATAAGCGGCTGGTACAATTTGGGCTTTGGATAGCTGCGCTATTGTTATCGCACCTTGCTTCAAATCCGAACCTTCTGCATTTCTTGTACCAGATGGGAAAATCCCTACGATTTTACCCTCTTTCAATAACTGTGAAGGGATTTTAATAACACTTGGTCCTGGATTGTCACGATCAACCGGAAAGGCATTTAATCGTTCAATAAGCCAGCCAAGACCTTTTATATCAAACAACTGCTTTTTAGCCATAAAGTGAATTTCTCGAGGAGACATTGCAACACCAAGATTTAAAATATCAACATAGCCTGTATGTGTACATGCAATAATAAACCCACCTTCCTTCGGTAAGTTTTGCTCTTCATATACACGCGCTTTTGAGCCCGTTAATTTCAATATCACTTTTACAACATTTGCTATAAATTTATACACTGTTTCATTCCTACCTTATTCAATAGTTATCCCCATTGTAAACGAAAGGACCCGTATACTGCAATTGCATGTGAAATTTCTAGACTCTTCCCACTAATACATCAACATCGATCGTAATTTCATTTAACAGGATATTGGATCCCTCTTTTTTATGCCAGCCCATCGGTGTCATTTCAAGCAGTGCTGGTACAAGCTCTGTAGCTAGCGGTACTGTATAAGTTATACGTTCTACACTAACATCGGTAAAGCTTTCTTTAAACCGAGCAACTATTTGTTCATTCGAATACGACTCTTTAGTAGAATCCGCATATAATTGCGCTCGAAGCTCATGTAAGTACCCGCTCTGAGGTACAACCTTAACAACACAACCATTCTGTGTTAATAGACGTTTAAATTCTTCGTAATTGGCAGGCGATAAAATATTTAATATGGCATCGAAGCTCGACCTTGCAAATGGACTTTTCGCTAAATCACCGACACACCAAATTTGCTCTGGATAATGTCGAGACGCAGCAAGGATGCCTTCCTTGGCAATATCAATACCAATTCCTATCCCATGTTTCTTTGCCATAATACGAGCTAAATGTGAGCCCTCACCACAACCTGTATCAAGCACGGTTTCTGCATTAGCAATTAGCTCTCCGATTTTATCTTCTACTACATCATAGATACCACTATCAATAACCGCTTTTCGAGATTCAAAGAGCTCTTTACTGTACTTAGAAACAGCACCATGTGTCAGCATATTGACGTAGCCCTGTTTGGCAATATCAAAAGAATGATTTGAAGAACATACTAATCTACCTTGCTCAAAAACATCCATTGACTCCTGACAAATTGGACAAGCAAAAAGCTTTATATTTTTATCCATTAACGCTGCCCCTGCAGCTCTTTTAGAAAGTGCCCCCATTAATTTTCCTCCTTCTGTTCTGTAGGTGAAACAAGTGCAAAACGCTCCCACTTACGACTTCTCCATCTAAAGTATACGATAATGGCTCGCATCCATTCATCTGCTGCAATTGCTAGCCAAATACCTACTAACCCCCAATGTAAAACGAATACGAACAAGTAACCGAGTGGGAGGCTCATACATACCATTGATAAGAAACCAATTTTCACCGGAAATCTTGCATCCCCAGAGGCACGTAGCGAGTTAATAACTACAATATTCATTGTACGACCCGTTTCAAGTAGAATACTTAATGCTAGGACAGATGCTCCGATGCCTATAACCTCTGGATTATCTGTAAAAACGTGCATAAGTTGCTGACGGAATATCGTTACAACTGCAACCATAGTAATCGTAAAGGCAAAAGCTGCGCGTACACTTGTCCAAAGCTGATCATAAGCTTGATCCTTTTTACCAGCACCGACATTTCGTCCAATAATTATAGCTGTACCTGTTCCGATGGCAATCGCAAATAAATACGTAAACATCGAAATATTCATGGCATATTGTCTCGCAGCAAGTGTCTCTGCGCCTAAATACGTTGCATAATAAAGGAAGACAATTTGACAGAACTGATAAAGCACCTGCTCAAATGCTGACGGTAAGCCTATATTTAATATTTTTTGAACATATTCCTTTGAATACTCGAAATAATATTCTAGCTTCACTCTTATTTCCAAGACTTGATACAACAGCCAGAAAAACACAAGAACTGCTAAACCACGACTTATCACTGAGGAAATAGCCGCACCTTTTACACCTAACTCTGGTAATCCTAAGTTACCAAAGATTAAACCGTAGTTTAAGACAACGTGTAACACATTCATACCTAGTGATACATACATCGTTTGCTTTGTCCATCCATGTACACGGATAATCGCTGCTAACGCATTTATAATTGCCTGTAAAAAAATAAAGCTTCCGATGATTACCAAGTAGCTTTGAGCGTATTTAAGCACTTCCCCTTGCAAGTTCATCATGGTCATTAAATGACTTGAAAAGAAGAAAAATAAAACACTCATCATTAGTCCAACGATCAAATTCATCGTTACTGCTAAAGCGGAAATCTTCGCAGCTTCAAAAAAGCGCCTTGAACCTAAATATTGAGATACAACAATGGAAGCACCATTACCAACTACTTCAAGTATTAAAATTGCAATATGAATATATTGATTGGCTGCACCAACTCCTGATACAGCATTATCTGATAAAGCACTGAGCATAAAAGTATCAGCTAGTCCCATTAACATAAATAAAAATACTTCTAAAAATATCGGCCATGTTAAATGGAATAAACTTAACCTATCTGTCTCTTTAATATCACTTTCTCTTAATGTATCTGCCAATACTTTTCACTTCTCCTAATCGCTTCGTAAATATTTCACTGGCTGTTAATCTTTCAACTACCTTCTTTGCCTTCGATACAGATTAATTACTACCCAATCAATTATGCCTCGGCATAATTGCGTCCGGAATCGGCTTTGTGCTTAGGCCTGCACGACGCAGGTCAGTTAGCCGTTATCGCATGGATGCGATGATTTTAGGCTAACATCCCCTAAGAACTCCTTTTCGATTCCGTGACATCCGCCGGGGGCTTTAACTTCTTTCAGCGGGTGTTTGGACACCCGCTGAAAGAAGTTAAAAATATATAGTATCTTATCATAGATTTTTAGACTGTAAAGAATTTTTATAATGAAACATTATGCCTCGCATAATTACGTCCGGAGGCTTTAGGCCAACAGGAGTTAAAAGATTATGCAAAGCTACTATAATACTCAAAAAAATCCCTCTCACAATTTTATGTGAAAGGGCTTCTTATCATAGTAAGCAATAGTCCTGCAATTGCTTACGTTTTTCAGTTGTTAACCCAAACTCTTGCTCTAGAAAGGCTGCCTTCGAGCCATATCGGTTATCCATTGCATCAAATGCTGCTTGTAAATAGTCTTCACGGGCAGACATTAAGGCATAAAATTGCTGTAATTCTTGATCGCTATAATCTTGCTCCATTGTCTTAGCCATCCGTTCGACTAAGGGATGTAAATGTACATTTGTATCTAAATAGTCCTCCATTATCGTTTCCACAGGTACATCTAAAGCAAGTAAAATAAGTGCACTGCCAATACCTGTTCGATCCTTCCCGACTGCACAATGATGAACAAGCCCTAAATTTTCAGGTTGTTGAATCGTTGCTATTAACTCTTTGAACGAGGCATTATTAAAAGGCATTTGTGCATAAAATTCTCTGAACATCTCCGGGCTTACAACCTTATAAAAATCTTTTCCACCAGCGTTTGTAGGCATCTCAAAAGCATGATTTCCCTTAGCTGGTATTTGAATATAATTGGCATACGGGAATATCGGATTAGGATTATTTTGAGCCTCATGGTTGTCTCGATAATCAAAAATTGTTTTCACACCTAGCGTTTCAAAAAGCTCTTTATCTGCTGTCGTCATTTTACCAAGTGCCGCCGAACGATAAATCAAACCATTCTTAACAGCACGCCCATCTCTCGACTTATAACCACCCATATCCCGAAAATTATAAACTGCCTCAAACGGAATAATCTTTATATCAAACTGTTTCACTCACTGCACCTCTTCCTGTTAGCAAGCATACTTATCTCTATTTTATAGAACAATTCGATATAATACCAATTTTCGAACTAGGAAATGTCCTGTGCTACTTAGAGCAACGAGGAGATTTATTTGAGCGTTTCTTTATCTAGGTGGATCGGGTAGCCGTATTACACGTTCACTTTTCCTTCCAAGCGGAGCAGTTATCCACTTTACCCGGTCACTTTTCCATCCAGCGGAGCAGTTATCCACCTTTCCCGATCACTTTTCCTCCCAGGCGGAGCAGTTATCCACTTTACCCGGTCACTTTCCCTTCCAAGCGGAGCAGTTATCCACTCTACCCGATCATTTTTTCATCCAGCGGAGCAGTTATCCACTTTACCCGATCACTTTTTCCTTCCAAGCGGAGCAGTTATCCACTTTACCCGATCATTTTTTCATCCAGCGGAGCAGTTATCCACTTTACCCGATCACTTTTTCCTTCCAAGCGGAGCAGTTATCTACTTTACCCGATCATTTTTCCTTCCAAGCGGAGCAATTATCCACTTTACCCGATCACTTTCCCTGCCAAGCAGAGCAGTTATCCACTTTACCCGATCATTTTTCCTTCCTGCGGAGCAGTTATCCACTTTACCTGATCACTTTCCCTTCCAGCGGAGCAGTTATCCACTTTACCCGATCACTTTTCCTTCCAAGCGGAGCAGTTATCCACCTTTCCCGATCACTTTTCCTCCCTGAGTAGGTCTCCTTCTTATCCATCAAAAAAGCTGCCCTTGATAAAGGACAGCTCGAAAATACTATTTTTCAATATAAATTATTTAAATAACTCAGGGTATACGGCTTTTGCGATTAACTCAACAGCTTCGCCAATACGCGGACCTGGACGATTTGAAATATCAGTATCTATAGAATAAACCGCTTTATTTTGAATGGCCGTGATTGAATTCCATCCATCACGAGAAAGAATTTCTTCCGCTGAGTTTTTCACATAGCTTACTGTTGTTAAAATGACTTCTGGATTTTTCGCAATGACATCTTCCTCAGATATCGGTGCCCAGCTTTTAAGGTCAGAAAAAACGTTGTTAACATTTGCAGCATTTAAAATCTCTTGTTGGAATGTACCAGAACCAGCTGTATAAATGTCTGGCTTTGGACTAATTTCTAAATAGATATTTTTTGGTTCTTTCACATCTTTAACTTTCGCTTGGACATCTGCAATTTTAGCTTTAATATCTTCATTTAACTTTTCGCCTTTATCTTTGATGCCCATAACCGTTGCGATTTGTTCAATATCCCCATAAACATCATCAAATGATTTAGCTGATTGAATGGCAAACACTTTAATACCCGCATCCTCAAGGCCTTTTAATCCATTTAAATTTTCTTCATCTTTGCCTCCAGTTGTATAGGCAATAACGACATCTGGCTTTAACGCTAAAATACGCTCACTATTGAATTTTGTAGAATCAGAAACACGCTCAATTTTTTGAGCTTCTTCTGGATACGAATCATACTTAGTCGCACCAACTATTTTATCACCCACACCTAGCGCAAATAAAATCTCTGTATTACTCGGTTGTAATGAAACAATAGTTTTAGGTACTGCATTAAACTCTACTTCTACACCACGGTCATCCTTAACTTTATAGCTAGTAGTTTTCTCAACTTGTTGAGCTTCCTTAGAAACAGTTCCTTCATTTGTATCTTCTTTCGTGCCACAGCCAACTAATACGAGTGCCAGCATCAACACAGAAAGCCATTGCAGCTTAAACATTTTCTTCATTTCATTGATTCTCCTTTTTCTTTTTCATCGGGTATGACTTACTAATAAACGGTATTTCAGCAATACCAGCATGCTGATTCATATAGACAGCCATTACAAAAAACACATTGGCTAGCAATCCTAAATAATCAAAGAGAATAGCTGGTACTTCGCGTTCTTCAGACACTTTGTGCAAAACACGATATGATTTTTTCGCCTCACTACGGCATAAATGTAATGTAGTAGCAGCCTCTATTCCTTGAGGTAATACAAAGTTTTGTATTTCATCCTTAACATGACTAACATAGAAATCATAGCGATCACTTAGCCAAGTCAAATCACCTTCGGTTACCGCTAATTTACCTCGGACCGAGCCATTTACATGGTATGCCATTGGCAAAATGGCTAGCAAATCAGCTGCTACTACCTCTACCGTTTCTTTTTTCACCGCCGCCAATGCTACACCAATATGTGTCGTTAGGCTATCTGTTCGAATTTCAAAATCTACTGTCGATGCCTTTTCACGCATAAATGGATAACAAGAATAACGTGCATCTTTTTTCAAATCTAAGTCCCCGCTTTCCTTCATGAAAAATTCTTACCTTATTAACACCCGGCTTACATTTAGGTGAATTATAAGTGCACATAAAAAAACGTTGTTCCCACTCCTAAGGAAACAACGAAAAATAACATAAATATTGTCGCATAGATACGACATAGCCTATGTATTTGCCGCATATCCTCCTAGCTTCCGAAGAGTTATCTATACGTTCAAACAAAGGTCGGTCTCCTGGCTTGCACAGTTCACTACGTTCATAAAAAACCTTCCCATCGGATAATTCGACAGTGGTATATCTTTATGATTCCTGTACTTACAGTTGCGGAAACAGCTTCGGTTTTTCACCGAATTCCCGATTATGCTATAGTTCAGCACCTTTATTCTGCAAGAATTATTCACTTGTAATGCAGTTTAACATAGATTGATAGGAAAAAATAGCTGTGGAATTTAGAATAAACAAATTACGATGGATAAAAATCATGCAGGTATTACCTTATGCACGCGGATATATTCACTGCCCCCACGGGTATTCATCCTGCTCGTGCAGATACTTGTTATGCTTCATGGAGTAAAATCTTTCATACGTTATAAAAAATTAGCTATTTCATAACTTTTACCGGATGGCATTCTTATATTTCTTTTTGGATTTAATATCTTTTTCTTCCTCAATTAAACGTTGTGCAATCTCTAGTAGTTTTGGGTCATTTGTTGCATCGAATAGCTTTTTAAAGGAAACAATAATATCATAGCGTATTAATGTCGGGTGTTTTTCGTCTAAGCATGTTTGATACCTTTTAGCCAAATATGATACGACTAAATCTCTTTGTACTTGCCCTGCTAAGCCTATTTTCCAAATTGCCTGTAAAGTATGCCTCACAGTGATTGTTTCTTCATCATACGTTACTGCCCAAATCTTTAAGAAGTCCTCTAATACTCTTTCTTCAGGATCACTTTTTGCAGCCAATGCGCATAAAAATTGTGCAGCACTTGCACGCACATGACCATTTTTGTATGTAAGAGTCTGAACAAGTTGTTCCCAAACTGAATATGTCCAATCAACTGGCTCCTGCATAATCTTCATTAATTCTTCGTATGATTTGTATTGAATATCACGGTCACGCTCTGTTAAATTACTAAAAAGTTGCAAAATCTCTTTTTCCATGATTCATCCCTACCTTTATTGTTTCAGAACGAAAAAAAATAATGCACTTGTAAGTGTTTTCTCATTTCCCATCATTCGTTACTTCGCTACTACAAAATAAAAGTCTCAAATAATTATAATTTCAAAGTAAGATCCCTACTTGTATATGTCAAAATTATCAGAAACGAGGTTCAATATGCAAGGAATACTTTCTTTTAGCTATATGAAGTCACATTTTACTCGTTAGAGGTGTCACACTTATCAGCCTTTGCTTTAATTCAAGTAAAATACGCATTAATGATGACAATCATTCTATGAATAAGTAATGTTATTTCTTTTCTCGGCTCCATTTTCATTTTTGTAACCGGGCCTATAGTAGTAAATATATCTACTTATGTAAATTTATTCTTCACAAAAGTTATTTTACTCATTATTGATCGAGTAGTCGAGCATAAATTAATGGATAACCATATCTGTTTGCCTGCTAGGTTTACTCGTAGGATTTTAACTATATTTTAAATAGTTGTTTTTTACGGGATAATCTCCAATACCGTCAAATAATAAAAAAGGTTATCCTTGTAATTTCTTTTACAAAGATAACCTTTTCGCTATTTAAATCGTCTATATTTTAGTACGGCTTTTTAAATACGACCGAAGCCTACTAAATATTGATTCCACCAATCAAGTGATTCAATGACAACACCTTTATTTTGAGCATCAATCATCGTGTTGTTTCCTAAGTAAATACCTACATGCGCTATACCCGAACCATAGCTGAAGAATACTAGGTCACCTACACGTGCTTCACTTGCTGAAATACGTTGTGTTGCTAAATATTGTTGTGATGCTGTACGTGGTAAAGATACGCCTGCTTGTTGGTAAGACCATTGTATAAGACCTGAACAGTCAAATCCTGTCGATGGGTTACTACCACCCCAAACATAGCTACGACCTAGGAATTGTTTCGCAGTTGAAATAGCATCACCTGAAGATGCAGTTCCTGACCCTGAACCAACAACGACTTTTTGTACTGATTTTTCATTGTTAGCTTTGCTGCTCTTGCTAGCATCGCTATTATCATTATCGTTACTGTTATTATTGTTGTTTGTTGCTTGTACAACTGGAGTAGCTGCTTGAAGTGCACGTAAACGAGCTGCCTCTTCCTCTGCTGCTTTACGTTCTGCTTCTAAACGCTCTTCTTCTTGTTTCGTTGCAATTTGTGCCTTTAATGCAAGAGATTTTGCTTCATTTTCAGCTTTTTTCACTTCCATTTCGCTTTCCTTTTCTTGAAGCTCTTGGAATTGCTTTTGAAGCTCTTTTTGTTTTTCATCTAATGTTGTTTTTTGTTTCTCTAAGTTAGCCTTATCTGCTTCTTGTTGATCTACTAATTCTTGGTCAGCATCCATTAATGTTTTTACCGCTACGACACGGTCCATTAAATCTGCAAAGCTTTTTGATTCAAGAACAGCATTTAAATAAATACCTACAGTATTATCTTGAGCTTGGTATGCAGCCATACGGTCACTTAAAATCGCTGAACGTTGCTCAATACGTTTTTTAGTATCTACAATATTTGCATCAACTTCTTTAATGTCTGCTTGTACTTTGTTAAATACTTTTACTTTTTCATCAATCTCTTGTTGTAGGTTTTTTAGCTCTTCTTGTAGCTTTTTAACCTCTGTATCTATTTTAGCTTTCTTATCAATCATTTGTTGAGATGTTTCTTCTGCGTGCACTTCAGTTGGTTGAACTGTATTAAATAATAAGCCGCCCGCTAGTGCTAATGCTAGCACCATCGACTTACGCCATTTATTGCGCTTACCCACGTTATTCTTTCCCTTCACTAGTCAATTTCGTTCGTAGAATTTTACTGTATCATTGGAACGATTTCTTATATGTAATCTTATATTTTATTAGCCTTTTAAAGTTTAGCACTATTAGCATAACTTTTATACTATTTCGCGCCTTTTTAATGGTTTAGTAAAACTCGAAACATTCTTGTAATATTCATGTAAATTCTAATAAATTCTACAAAATCTTGTTTTATTCTACATAGCAACGTTTTTAGCTACTTTACCATTAGACACACTCTCTATCTTGTAATGTTTTTGTAATATTTCTAATGATCTTTTTTACAATAAAAAATAGGTAAGGGACCATTTCCCCTACCTATAAATAATGTGTAACCATAAACAAAGATTGATTTTCACTCCGAGTTGGCATTTCTATTGCTTCATGGAACGTAGTGCTTGGATAGAAAGCCGTACTAAGAGAATGGCACATAAAAATAAGCCTAAGTATGCAGCTGTATTTAAGTAAACCGCATACGTGTCATGAATAAATTGTGAAATCGCTAAAAGTGCTACAGAAATAATACCAAAGGTAATACCAACGAGGAGCAAGACGAAACGGGAAAACAGATTGGTAATAAAACGAGCATTATCCTCATCCGAAAAAACGTCGTGATGTAAAATAATTTTCCCACTCTCTATCCGTTGAATAAGTTGGTCGACTCGTCTTGGCATTTTGCGCAATGTCGGAATAAGCATGGACAATTCTTCTTGTATACGTTCCTTTGCTGCCAACGGTTCTTTAAATGGCTTCAGGAAGGATGCCCGCATATATGCGGATGAAAAATCTTTTGCTTCTGTAAAAATATCAAATCTTGGGTCAATTACCCGTAATGTGCCATCCAATGTTACTAAGGAACGCAGCGCTAAACCTACTGATGGATAGAAAGCAAGACCAAAATCACGAACAACTGTAAATAACGCATGTATCAATTCCTCTGTTGGAATCCGATCCACATAAGAGATTTTCAAGAGAATTTGATCAATAGCTTGCTCCATCTTCGTACGTTCTGCATGATCAGCATTTTCAACCAATAATGTTAAGCCATCAAACAAAGTACTTGAATCATTTAGATGAATCCCCATTAAAATTAGCTTTAAGCCCTCTTGTTGTGTAGCACCCAAACGCCCTACAGCCCCAAAATCAAGCAGTATCGGTGTGCCATCCGTCTCATCAATATGAATATTCCCTGGATGTGGATCTGCATGAAAGATACCAGAAAGAAGCATCTGCTCAAAGAAAGAATATAAAACAGTCCGGGCAAACTGCCTACGATCACTTTCTAAACGACTAAATTCAGCCGCAGCATTAGCAACACTTTTCCCACGTATATATTCCATGACAATAATATTTTCATAACAATATTCTGTATAGATTTTGGGAATTCGCACCTTATATTCGCTTTTGGCAAGAGCTTTCGTCACCTGCAATGTATTACGAGCCTCAATATCTAAATGAATTTCCTCGCGTAAACCATCTGCAAATCCTTTAGCAAGCTCACGAAAACCAAGTGACTCAGCCCATGTAGACTTTCGTGAAAGCCAATTGGCAAACTCCTCTAAAATCTCGAGATCATCTCGCATGATCCCCTTCACTTCTGGACGCAGTAGCTTCACCACGACTTCATCAAAATTTTTCAATCGTGCCTTATGGACTTGTCCAATAGATGCTGCCGCAATAGGCTCCATTTGAAAGCTTGCAAATAGTTCATTCATAGGCTTCGGGAGTGACTCTTCTAAAATTTTTGTTACCTGTTCTGAAGGTAAAGGCTTCACACTATGTTGTAGCCTCTCCAATTCGGCAATAAAGATAGGAGAAAATAATTCCTTACGAGTAGAAAGGACCTGGCCGAATTTAATAAATATCCCACCACATTGCTCCAAAGTTACCCTAAAAGCAACGGCAAGCTCCTTTTCATTTTCTCGCTGTCTTGCATATTTAATCGTTTGAACAACGCCATTTGTCACAGCTATTTTAAATACCTGGCGCAAGCGCTTTTGTTGTCGCCAGTAGCTACGAATGCGCAAGAATATATTCTTTTTCCCATTTCGATGATCTCTAGCTGTAATACCACTTGAATCGAAAAGCTCAAAAACAAGATAGAGCAGCATCGAAATGAGTAGCATGCTACCAATCCAAATAAGTGTACTGACCTCTGTCACGGCTTGCATCATCGGTTCATATAAAAAATCTGTATGACGTAAATAGGTATACCAGTAAACAAAGGACGTTAGGGTCACACTAATAACTACAGAAAGAATCCTACGTATAAAATTAATGTTTGATCCAATTAATCGACCACTCACAAAATAAATAAGCCCTGAAACAACTAGTATTTGAATAAAAAATTTCAAAAAAATCAACAGCGTCACCTCCGATGCTACTTCCTAATACTGCTAGTATAACAAATCTAAGGCTTATCATCATAAAGCGGGGTCACTTCCGTCCCGACTGTCATCCCCAACTTTTATTGAAATCAAATCCGGTTACTTAATTTCTTTTACTAAGTTTATCCCCAAAATTTTGTCTATTTGTTTACTTCTTTCGTATTTATCCACTTACAATGATTTTTACTCAGTAATTTTTGTTGATAAAATACCTAATAGGGTATATAATCCACTTAAATCAATACTTATCCACAATTTTATTCATTATCAACACCCGGAAAGTTTTGATTTATCCACAATATACCCATATACGTATATCACAAGAAAAGGATGTGCTTACACATGAGTAAAAAATTTTTAATAGTCGGTGGTGTCGCAGGCGGTGCCTCGACCGCTGCGCGTATTCGTCGCCTCGATGAACATGCTGAGATTATAATGTTCGAAAAAGGACCGAACGTTTCATTTTCAAATTGCTCTTTACCCTTTCATCTAAGTGGAATCGTTGATAACAGCGACAAATTAATCTTAATGACACCACAAGCCTTTCAAACAAAATACAAGATTGAGGCGCGTGTTAATCAAGAAGTTTTACATATTAATCGAAAAGATAAAAACATTACTGTAAAAGATTTAACTACTGACACTGAGTATGAAGAAAGCTACGATACGTTAGTGTTATCTCCTGGTGCGAGCCCAATTGTTCCAAATTTAGATGGCGCTCATTCTTCACACGTTTTTACTGTTCGTAATGTCGTGGATATTGACCGTTTAAATCGCTATATCCAGAGTGATGACATACAGGATATCGCTGTAATCGGTGGCGGATTTATAGGCGTAGAGGTTGCAGAAAATTTACAGCTTGCCGGTTTTAATGTCTCACTCGTTGAATTTAGCCAACAAATCATGATGCCATTTGACTATGATATGGCACAAATATTACACAAAGAAATGATGGATAAAGGAATTAATGTCATCGTCAATGATGGTCTAGCTAAGGTTACAGCAGATTATGTAGAATTGAATTCCGGTAAACAATTGAAAGCACAGGCTGTCGTATTAGCTATCGGCGTTCGTCCCGAAACCTCTTTAGCGAAAGAAGCCGGACTGACAATAGGTGAACTTGGCGGCATTCAAGTGGATGCTAATTACGCAACATCCGATCCTTCTATTTACGCTGTGGGCGATGCTATAGAAGTATTTCACCAGCTAACTCATAAACAAACTCGCTTGGCACTTGCAGGTCCAGCGCAACGACAAGCACGAGCAGCAGCTAATCATATGTACAATATACCTCAACAAAACAAAGGAGTTATCGGCTCTTCAAGCGTACAAATTTTTGATTACACGTGTGCCACAACGGGCTTAAATGAAAAAACAGCACTCGCACATGGCTTTCAAGCAAAAAGCGTGTATTTAATTGCACCAGACAAAGTTGGTTTAATGCCAAATAGTAATCCACTTCATTTTAAGCTTGTTTACGAAGTGCCAACCGGGAAAATTCTTGGAGCGCAGGCGATCGGAAAAGGTAATGCCGACAAACGCATCGACGTTATTGCAACCATGATAACAATGGATGGCACATTAGAAGACTTAAAAGAGTTAGAGCTATCATATTCTCCAATGTTTAGTACCGCACGTGACATAGTTAATTTAGCTGCACTCGTTGCTCAAAACCAGTTATACGGTCATTATAAACAAGTAAAAGTTGACGAGGTTAGAGGTCTCATTGAAAATAACGCCTATTTCTTAGATGTCCGCGAAAGAAATGAATTCGAGGCTGGTCATCTCATTCACGCGCATAATATTCCGTTAAGTGAGCTCCGTGAACGTTTGGATGAGATCCCACAAGATAGAAGAGTTTACGTACATTGCCGATCTGGCCAGCGGAGCTACAATGCTGTAATGACCCTCCAAAATAACGGTTTCTCGAATGTCTTCAATGTTGCCGGATCCTTCCTCGGTATTTGCTTGTATGAATATTTCACAGATACAACAACTAACAGAGATAAAATTGTTACGGCCTACAATTTTAAATAGCACGAAAGGGATGCCGCTAGTTTGCAGCATCCCTTTTCATTTTAATTAGTAGAAAGCACTTTCTCCCAATTTATTGTGCCATTTTTAACTTGTTCCCGTTTCTCTTTATTCATAATATCATTTGGACGTCCGCCTTTTGGCCAATCTTTATTATGATTTGCCCATTCAGGTCGATCCTGCGATAAAATAAAGGCTGCTAAATCAGCGGCATCTTGATCTGTCAAAGTACCTGCTGCACCGACTGGCATATTATTTTGGATGTAGCCAGCCATTTTTGACATTCTTGCCATACCCGCTCCATCATTGAATGATTTTTCACCCCATAATGCCGGACCTGTATTAGCACCATTGCCCGAGCCATCAGCTGCGTGACAAGCGATACAAGACTGAGCATATACTTCCTCACCGTTCTTAACATCCGGTATAGGAACGTTCTTCATAGTACTTGCACCTACCCATTCACGTTCTGCCCCGATAGGCACACCTTCTGAAATATAGGCGAAGTACGAGACCATCGCTTCTAACTCTTTGCTATTCATGTCAAATTTCTTACCGTTCATACTGCGAACCATACAACCATTAATACGCTCCTCAATCGTTACAATATCACCTGAGCGAGCGATATATTGGGGATAATCCGCCATAACGCCTACTAATGACGAAACTTGCTCATCGTAACCTGCCCCTGCATGACAGCTTGTGCAAGACAATTGATTCCCAACATATTCTTCTGCAGCAACATGTGTATCATTGACAAGCTCATAACCGTATAATATTGCTTCCTTCATAGGTCCATCTGGTACTTCTTCAATGCTTGGTGGCGCATAGACAACTGACTGAGCAGCTGCTGTTGCTGGTATTTTTGTTTGTTCAGCGGATTCTTTGCTTTCGGCATCACCTAAAATTTTGTCACTAATGGCTGCCCCCACAAAAAGTGTACCCGCTAACAGCACTGTCCCCGCTACTCCCGCTACTATAGGTTTCATCTATAATACCCCCCTTTGTATACTCACCTATATTTTAGCAAAACAGCATGTTTTCCGATGTGACTTTTCTCACACCTTACGCAAATAGAATCATTTAGAGGATAAAATTACGAAATTCATTGTTCTATAACACACTAAACGAGACTTAATACCTCTTGCAGTATGTCCTTTTCCCTGTATTTGTAGCTGACGCTTCACTTCCGCACCGATCAACATTTCTGAATAAAAATAAAAATGACGAGCACAGCATTGTACCCGACATTTTAGCGTTCCACTATAATTTACATTCACCATCAGCACAAATAGCTTCACCATTACCTACCATCTTTAATACTGGCTGAATCCCGGCTATCTCTGCCGCTTGATGCAATGTTCGTACGAAAACTTCATTTGGCTCCGCACCTTTAATACCGTAACGATTTTCAAAAACAAAGAACGGAACACTTTGTACACCTAGCTGTTGGGCATCATATCGATCTCTGTCTAAAGCTTCGCTGAAGTCAGTTGATGCCAAAATACCCTTCGCTATTTCAACATCTAAGTCTATATTTTCAATGACTTTTAACAAGAACATATTATCGTTTAAGTCTTTTCCTTTCGTAAAGTAACCACTCATAAGCTCTTCCGTATAGACCGATTCTTTACCAAACTGTCTTGTCCATTTTGCTAATCGATGCGCTTTTTCAGTATGCGCTGTTTTCATATCTTCAAAATTGTAATGCAAACCAACCTCTTCGGCCCGTATTGCTATACCCTTAGTAATTTCCTTTACTTCTTCTATCGTGGAGTCAAATTTTGCAGTCATACCTTCATATAAAGTTGGTGCATCTTTCTTAGGCGTATGCGGTCCAATTTGATATGCTTTGTATTCAATTTCTACCTGCCCTGAATAACCTGCCAAGTCAATGGCGCGTTCCAATTCTCTCTTGCCAATGTAACAGAATGGACATGTAAAATCTGAGAAAATCTCAATTTTCATTTACTACAGCCTCCTACAATATATCGATCCAAATTTTAATGGCAGTTGCTAAAATGAGCACTGCTAAAATAGCTTGCAAAACTTTTGTATTTATTTTTTTCCCTGCTTTTGCACCTAGCGGAGCTGCTATTAAGCTAGCTACAATCATAATGAATGCAGGATAATAATCAACTTGTCCCGTCATCAACTTTCCAATTGTCCCGCCTATTGAGGATATAAAAGTAATAGCAAGGCTTGTAGCGATTGTCATACGTGTCGGTATACCTAATACGACTAGCATTATAGGTACTAACAAGAAGCCACCACCTGCCCCAACAATCCCCGATCCAATACCAACAATAAAAGCTAATACAGTTGCTATCGGTTTATTGAACGTTACCTCATCCAATGGCTTATCGTCAATTTGCTTCTTCGGAATAAACATCATCACTGCAGCAATCAACGCCAATACACCATAAACGATGTTAACCCCCACTTCAGATAAAAATTGGGAGCCGTAACTACCAACGAAACTTCCTGCTAATACAGCACTACCCATATATATAATCAGTGATTTATTTAAATAACCACCTTTTCGATATGCCCACACCCCAGCAAGAGAGGCAAAAAACACTTCTACCGAACTAATACCTGATACCTCATGTGCTGAAAATGCTGCAAAACCAAGTAAAGGTGGGATATATAATAACATTGGATATTTAATAATTGCTCCGCCGATCCCCAACATTCCTGATATAAATGAACCGACAAAGCCAATCAAAAATATTGTAATGATCCATGCTAAATCCATCTTTTTTCCTTCTTTCTGGTCACTTGCGCCTTAACGGCATTGTCATTTCCACCAATATCAAATGAAAGGAGGGTTGTTCTTACCTTCAAATAGAAGAGACAACCCTCACCAGCATTAAGCTTTTTGAATAAAGAATGTAATGACACCAGCGTCTTCAGCTTTGTCTAAAATTGCATGACCGCCAGCTTTTGCCCAAGCAGGGATATCCGCAAGAGCTCCCTTATCCGTTACTTGAACCTCTAAAATTTCACCCGAAGCCAATGTATCTATAGCTTTTTTTGTTTTCACTATAGGCATCGGACAAGATAAACCCTTTGCATCTAGTTGTAAGTTTGATTTCATATTTTTCTCCTTCGGAACAGCAAACGTTGTAAGCGATTTTGCTGGTTCTGTTTGTTTTTTCACGACTTTACGAAGGATGAGCGCCTTCGCTTCGCGGTATTTACATGCTATAACCATGCATGCGTACTCATTACATTTCACTTAACGGACTATCGAACTGCGCAGCGATTCGGACCAATTTCCATCTCTGTCTGCTCATCCTGCGTTGGCGTAACCTTACCCATATTTACTTGACGAATTTCTTGATACGCATTTGGCTGTGGAGGCAAATGCTCTGTTACAACACTTCGGAATTCGGCTTCATCTTTAATGTTTAAGCCGTGATTTTCGGCAAATAATTGTCCAAGATGTTTTGCAACAGTTCCGTCTTCATTTAATTCATCAATCACCATAAAATGAGCCGGTAAAACAATTAGATCATCCGATAATTCTCTGTATCGTTTGTAAAGTGTTTCGCGTAAATCACCAACCCAATCTTCTGCAAGACCCGCTAAATCAGGGCGTCCAATTGAATCAACAAATAAAATATCTCCAGTTAATAAATACTTGTTGTCCACAACAAATGATGTTGAACCAATTGTATGACCAGGCGAATAAATCGCTCCTACGTCAATTTTTGAGGCACCAACTTGTACAGTCGTGCCATCAAGTAACGGTGTATAGTCAAACACAACTTCTTCTGCATCTTTCGGTGGTAAATAATACGTCGCACCTGTAGCAGCTGCTATATGTCGTCCACCAGATATATGATCAGCATGCAAATGTGTATCGAACACATATTTAATGTTCACGTTTTTCTCTTCCGCAAAGCTTGTGAATGCGTCAGTAAAACGCACAGCATCGACAATCGCCGCTTCTCCCTCAGAGATGACCATATAAGAAAGGCAGCCCTTCCCTAAACGTACAAATTGATAAAGCTCACCGCCACCAGTTAAATCTCCAACTTTAATCGGTTCTAAATATTCACTCCACGTTTTCATTCCTCCAGCTAGATAAGCCACCGTACGTCCTGCTTCAGATAACATCTCAGCTACCATTAGTGATGATCCTTCTTTCGCACAAACGACTAATACATCTTTATTAGCTGGAATCACCGGCAAGATATCCTCAACACCATCTAGTAGCTCAAAATATGGAATATTAAGGTATTCAAATTTATGGCCATCAATTTTCCAATCTTCGAATGCATCCGCATTTCGAACATCTAAAATAAATAATTCTTCATTATTAATTACTTTTTTCGCTACTTCTGCTGCACTCCATTTTAAAATTGACACACTGATTACCCCCTAAGGTATTATTTTGTTGATTTTTATAGCGGAAAGGATTGTCCTCTCCGCTTATATATTGAATCATTTATGTTAATTAGAACGTTAATGATGGTGCTGCATCTTTTGCAAACTCTAAGAACGTCACAGCTCCCCCAACCTCGATACCTTCAATAAAATCATCTGTCGTTAAACCCATAACATCCATCGTCATTTGACACGCGATCATTTTCACACCTAATTCCTGTGCCATTTCCACTAATTGCGGAATTGCTGGTACATTAGCTTTAGCAAACCCTTCTGCAAAATGCTCCGCTCCTGCAGGCATAGGTAATGCATGCATCCCTTGTTTATGAATTAAATTTAACCCTTCGAATGTAAAGAAGATTGCTACTTCTTTCTCTGTAGCTGCCGCTGCCGTTGCAATATTGAACACCTTATACGCATCGAAAAGACCACCGTTACTTGCAATAATTGCTACTTTATTTGACATAAAAAATTCCCCCTAAATGTTTTTTGTTAAGTTGCCAGTCCAGGAAGTCATTCCTGGTAGAACGTTAAATACTTTTGTAAAGCCATGTGCCGCAAGCTTTTGGGCGGCTAAATCACTACGCTTGCCAGTACGGCAAACCACATAGATTTCCTGCTCTTTATCAAGCTCAGAAAGGCGTCCATCTAGCTCACCCATCGGAATAGACTTTGCTCCCTCAATGTGGCCAAAAGCAAACTCCGCCTCCTCACGCACATCGAGAATAAGACCTTCTCTTTCCATTGCCTCTTTTAGCTCCATTGTATGTTCAAATGTTTGCTCATCTATCGTGTCGTCTGAGCATTTGCGAATATAATGTTTTAGCACACTTTCGTCTTCGACTGTCCCAATATATTGATGCCCCACAGATTCAGCCCATGCAGCAATATCCGCCTTCGAACCCTTATCTGTTGCTGATACTTCTAAAATTTGACCATCTACTAAATCCGCCATCGCCTTTTTCGTTTTAACAATTGGCATAGGACAAGAAAGCCCCTTGGCATCCAGCTGAAAATCTACCTTAATACTCATAACTTCCTCCCTCATACCTATACAGGTATTATTTCTTCTAAAAAAATATAGCAAGAGTTTCAGGTTACTTTACTTCACCATTCCAAGAAAGCATGCCACCAACCATATTGGATACATCGAAGCCGTGGCTTTCTAAAAACTGAGTAGCACTACCACTACGACCACCTGATCGACAGACCATAACATATGGTTCATTTTTATTTAGCTCATGCATACGGAATTCAAGTAAGCCAAGTGGGATATGAAAAATGCCCGGAATATGTCCTGATTCCACTTCATCTACTTCACGTACGTCGATTAAATTTATTGCCTGACCTTGCTCTAAAGCTTGTTGTACTTCCATTGTTGAAATTTCCTTCATGCTATTCTCCTCCTAATACGCGCTCATGCCACCACGAACATTTGTCACACGCTCAAATCCTTGTTTCTTCAGTTGTTTACATGCCTGACTACTGCGCATGCCGCTTTGGCAAATGACAACGATCTCTTTATCCTTCGGTATCTTGTCAAAGCTAGAACCGAGCGGAATATTTTTGAATTGCGGGATATTCCGTCCCTTATATTCAGCTGGTGTACGCACATCGATAAAAACTTTATCCTTATCATTTAGAATGTTTTTCAATTGTGCCCCTGAAATTGACTGTACTCCTTTCGTTGGCTTCATTCGCCAAACGAAAAATGCTATAACAACAGCAAGTATAATCCATGTTTCCAAGTAACATCCGCCTCCTCACACATACTATTTAGGGTATATAAAAATTATCTACTTTTCACGACTAAATCCATCGCTTCTTGGATGGCCGTATTCACTTTTCCAGCATCCCCTTCAGCAGTCGTTACACATTCCAATAAATTTTCACTAACGATTACTCCGATAGTCCGATCAACCGCAGAACGCACGGCAGATAGCTGTGTAATCACATCTTTACAGTTTTTTTCTTCTTCCATCATGCGTAAAACACCACGCAATTGACCTTCTATTCGCTTCACTCGATTAGCTGTTTTTGTACCGTAAGCCATACTGTCACGCCTCCTTCCAAAACGATTGATTGAACTTGCTTACGAGATTTATAATATACCCCATTAGGTATATTGTCAACATGAAAGTTCTAATTTTTTCTTAACCGTCGTTTTCATGTTATGTCCCTCTTGTATCAACGTTTTATCCCGTTAATTTCAGGTTGTTATCCACATCTCCTTTTATTTCTTAAATAAAAAAAGCGAGAAATCCGACGATTCTATCACCGAATTTCTCGCTTATATGAACTTCATAGTACATTGCCTTATTTCTTTTTAATCGTAATTGTCCAAGCCGCTTCGCCAACTTGTTCATACTCTGTTACCTCGTGCCCTTCTTCAGCTGCCCAACGAGGAATGGATTCTGTACCTTGCGTACAATCAAATTGCACTTCTAATTCATCACCTGAATTTAAGTCTTTGATAGCTTCTTTTGCTTCTACTAAAGGAAATGGACAAACCATCCCCATAACTTCTAATGTTTTTTTCATATGAAAACACTCCTTTTTTTACGCTGGTATTACTCGTGTAGCTTGCTTAGCTTTTTTATTTGGTCGAACGAATACAAAGTAAGACGCAGTCCATGTACCTAAAATCATAAATCCTAAAGAAATCCATCCTGACCAAGTCATCATCGCTGTCATCACCAATCCATTACCAATTGAGCAACCTCCTGCTAAAGCTGCGCCGAATCCCATCATAAGTCCACCACATAAGCTGTTAATCGCAGTTTTTGTATCTGGAATACGAAATCTAAATTCGCCACTCATTTTTGCAGCGAATAATGATCCTAAGAAAATCCCTAGCACTAGGAAAACACCCCAGTTGATGAAGCTAATTTGTCCTGTCACCAAAAATTGCAAAATATTAGCTGAAGGTGTTGTAACGCCTAACCCGCCTATGCGACCAGTAGCAACACTTAACGGCCATGCTAAAGTTGCAATCACACCAATAATTGTTGCAGTTATAAATGGATGCCAACGTTTTTCAAATAAAACATGTGCTAATCCCGTTTTTTTCGGCTTTAACCCCGGGATTTTCAATCGAGGCTTCTTTAGCTCACGGTAAATAACCAGTGCAACAACTACTACAAAAATCGATATTATCAGCCAGTTGTTTACGCCAATTGTCTCGGCAATAGAATTACTTTTAATGTTCGTTTCTTTAATAGCCGTATCCAACGGCAACAATACGCCTGATTTCATCATTGCTGCTACAAGCATATAGCCAGCTAATGCAATCCAACTGCCAATTAAACCTTCGCCTGCCCGATACCAAGTACCTGTTGCACAACCACCAGCGAAAATAATGCCTATTCCAAAAATAAATGAACCAACAATAACAGCCACGATTGGTAAAGAACCAGCACTGAATTCAAATACCTTTAAACTAATCAAGGTATATACACCAACACTTTGGATTGCTATTGCAATAAGTAATGCGTAAAACATACGGTTATCTTTTGTTAAATACATATCGCGGAATCCACCAGTTAAGCAAAAACGACCACGTTGCATAACAAATCCAAGTAAAGCTCCGCAAATAAGTCCCGTAATAACCATTTGACCCATCCATCATTCCCCCTTCAATACCTTAGTATTCTTATAGGGTATATTACCACTTGTTTTACTAAGAATTCAATTACTTTTTTTAACTTTTTCTACGCACACAAAAACCCCCTGCTACAAGTGCAGAAAACTGCTTCTTATAACAAGGGGTCAGATAGTTATTTATTTTGCTAACTGCATTGCTGGACCAAAGAATTCAAAATGAATTTTTTCGTCTTTCACGCCAATCTCATGTAAATTTTCAATGATTGCTTCCATAAAGCCAACAGGTCCACATACGTAAACATCTGCATTATCAGCTACTTTTTCCGCTAATAATTCTTTTGAGATTTTCTTATTTTCATCCGAATATAACGCTGTGTATGTTGCATTTGGTAGCACATTTACTTTCTTTTTGATGTCATCGCTAAATGCTACAACTTTTTCATTGCGAGCACACTGGATAAAGCTCACTTCATTTGTCGCATCATCTGTTAGTGATTGCAGCATACTATTTAATGGCGTTACACCGATACCACCGCTTATAAATGTAATAGGAGTAGAAGTTTCTTCTAAGACAAATAGCCCTGCTGGAACACTTACATCCACTAAATCTCCCACTTCTAATACGTCATGAATAAAGTTAGATACTTTACCATTTGGCGTATGATCACTTTCACGTTTCACTGAAATACGGTAGCCATCTTCTGCACTTGCTTGCGAAAGCGTATACTGACGGTTCATTAAATATTCTTCGCCTGGTACTTTCACGCGGATACTGATATATTGACCTGGTTCATAAGCTGGTAGAGGCGAACCGTCTTCATTTTCAAAGTAGATAGATGTAACAAGATCACTTTCTACTACTTTTTTCGCCACTTTCAGTTGTTTAAATAAGCGCCAACCGCCATTACGCTCAGCTTTTTGATATAGCTCTTCTTCTACTTGAATGAAGATATCTGCAATTACGCCATATGCTTCAGCCCAAGCATTAATAATATCATCCGTTGCTGCATCACCAAGCACTTCTTTAATCGCTTTTAATAAGTATTCTCCAACAATAGGATAATGCTCAGGTAAAATACCTAGACTACGGTGTTTATGAGCAATTAACATCACCGCTGGTAAAATAGCTTCTAAATTTTCTATATGCGCTGCAGCAGCATAAACTGTGTTTGCTAATGCTGTTTGCTGACGACCTTTTTCTTGATTTGTATGGTTAAAAATATTCAATAATTCTGGATGATTTTGGAACAAATTTTTATAAAACGTTTTAGTAATCTCCACTCCATGAACTTCTAATACAGGAACTGTTGCTTTAATAATTTGTACTGTTTCTTGTTTTAACATATGACCTACCATCCTTTCGTGATTACAATATAACGCTTTCGTTTTTTAAAAGCAATATATCAAATACATCTTTAACAAAATGGACATAATTAATGTATATTAAATACATCTTTAAAAAAGTATTGAATTTATTATACTTCAATGTAAAAATGCTATAATTATTTTGAACTATAGAAAGTAGGGTGTTCTTATGCGCTTAACTTTATACACAGATTATTCTCTTCGAACACTCATCTATTTGGGTGCGAAGGAAGAAGGCCAATTATCAACTATCCAAGAAATTTCTGATGCTTATAATATATCGAAGAACCATTTAATGAAGGTGACACACCAGCTTGGATTATTGGGCTATATTGAAACGATTCGAGGGCGTGGTGGAGGAATTCGCCTAGCAATTGATCCGAAAACCATTACAATTGGTGAAATCGTGCGTCATACAGAGGAAGACTTTCATCTTGTCGAGTGCTTTGACAAAGAAAATAATCTATGCAAAATTGCACCAGAATGTCAGCTAAAAGGTGTATTATACGAAGCATTACAAGCTTATTTAACCGTCTTAGATCGCTATACGCTTGATGATTTTTTACATTCGAAAGAAAAGTTGATGGCACTGTTGCTTGGCGAATAAAAATACCCGCACAACTCAAGTTGGACGGGTATTTTTTATGTCTATATATTTTACAATGCCTTTGAAAAGAAAATCATATCTAGTGCGCGAATCCCATTTTCATAGATTGGCTCTGGATAATTACTGAAAAAATCTTTTTCAATTGCTTCCATACGAAAACCTGCTTTTTGATAGAATGCAATATTATCAATACTAGAATTTGCAGTTCCAACTATTACCGTTTGATATCCTTGTGTTTGACAAATTGCTGTTATTTGACGAAGCGCTTCTTTCCCAAACCCTATACCTTGATACTTCGGTACAATCGCAATATTTTTTAGTTCTACTGTCTTATCAGATTGAGCAAGAAGTAAAGCTACACCCGCTAATTGCTCACCACATTTAATCTCGTATAATTCACCGTCATTTAAATATTTTCGGACAGCTTCCTCACTTTCATCTGCCAATAACAAGTGTGGTAAATAGTCTTCCCTAACACCTTCCACTTTCTTTATAGATGTACGATATTGGACAAAATCTTCACGCTCAAAAACATTTAAAACACAAGGCTGCTTTTCTTTGACCTCTAGCCATGAATGCTCCTTCGGAAAATCATTTTCAACTCCGAGTCGAATAAAAGGCAACTTTTCCTGTGCCTTTTGTGAGCGAATATTGACCTTTCTAGCTCCTGCAAAAACACGCTCTAAACCTAACTCAAAGAATGCGATATCTAAAATGGCAATTTTTGATTGAAGATTATAGCCTTTTCCCCAAAATTCATGGCCCAGCCATGAACCTATATGACAGCTCTTTTTATTGTGATCAATAAACATTAACGCAGTCACACCAATAAGTTGTCCTTCCTCATCTAAGACAACACGAGGAACTGTCTTTCCTGCTTCTTCGTCCACACACTCACGTTTAATAAAATTAATCGTATCTTCCACTTTGCCAGCAGGTAACCCTAGTGCATCTCGAACCTGTGGCACGGAAGACAGTGCATGCATCGCTTCAGCATATTTTATAGCGTGTCTCACTAAAGTTACTGCCATATTCTATTCTCCTTTTAACTTGATTGCACCTTATGCATTGGATTTATGTATCATCCTCTACTGACATAAGGGCTTATTCCATCCATCTATTCCTAAATTTAATTATATGTTAGTTGCCAAGATACACCGAAACGATCCTGAATCCAGGCAAATTTCTTAGAAAATCCATAATTATCGAGTGGCATTAACGCCTGTCCACCCTCTAAAATTTGAGCAACCAGACTGTCGATTTCTTCTATAGACTCACATTCCACAAAAATAGAAGTTGACGGTGTAAATGTAAAGTTATGTTGTATCACACTATCGTTCACCATTATTTTCAAACCCTTCAAATGAAGAACAGCCATTGCAACTTGTTGTGAGTCTTCCATATAAGTTAAGCTTTCTACCTGTAACTCTGAAAACCATTGTTGATATTGCTGAATAGCTTCATTGGCTTGTCCTTGAAACATTAGAAACGTAGTTGCACTTTTCATTTATTTAACTCCCCTTCATATTTTGTAATCCATTGTGCTGGTGTCATTTTCGAAACAAGCTCTCCAATTAATTCATACGGAATATTTTTAGTGCTTGTAAAACGAATACAGCTTTTCCCCATATTGAGTTTCGTCGGTACTCGTTTCGCGTATTCCTCCTGGAACCACGAGAGTAACGTTTGATCTGCATAAATGCCCATATGATAAACCGCAATATGACGTTTTTGTGCAGCAAGACTTATAAAGGGTAAAGGAGTATTCGGTGTACAATGGTAGCCCTTCGGATAAGTAGATAACGGGACAACATAGCTTATCATGTCATAATACATACTTTCTTCAAAACCCTCTGGTAAATTGCTTTCTACCACATCTACAAGTTTGGCAAAACCCTCCTGCCATTTTTCATCCACTTGCTCAATATAAGTGTTTTTCATACTCTGTCCCCTTTTCAACATAGTATTTTGCTGGGCTAATCATAGGATTGCCAATTACCAGGAATATAGCATCATTAAAAGGAATCAATAAAGTTTCTTTGCTATTTATGCTTTGGCCTCTGCCTTTGCTTTTCTGTATAATTCCTTTGTTTTGTAACCAAGTCTTATAATTTCACGCATCTCCACCAAGCGCGCTACCTGCGTCTCTTCCTTTTTCGCACTATAGATATAACGAGCCCAGTCCTTTTGATAACCCGGTGTTAATCCATCATAAAATGTTAAATCATCCGTATTTTCTGCAAGTGCATCACGCAATTGAGGAATCATACCTTCATAATCACTTACGCACTGACTACTCGCTGTCTTCTTCTTGCCACGGCCCTTGCCATCTCTTTTTATGCTTAATATCGAAAATGTCTCATCTAACGACATCAGACTCGCAAATTTATAATCACTGCCAACAATATATTTTCCCTCGTCTACTTGAATAGCTGGGAAGATTTCATCGCGATGGATAAACTGTTCATACTTCTTATTCCCCTTTTTCGGATAAACAAAAAATAAATAGCCCTGTTCCGCGAGAATGTTTAACTTTAATGCATCTTGTAAATATGTAACCATTTCATCAATCGTAAACACAAAGGCAATGATTCGATCATGAGGTACACTCCCAGATTGGGATATTCCCTCTAGTATCATATCCTGTGGCTGATTATGAATGGCCATAGACAGTCCATCTTTAAGTTTAAACTTCTTTTGCATAGCTTTAACACCTCTTTTAATAATCAATACAATTTTCTCTTAGTTTTGATAGTATAGCTGATTTAATGAAAAATTCGTACAAAAAAAACGCTCGAATTTTCTCGAGCGTTTAATTTACATTGAAATAAACTACTTTATTTTGGTAGTCGCTACTATTCCTTTAATAATCGGAATAGTTGTTCCAATTAGCACTATCGGTAGGAACCACCAGCCAATACTCTCCGCCTCACCCAGTGCAATACGTACCATTTGGAATGATATAGCTGCAAATAAAATGAGACAAAGGTTTTTTACTTCATTTAATATTTTTCGGCTATTTAAATAAAAAGCTTCAACATTACTTTCATTTAAACGTGCTGGGTAATTATGCGTATGCGGAACCCTTTCAAGGACCGCTAGAAAAATCCATAGAAATATTCCGATCAACGGAAGGATAAATAATTCTATTTTGGAACCCCAGCGATCAACTTCTCCTGCACCATTAAAGTGAGCTGGAATCTCCTCGGGTAGTTTGCCCCACATGACAAAAGTATAAAGGATGGACAGTACAAATAATCCACCACCGATATAGTCCCAAATCTTTTCATATGTTGTTTTCGGTAATTTCAAAATAGGTCTATACATCTTCACACATCCTTGCTTATTCCTTTATTATTTCTACGGTACTACAGTGCATTTAGTTTCAAATTTATGCAAATTGTCTTAATTGTTTGTTATATACACATAACTATCCGCTTTCATTAACCGTAAAACAGCACTTTATTCTACCTTTTTTATCATTTTATCTATAACTTACGCCCTTATTATTCCTTTTCAATATAGTAAAAATTCTCATAATACTTTGTAAAATTCATATAATCTGATATAAATGGTATATACATATTTCATTTTTTTGTAACATTTCTACTAAATTACTGAGAAAGGAAACGACAACTATGCGATTTACTATCTATAAGAAGTTAATACTCGGTTTTTTTATTGTTATTTTAGTATTAGTTGGCACCATCGGATTAAACTTTAAGCAGCTTAATTCCGTAAACAAGACATATCGGGTGTTACTTGAAGAACAAACAACAAAATCTATTAGTATACAAGAACTCCGCGCAATTGCTAAACAAGAAATTGTAAATATGAGGGGCTATCTATTACTTGGAGACAAGCAAAATTATCAAAGTAATACAGCGTCCCGTGAAGAATTTAAAAAGAAATATGATGAATTAAAGACATCCTTCGATTCTCAAAAATCAATTGAATTATTAGAAGCAATCTATAAAAGCGAACAAGATGTCCAACAGTTCGCAGATCGAATGTTTTCATTAAAGGCAGATGGTGAAACAGAACAATATGTAAAGCTTGATAGCACACAGGGACGCATAATTATTAAACAATTCGATGCACGTGTGGCTAACCTCGCTAACTATCAAGATGAATATATAAAAGGGAAAATTGCTGCTACATCAAAAGAAATACAATCCATTAAATTCCAAATGATTATTCTTGGCGTCTTAGCCGTCGTCATTAGTCTGATAATTGCTATGGTCATGGGAAGCCTTATTTCCCGCCCTATCAAAGGTATGGCGAAGACTGCGAAAAAGATTGCTGGGGGCAATTTAACAGCTGAGCAAATTCACATTAAGAATCGTGATGAAGTAGGTGATTTAGCGCTTGCCTTTAATCAAATGGCGGGAAATTTAAAGGATCTCATTACAAATGTACGACATAACACTGTACAAGTAAGTGGTTCTGCTGCTGAGCTAACCGCTAGTGCTGAACAAACTATTCAAGCGACAGAACAAATTACTTCCTCTATACAAGAAGTAGCAAGTGGCTCCGAAGCTCAAGGTAAAAATGCTACTGAAAGCTCGGTAGCTATGAAAACGATGACAACAGGCATTCAACAATTGGCTGCGACTACAGCTGCCGTTTCAGAACTTGCTATCGAGACAAATACAGAAGCGAATAAAGGAAATGAATCCCTTCACCGTGTTATTACACAGATGAACACAATTAACTCTGCAGTTCTAGAATCTGCTAGCGTTGTGAAAAATTTAGAAAACCATTCTGTTGAAATCGGAAATATTATTAGCCTCATAACAGATATTGCAGAGCAAACAAATTTGCTAGCACTGAATGCTGCAATTGAGGCAGCACGTGCAGGAGATCATGGTCGTGGCTTTGCGGTAGTTGCGAATGAAGTGAAAAAATTAGCGGAACAATCCAAGCGATCTGCTGAACAAATCGCGTCTTTGATTTCAGAAATCCAACAGAATACAAATCGCGCCGTAACTGTTATGGATACTGGTACACAAGAGGTTCAAGTGGGTATGCAAGTTGTAAAAGTAGCGGAGGAAGGCTTCTCAAAAATCGTTGAACTGATCGAACAAGTATCCAAACAAATTCAAGAGGCAACGACAGTTTCAGAGGAAATGTCATCAAGTGCTGAGCAAATTTACGCATCCTTCGATGAAATTGCAACAATTGCTCAAATGTCTTCTTCCAATCTACAAAATGTAGCTTCTGCTTCTGAGGAACAACTAGCGACTATTGAAGAAGTGGCCGCCTCTGCTGCCACACTATCCAACATGGCCGAGGAATTACAAACACAGGTTGAGCGTTTTAAAGTAGATTAAAAGGGATAATTGAAAGTTAACGTTTAGCAATAAGATCTATCATATGCCTCCCGAATTGTATTTGTCTTGGGAGGCGCTGACTTTTTCAAATCTTTGAAATTTAACTAAAGCCTGCTTTGATACTATCATGTGCTTTCAACTATTTATGAAATAGATAGGAGGATATTCAATGAAAAATATGCGTATATCTAACCTTTTAAGTGATAGTGAGATTACGGATTTATTAGATGGTCCAAAAAAAATGGGTATAGTTCTCCAAAAGGAAGAAATTACAGAACTGTCTAGAGTTGTTTTGAGAGAATCATTAGAAAAAACAGTGGAGGTATGTAAGGCAAAAAAAGACTTTGAAAGTGTCGAAGCTTTTAGTAATTTATTATGTAATTTCAATAATATCACTTTTTTTGTAGAGCTTGAGAATAATGATTCTATTGTTTATTCTTTTGAATGTATTACGGATTCTACGCAGTATAGTTTAAAAGATAGTGGTTTTTTTACATTGCTAAAATAAAGGATACCTTACGATAGTTCATAAGGTATCTTTTTGTTTTAGTTAAGCCATCCCATTAAGACCTATATTTAGACAATGGTTAAACGTATAGGACGTTCTAAAGTTGATGAAACGCCGAAAACACTTTTTACTATGAATGCAAAGATTTTATTTTTTTCTTTTTAAAAACCAAAATAGTATAGTTAAAATGAAAAGAATAATTGGTGTTAGTCCAATATATTTAAAAGCATTATTTGCTCCTAATAAAAAATAAAGTGCTATAGGCAGAACTGTAATGGTACTTATCAGCATAAAAACCCAAGACTTTTTAAAAATACCTACTATTAATGTGACACCAAAAATGAAAAATGAGAGCTGCCAAAGGAACAACAGTGAGTCAGAATCCATCATATTATTTTCTCCTTTTTATAAAATCAAAGGAACTAATTTCTTATACTTATAGAATATTAATTTCTTTCCTTTTTTATGGCTCAACGCTAAAATCTGTTCTTGAATAAAATGGATAAAAAACCGTTTCACCAATGTGGCAGTTGAAGGGAAAAATAACTCTCTTTAAAGCCATACAATGTCGGCATTTTTTCACACGTAATCCGCAACGCTTTAAGGAAACGATTTTACTTGAGTGCGATGCAGAATGGATTGAGTACGACTCTTAGTCAAGCTCATGTTTTGGTGAAGAGCCTTTTTAATAAATTAATATGTTCTTAATTTAAAACTTAGGAATAACCTCCCTTCTCCAGACTTTCCATTTTCCGCCGTGATATATGCATAGCCGTCATCATAGCCTCGAACATTTAATCTATGCCATACATCTGTTCTTTTACTACTTGAAACAAAATCAGTATTATAGTAAGAATGGTAAGAGCTAGAATTTATATATTTCCCACCATCAACATACCCTTCATACTTGTTAGAAACAATATACCAATGAGTATTTAAAGAAGATGGATTGGCTGCCCAAGCAGTTGCTTTTCGACTTATCTTCCAAGCATCATTGGGATTTCCTCCCCAAGTTAATTCATGCCTTGAACGATTTAATGCCACTGAAACAGGATCATAAGTTGTGTATGTGGCACCAATAAAATAATTTATATTTGCAGCTCGTAATTCTGGTGTTAGAAAAAAATCTCTCAATTCTTTCACTTCATATTCATTTGTCGTTGGATTTATAGAAATATCATACGACTTACCTCTGTCCGCTTGACTTACTTTCAGTGTTGTAACTAGAACCTCTTCGCCTTTTTCATTAATATACCAATATGCTTCTTCTAAGGTTGTCGAAGTTTTTCGAGAGGCCTTTATGCCCTGAGCATTAGCTGGTTTAATAGTTTCTATAGATTGTGATAAGTCCCCTTCTTCTTCCGCTTCAACCTCATCTATAAGCTTTGTATTAGGTAATATCTCTTGTGCGAAAGCTTCATTAATTGGAAGGAAGATAAATAGAGCTAACCATGCAAAACTAAAAAGAATTTTTTTCATAACAAAATTCCCCTTTAATTTTATCATCACCTGGTGTTACATTTCCGTCTTCCCCTTCGACACTCAAAACATAGCATTAATTTTAAAATAAACAAAATCAATATTTGTTCATTCTCAGACATATTTTGATAATCTATTTTGTTGACAAAATTAACTTTTCCATAAAAAAGCCTCCCGAACTGTATTTGTAATTAAATACAATTTGGGAGGCAACTTCGAATCTAGTATATGTCATTCAATGATTTCATTTATTAAAAACCTGCTCGCCTTAATTTCCCAGCACTTTCCTCTTCAACAAGACCCTTAAGCTTAGTCAACACTACGTCAAAATCAGTATGTTTTCCTAGCAAAAATGTCATTTCTTGCTCAATCGGCAACCGTGTTTCAATGGCAGCTTTATTGCGCTGAGTATGTGTTTCATGTTTATCTAAAATTCACCACTTTCGCTTCATATGTATCTTTATACCGCTTAGGTAGCCGTGGAATCTGCTCAGGTAGAGTCCCTTATTTGTACTTTTCAACTAAGACATGTAGCATTTCAATCACCGACGTCTCCTTACTTGGTACTTGTAAGGACGCAAGCTCACGTACTTTATGCTCACCTACACAAACGCTTTCTTTTGCCTTTACAAACATCGAGGCATCATTCGCATCATTACCAAATGCGATAAATTCACCTTCAGAGACCCCTAATTTCATTAAGCCATTCCATTTATCTATACCATTCGGGCTCATATCTACAATATTTTCGGATGTATGTTCATACAACGAGATTGGTAGTTTTTTTAGTTCAACTACTATTTCATTACGCTGATCTCCAGGGAATAATACTACTTTCACTATATCCTTCAACTCTTGCAACGAAATATTTTTCGCAAGCTTTAGTGGATCTAAATTTTGATAAATTGGGTGTGCCTCACTGCCTGTATACGCATAATCCCAATCACCGTCTATTAAATACGGCAATCGATAGGCTGAAATAATATTTTGAATCTCTTCTACAATTCCTGCTTCAAATGCTGTTACCTCAATAGTTTCTCCGTTCCGTGCAACAAATGCACCATTTCCCCCAACCATTGAAAATTTTCGCATTGTTTCCGGTAATACTGGTAGTAAATCACGAATCGGACGAGCTGATGCAAAAATGATTTCATGCCCATTTTCGATGCAAGCTTCTAGAGCATTAGTAACTCCCTCACTTAATGGTAGACCCTTAAAGCAAATCGTACCGTCTAAATCAAATACAAATTTCATTGTCACGCCCTCTTTCTAAACTATTCATTACCCATTTATTATCTCATAAATATTTACATTTATTGTAGAAATAATAATGATTATTATCATAATGTGGGGTTGATTTCCGTTCCGGCTGGGCGCTTTGTTGTTGCTGTCGCTACGCTTTCGCACAGATAAAACAATTGCTGTCGCTTCGCTTTCGCACAGAGCAAAGCTTCCTGGGGGCGTCCGATGAGCTGCTTGGGGCAACAGGATGTTGGTCACGAAGGCGTTATCACAGGACGTGATGGTTTTAGCCTTCGTTCCTCTATTGCTGATCCCCAAGGAGTCGCCCGGCCGTAACGAAGATCAACCTTTATACATGACATACGTTTTAACAAAACCACCCCAAAATTTCAGAGAAAAGCTAAAAATAAAGGAATTTATTATTATCAAATGATTGACTTTATAATAATTTGTTGCCTACCACATAAAACAGAAAAGAAATAATTTTTAGAATATTATTGACATTCACATGATATCGAAGTATGATTGCTTTCAACAACACATTATTGTAGGCCAAGATTGGAAATAGTAGAAATGCAAGTGTACTTGTAGAGAGTCGGTGGTTGGTGCAAACCGATAGGCACACATTTTGAACTCGTCCATGAGCCACTCCCTGAACTTTAAGTAAGGGACGTCGGTTTCCTCCGTTAACGGGATAGACAGTGATAGCTGTCGATAAGGGGGCTTTTTCTGTAAAGAGAAAGTCAATTAGAGTGGTACCGCGAGCATAAACTCGTCTCTATATTTTTATATAGAGGCGGGTTTTTTTGTTTTTATTAAAATCATTGGCCTAGGTGTGGAATTCGTCTCTAACAGAGCTAACGGTTCAAAGCAGAGACATTATCAATATAATGATAACTACTACAAAAGGAGTGTTTGAAAATGGGAAGAAAAATTTGGGTGTTTGATACAACTTTACGTGATGGCGAGCAAGTGCCAGGTGCAAAACTGAATTTATACGAAAAAGTAGAGATTGCTCAGCAACTCAAAAAATTAGGCGTCGATATTATCGAAGCTGGTTTCCCTGCTTCATCACAAGGAGATTTTGATGCCGTTAAAGCTGTCGCACAAAAAGTTGGGAATACAAGTGATATTATGATTACTGCTTTAGCACGTGCTGTACAGGCAGATATTGATGCTGTTTATAATGCTGTAAAATACGCTGAAAATCCTATGATTCATATGGTGCTGGGTACTTCTGATATTCATGTAGAGAAAAAGTTTAGCAAATCCAAGGATCAGATTCTACAGATTGGCGTAGATGCAGTAAAATATGCGAAAACTCTTCTACCACAAGTCCAATATTCAACAGAAGACGCATCTCGCTCTGATTTTGAATATCTTTGGAAAACCATTGAAGCCGTAATGAAGGCTGGTGCAACGATGATTAATGTACCTGACACAGTCGGCTTTGCAGAACCAGAAGAATTTGGAGCGATGATTTATAAACTAAATGACCGTATGAAAAACTTAGACGACAGCGTTCTGTTAAGTGTTCATTGCCATAATGATCTTGGCATGGCAACTGCTAACACGCTTGCTGCGATTAAAAACGGCGCAGATAAAGTAGAATGTACAATTAACGGCATTGGCGAACGCGCAGGAAATGCAGCATTAGAGGAAGTCGTTATGGCATTAAAAACACGTAGCTCTGTATACAATGCTGAGACACGTATCAACACAAGAGAAATTATGAATACGTCTCGTCTTGTTTCAAGCTTTATGGGCCTAGACGTACAAGTAAACAAAGCGATTACTGGAGATAATGCTTTTGCCCATTCATCTGGTATTCATCAAGACGGTCTTCTTAAATCTCGTGATGCCTATGAGATTGTCCATCCAGAAGATGTAGGTCTTGATGATATGGAGCTAGTCCTGACAGCTCGCTCTGGGCGTCACGCGGTGAAAAATGCCCTTGAAAAACTGGGCTTTTCAAATCTTTCAACGGATGAATTCGAAGGAATCTTCGAAGGCTTCTTAAAGCTGGCTGATGCAAAGAAAGAAGTTTACGATCACGATTTATATGTTATTGTAGAAAGCTATTATGAAAAGCATGACGCAAATAATGCCAATGCCACTCATTATAGCGATCAATTCTTTGACTTTGATGATTTACAAGTCGTCAGCAACGCAAGCTTCCCTTCAGCAAGCGTGAAAGTCCGTAAAGGTGGCGAGGTATTTAAAGCTAGTGCAGTTGGCTCAGGTCCAATTGATGCCCTTTATTCAGCCATCGCAGAAATTACAAATATGGATGTGAAACTTGTAGAATATAATATCAATAGCGTTTCTCGTGGTAAGGAAGCGCTTGGTAAAGTAAAAATTACAATCGAACATGAAGGTGAAAAGTATATCGCCAAAGCTGCAGATACAGATATTTTAAAAGCGAGTGCGCTAGCTTATATTAATGCCATCAACAGTATTGTTGTTGCCAAATTAACGCCTGTTATGAATTAAATAGTCGAAAGCAGTATGACCCAATAGTGTCATACTGCTTTTATTTTTCCTATCGACTGCCCTCTACTAACTTTCGATATTCCTCTTCAATCAATTCAACATCAAGACGTTCAAACAGTGGTGCCACTTCGCTAATGCTTGCTGGTAAGTCCACTTGTTCATGCCACGTTACTTCATTTATTCCTAACATTACCCTCACCTTCTCAGCTGAAAACGGTAAAAATGGATGTAATAGCTGGCCAAGATTAGCAATAATATAAACACATGTTGCCAGTGTTCGATTGCCAGCTTCCACATTCTCTTTCACCTGCAGCCACGGCTGCTGCTCGTCAAAATAACGATTAGCCGCACGAATATATTCAAAAATAGCTTCTAATGCATGCTTAAAATGACCCGCTTCTATATGATTCCCAACATCGTTAAACAGCTGAATTGTGTGTGTTCGAATAGTGTCATCTACCTCGGCATGAGGCACTTTGCGATCAAATGATTTCTCTAAAAACTTCAATGTACGATTAACAAAATTACCGTAAGCGCCAAGTAATTCACCATTATGACTATAAATAAATTCTCGCCAAGAGAAATCAGTATCGCGATTTTCTGGCGCATTCATTGTTAAAAAATAACGAATGGAATCTGCATCGTAACGACTCAAAATATAAGGCACCCATACCGCCCAGTTTTGGCTCGTCGATAATTTTCGTTTTTCTAATGTTAAATATTCGTTTGATACAATATGTGTAGGTAATGCCTTCGCTCCTATTCCCATTAGAATGCCTGGCCATATAACTGTATGGAACGGGATATTATCTTTACCATGTACATAATATGAAATCGTTTCTTCATTCCATAAATCTTCAATCGCTAGTTGATGCTGCTTTGCCCATTCTAAACTCGCTGTTAAGTAGCCTGCTACTGCTTCAATCCATACATATATTTTTTTGCCTTCAAAACCTGGTACGGGCACATCTATTCCATTTGGTAAATCCCTTGTTACAGCACGGTCCGGGACCCCTTCTGCCAAGTAACGCTCTGTTAAACCTAAGGCATTGTCTCGCCAGCGTTTTTCTGCCTTTGCCTCTGCTAAATAAGTCTCCAACCTCCCCTGAAACTGACTAAAAGCAAAATAAAAATGCTCTGTCTCCCTGATAATTGGCGCATTTCCACAAATTTTACAGCGTTTATCGATCAAATCGAGCGGGTCTAAAATGGTTGAGCAATTATCACATTGGTCACCACGCGCCTTCGCACCACAGTTTGGACAGATCCCCTCGACAAATCGGTCAGGTAAAAACTGCTTGTCTGTTTCGCAATATGCTTGTTCAATTTTCTTTTTGTATAAAAAATTGTTCGCTAATAGCTGTAAAAAAATTGTTTGAACAGATTCATGATGGTGCTGCGCATCTGTTCTCGTATACAAATCATAGGTGAATCCTAATTCATTGAAGCATCTTGAAAACTCTTCGTGATAATGATTAGCAATTGCTTCCGTTGTCGTGTTTTCTTGTGCAGCCCGAATAGAAATCGGAGTGCCATTACAGTCACTTCCTGAAACATATAGTACCTTCTCGCCCTTTTGTCGATAATATCTAGCCAAAATATCACCCGGTAATAATGCGGCAACATGCCCTAAATGCAAAGATCCATTTGCATATGGCCACGCGCCTCCAATAACGATTGTCATCCTAAATTGCTCCCCTCACCAAAAATGTACGAAAAAATTGTATAAAAAAACGCCCTAATCAAAATTGATTAGGACGAGTATACCCGTGTTACCACCTATATTTACAAATAGCTCTCACTATTTGCCTCCATCAGTGCGTCTCATTTCAAATTTCAATGAGAGATACTGCCGCTGTTGTAACGAGTGCCCATCTCGTCGTAATCTACTCGCAAACATGCTTTCGGTACGAAGCTCAAAGGTCATTTTCAAAAGGGGACATTTACCTCATTTCCACCAACAGAGGCTCTCTATATAATGCTTATCCAATCTACTTTTCCTTATCAATGCTTTTATTATAGATTTCCACCATCTTACTCTTTTTGATTATGAATTGCAATGTATGTCGATAAATCGTTCCTATTTCTCGATAAACTAAAAAAGTTGGGTGATAAATCATTCAATCTTCTCGATAAACCGAAAAAGTTGAGCGATAAATCGGAATATGTAGTCGATAACATTTTATCCTAGCTTTATTTCAAGTAACTCTTTTAAATCATCAATAACAATGTCCGCTTTCTGTAATTCTGTTTCCTGTGCAAAGTCGAAACGTACCCCAACAGAGAGTAACTGATTGTCATGAGCTGCCTGAATATCAGAAGAACGATCACCAACAACTGCCCCGCTTTGAATGGCATTTTCCTCGATGACGTTTTTCACTAAATCAGATTTATGACCACTCGAAATGGACTGAATACTATATGTACCTTTGATAAAACGCTGTAATTGATAGGTTTCCACTATTGCTTGTAAATACTCGGTTTGCCCATTACTAGCAATGAATAAATCATAGTTTTCTGCCAAAGTAGCCAGTGTTTGCTCCGCATGTGGATACAATGCGCCCTGGCAATTGCGTATTTGTTCAATAAGCTTAATGTGGAATAATGCATTGCTTTCTTCACGTGTCTCTAGCGTGTGCATAGGACATAACGTTTCCCACACAACAGGTAATGAAACACCCATAATTTCGCGGTATTTCTCTATAGGTGTTTCCCCCTGCCACAATCCCTTTGTACGTAGCACATCGAACGTTGCCGATAGTGCTGGCTCTAATATTAGATTTGTTTGAAATAAAGTACCATCCATATCAAAAATAATAGCTTTTTTCATAAAATCACCCCTTCTACTATTATCAACGTATTATTAAAAGGAGTGTTGCAACTATTAGTCATCAAAAAACTCCATATGCATTTTTTCCTTCTTATAGTAATCTAATCGATCCTGTAAAGTCCCTGTATGAAATTCGAATTTATGACCGTCTAGATCCGTGAAGTAAATCGATTTTTTATCTCGCACATCTCTTTGTCTACCTTCTAGGATATTGACATTAAGTTGGATTAATTTTTCATACACTTTGTCAAAATCGTCCTCATGGATAGAAAACGCTATATGTGTATAAGATTGATGTATTTCATTGCGTGGAATATCCTGCTCTACATTCAGGGCAAGCCACAGCCCATTTACATCGAAATAGGCTGTACTTTTCCCCTTCACTAATAATTTCGCGTCAAAAACCTTTTCATAGAATGCAATGGATTCCTCAAGATTTGAAACTGAAAATAATAGATGATTTATGTTTTGGATTGTCATGCGTATGTCCCCCAACTTGAAACCGCTCATATCAAGTTTCGTTTAATTTGATTTTTTACCTTTCTTCCCCTTCGCAATTTGCTTTGATTTGCGTTGCTCAGCAAGCTTTGCCTGCGCATTTGCTTTTCGTTCGATAAAAGCAAGCTCTCTTTGCAATTTAAAGTAGCTTTGGAGACGTGATTGTTCAAGCACACCATCTGTAATGGCTTGCTGTATAGCACAATGTGGCTCCTTCTTATGTGTGCAATCTCTGTAACGACAGGCTGTAGAAAGTTCCTCAATATCCTTAAAACTAGAGGCTAGGCTGTCACTCTGATCCCATAATTGCAGTTCTCGCATTCCAGGTGTATCAATTAAACAGCCACCTCCTGGCAATAAAACTAATTCACGATGTGTGGTTGTATGGCGCCCCTTCGCATCATCTTCACGAATATCCGAAACCTTCATATAGTCCTCACCACTAAGAGCATTAGTCAATGTGGATTTCCCTGCACCAGAAGAACCGAGCAACGCACCTGTCACACCTTCTGTAAATAGCGTACGAATATCTTCTAAGCCCTCTCCTGACACAGCACTAGTCACATAAATGTCCACACCGAACGCTACAGACTCAACCTCACGTATCTTACTAGAAATATCTTCACACAGATCAGCCTTTGTCAATACAACGACCGGCTTCGCACCTGAATCCCACGCGGCTACTAAATAGCGTTCTAAACGACGAATATTAAAGTCAGCATTTAAGCTCATCACTAGAAGCACGATATCAACATTCGATGCTACAATCTGCTCTTGTATTCCCATACCCGCAGCCTTACGTGAAAAGACTGATTTTCGTGTAAACAATTTATGAATAATCGCCTTTTCCTCACCAGGCATTTTCTCAACTAGCACCCAATCTCCAACTGCTGGGAAATCCTCACGTGCTAATGATGTATACGCGTAATGTCCAGCAATCGTCGCTAGCCATTCTCCTTCTTCTGCCAGTACACGATAGGAATGCTTATGCTCTAATGTAACCCTAGCTGGCACACAATTCGCCAGTTTAGCATCCTGCTTATATCCAGTCATTTGCTCTTCAAAATATGTTGAAAATCCTAAAGTTGTTAAATTCAATTTGTTTTCCTCCTAAATGTATATACCATTTGTCATCAATTAAAAATAAACACAAAAAAACCATGTCCCTCCGCAATTCGGCAGTTACAAGGTTCACAGGCACATTTAAGAGAATATACAAATCACCACAATCATGAATTAAATCTCACTACTATGTGTGGTTAAATTGTATATTTTAGGCGTGTGAAATTGAACAAACCGAATTGCTGTTCGTTAATAGCGGCTTTATTCATCATGTCACATCACCTACTTTCGATTTTGTTATTTTCAATATAACGGAATCTTCCGAAATTGTCAATTTAAGAATCATAAACAAAACGAGTGGTTGATTTCCATTCCGGCTGGGCGCTTTCCTGGGGGCGTCCGATGAGCCGCTTCACTCGCAATGCTCGATCCAGGGTCTCGGGCCAACAGGATGTTGGTCACGAAGGCGTTATCACAGGATGTGATGGTTTTAGCCTTCGTTCCTCTATTGCTGATCCCCAAGGAGTCGCCCAGCCTCCACTCCAATCAACTTATTTACATAGTACATGTTTTAACAAATGTCATCCACAACTATTGATGATGAGCCCAATGTAATATGTAATCTAACAAGCATGTATCCCCTCCCTCCCCGCATACAATAAACAAGATCACTATTGACGAAGGAGATGTTGAATTGTCAAAAATCATTTCGATCAGTACATACAAACCACCGTACACATTACAACAGACAAATGCGGAGGAGCTAACGAAGGAGCTATTTCATGCAAAAATCCCTAAATTAGAACGCTACTTAAAAGTGTTTGAGAATGGTGGTATTGCCACACGCCATTTTTGTGTACCGCCAGAATGGCACCGTACCGATCATTCCTTTGAGGAACGTAACGATTTATATATTGAGCTAGCTACACAATATAGCGTTAACGTCATTCAAGCCTGTTTACAAAATGAAGCATTTTTACAATCACCGATTTCTCCTAAAGATATCGATGCCATTATTTTTGTGAGTAGCACAGGCATTTCTACACCAAGTATTGATGCACGGGTTATGAATCAACTTCCTTTTTCAGACAGACTTAAACGTATTCCACTTTGGGGACTTGGCTGCGCTGGCGGTGCAGCTGGTGTTAGTAGAGCCTACGATTTTTGTCGTGCCCATCCGGAAGCAAAAGTTCTTGTTGTTTGTGTTGAGCTATGTAGTCTAACCTTTCAGCCAAATGATTTTTCAAAAAGTAATTTAATTGGTGCCTCTCTTTTTGCGGATGGTGCAGCATGTATACTCGTCTGTGGAGATGAAGTGAACATCGCAGTAAAAAAATCAACACCTACTATTATCGGAACTGGCTCTAAATGGATGCCAGACTCAGAAAATGTTATGGGCTGGACTATTAAAAATAACGGTCTCCATGTCGTTTTTCAGAAAAGTATCCCTGCCATCATCACCAATTGGCTCGGCCCATTCATTGAACAATTTTTAATGGAACATGAACTATACTGTGAACAGATTAATCATTTCATTGCACATCCTGGTGGTAAAAAAGTATTAAAAGCTTATGAAGATACGCTTTATCTAGCTCCCCAAAAAACCGACATTTCTCGGGAAATATTAAAATATCATGGAAATATGTCATCTCCTACGGTGTTATATGTGTTGGAGCAATTTATGTTAAACGAAGGACAAGTAGAGGATACTGGTTTGCTCGTCGCTCTCGGCCCCGGCTTCTGTGCTGAAGCTGTATTACTTAATTGGAGGGAGTAGCATGATGATTTACATTATTTTGAGCCTCGTCATTCTACAAAGATTGACAGAAGTTTTCATTGCAAAACGCAATGAAAAATGGATGCTCTCACAAGGGGCATATGAAGTTGGTTCTTCTCATTATCCATATATGGTTACTTTGCACGCTGCTTTTTTCTTGTTTTTAATCATTGAAGTAGTTACTAATCATAAAAGTATATCGCCTTTATTTCCGTTATTATTCTTATTATTTATCGCCGTTCAAGCATTACGCATTTGGTGTATTCGTTCATTAGGGTCTTTTTGGAACACAAAAATACTAATTTTACCTAATGCAGAAGTCGTACGGAAAGGCCCTTACACATTTATGCGTCACCCAAATTACGCAGTTGTTTGCTTAGAAATTATTCTTCTACCTTTAATGTTCCAAGCATATTTTACAGCATTCTGCTTTACACTTTTAAATGTAACAATGCTATCTGTACGCATTCCAATTGAGGAAAAAGCTTTACGAGATGCGACAAATTATAATCATGTATTTCACAAGAAGATTTCGGAATCCTAGCCGAAATCTTTTTGTTTCTCTCGCAATTACTGCTTGTAAAAGCCCAATTGGCGAAGAATAAAATGCCAATATAATAGAATCCTAACAACATAAAAATAGCTGCTTCAAAAGTGTCTTGTTTTACTTTTGAAACAGCCCTTCACAACATACGTTATACAGTTTTATCAGTATTGATTTCGATAGTCAGCTCGTTCAATTTGTGGTCCAAATCCTCAAGCAAGCGTAATTTATGATTCAACTGCTTTTCAAAATCCATTGATTGAGCCAATACCTTATTTACTTGGGCATCTACGTGTGTAAGGAATTCGGGATTCATCATCGTTTTTCCACTCAGGGAAAGGCTATATTTTTTTACATCCGCTAATTCTTCCGATAATTTTGCTATCTCACTGCTTTTCTCCTCTATTTCTTTGGTTAAATGCTTATTATCTGAATTGACTTGTTCTAAACGGGATCTTTCAATAGCATCAATGATAGTCTTCATTTGTAGGCTCATCTCTCTTGTAAAAACATTCAACTTATTTTCAAGGCCATCCACTGTAGTCTTATAATTAGCATCTGAATTCATAGAAATTATTTCATCTTTAGTGAACTTTAAAGATTCCTTTAGTAGCTTATTTTCTGCACGCAGTACTTCCAGTTCTTTTAATAAACCCTCTATCGAAGAAAGTTGTTTTTTCTTCTGGATTTCTCTTGCTTGTATATCATCATAGTAAGTTTTTATTGTTCTATCATGGTCTCTCTTCAGCTTTAAAAGCTCCATCGAAAGCTCCTTTTTCTGTTTTGTTAATTCAACATTTTCTCGCTCTAATCTCAGTATTAGTGAATAATAATCACCATCTCTGAGCCTTTTAACTTCATTTTTATATTTCGCTAATTCGGCTCTTAAAAAAATGATCATTTGCTGGAGTTGAATAGGATCATTGTTTTTGACAATATCATTATCCACACTTCCACCTCCTATCACGATAATTTTTTAAGTAAACTTATCACTTCTTCAAATTGCTCCTTACTCTCCTCTAACATTTCATTAAGTTGCTTCAGCATCTTCATTTCTCTTTCCTCATCGCCAATTTCTTCAACTTTACTCTTTTCTCCTGATATTAAATGGGTAATAAGCAGATTCAACGTGCCCTTTTCGAGATAAGCAAAGCTATTATTTTCTTCATTACTATAGTTAGATAGATTATCAAGCCGTTCCTTCATAAGTTGATGGACAACACTATCTTTTTTTTGATTCATATTTTCACGCTTACTCATTTTCATCCTCCTGTGTGTAACTCATTCCATTTAGATTAATAGGATTTAACACAACGACACCCTCTTCTAACTGATCACAATATGTAAAACCCATGATACTTCCTGAATAAGATGATTTATGACCCCATTTGATTTGAAAGTTAGGAAATGATAATGTCTCGTTTGGCTCTAGCGTTGTTTTTCCTATAGGTCTAAGCCAGAACTCCTCCTTGCTCGATTGATCATTGATTCGCTCCCAACTACTGTTTCCTTTTAAATTTGGTGCGAAATGTTCATAGACATACCTTCCAGAAAAGGAGAATGGGGAATCTTCAGGTAGCTTTATGCATAGATAAGGATTCGTTATTGGCTTATTACCTAAATTGCGAATATGATAAGATCCCAAGCATAGGCTTTCCTCATCGGGATTATAAGAAAAATTAATTGAGGATGTGAAATAACTAATAACATTAATACTCTCCGGTACAATAAACTCCTCAATCGTTTTTTTTATTTCATGAACATAAAAATCCGTTTGTTTTTTTAATTCATTAATTTTTTCCTCTACACGATCGATGCGAGTAAGCATAATCAGTACCCCTTTGCTAATAGTATTGAATTAATGAAAGCAAATTCAAACCTCTTTATGTGACATTTACGTCTTTTCATAAAAAAAAAGAGAGGATTACCCTCTCTTTACAATATGATTTTCTTCTATGTGTTAGTACCATTAACCAACAGTTGGGAATACAGCAGGGCATTGCGCTGGGCGAACTACACCCGGACATGCGAACGGTAATTCTGCTCTTGGCTCGCAGAAAGTCGCTAAGAATTCCACAGTAACTGGGAATGTAGATTGAATACTTTGGCAAACTGATATAGTTACTACTAATGCAGAAAACGTAATTGTACCTGCTCCAGGTGTTAGAGTTCCTGTTGAACACACGAAACAATCTAAATCTGTGAATAAAATTTCTACATCTGTCCCTTTCGGCGCACATAATGTAACTTGTTCACAACGTGAAACTGTAATAGGATTGCTTGTAAACTTAGTACCATTTGGTAAAGTAACAACTAACGTAAGCGTAAAGTTCTTTTGAATAGTCAGATTTTGAAGACATACCGTTGCACCATCAATGGTGAATTGACGATTCTCGCGGTTCAAAATAACAATAGGATTAGTTGCACTTGGAACTACATTACATGTAACTACTGCTCCTGCTAAGTTAGTAGTTGCCGTTACTGTTGGAAAACTAATTGATCCAGTAGTAGAAAACTCGAACGACGCTTCCTTTACAATCCAGTCAAATACCTTATCGACGTTTATACAAATTTGTTCCTGCGCCTGGGATGGCATACTCTCTTGCATCCTTTTGACACCTCCATATTTTTTTTACCTTTCGTTTGTATCTTATGTTTTCTAGCTATAAGTGCATGGGCTAACAAATAATTTGTTTTGATTTTTATTATTTTCTTCAGGATGAGTATTTATCGTTTTTGCTTACATCTCCGCTTCTTAAAGAGAGACAAAAATGTTTGAAAGGACCGGTATATTTGTAACAGAAAGTAAATATTTTTAATAAAATATTAATGGACTGAAAGGGGTGAAATGCAATGGAAAATTCAAAATTGTACTGCACTCAAGACATTGAAAAACTGAAGCAAAAAATAGAAGCCTACAAGGACACGTTAACTTCATTAAAAACGGGAACTTCAATTGAAGATTATTTATTTATGAAAATGGATTTTGATGGGATTAAAACGCAGATGGCACTTTTAGAAGGGCAAACTGAAAAAATAGATGATAAGCAAAATTCACAAATCGGAGGCAATGAGGAGCAGATAAAACTTCTATCGGCACAAATTGAATCTCTAAATCAAACGATTGAGGAAATGAACCAAGAAATACTAAAGGTTTTAAACAAATTACTCACTAGTGAAAATACTGAAGCTCCAACTACTACACATAAAACTGAAAACACATCTAAATTTATTGCTAACGGTGCACAAAGGGATCTGATCATTACACAGACAACAAACCAATCGGCGATTACATCAAAACAGCCATCTTATAAAATGCTACAAAGTCTGGCAGGTAAAGCAATAAATGCGCAATTAGATGGTAACAATGGTATACCTTCTGCTCAAAACGGAAATCAAAGAGATGTACCCGAAGAACGCCATTTTAATCAACAATATTTTCAATCAATAAATACTCATCCAAGCCAAATATATAATGGTTTATATAGAAATACCACTACTAAATCCTCCTTCCATTTTAAAAACGCTACCAATGCACAGGAAATTCCAATTAGTGTTTATGAATCTAATACTTTACCGCATACCGAAATCCATAATTCCACTGACAATGACCTTAATGCGAAAGATTTAGTTAATTACGTAGAACCTGAAAAAATTAATAAAACTGTCACTATAGATGAAATGAGCTCTGTACTAACAAATGAGCCTGTCACTCCTGAAGAAGCTGAAGTAATTAATAAACCTGCCATTCCCGAAGCTTCTAAAGTAGTTAATGAGCCTGCCATTCCTGAAGCTTCTGAAGTAGTTAAGCAAGTCGACGCAAATACATCCACCACTTTAAAAAATGACGAATTTGAAGTCTTTGAAGCTACGCCAGAGGAAAAATATGAAACCCATATACAAATTGAAGAGGTAAACAAACAACCTGAGCTAAAAGAAGAATCAACTGAAGAAGGGCATAAAAAAGAAAAGAACTCTTTGTTTTTCAATTTCTTTCGAAAATGGAGTTAGTTTAAAATTAGGATGTACTGTGTTTAACAAACTGGAAAAGTATACGATGAATACGTCCAATAAGTATGAAAATACATATTGGACTTTTTTATGTTCAATTGAAAAAATAAGTCCCATTAGTAAGTACTCGCACTGCCAAAGCTTCTCAAAAGAAGCCTCAAAATTTCCACAAATAAAAACTACGATACAGATAATTGCCCTCGCCCCCCAATCTACACTGAATAGAATAATGAAGAAAGGGGGTGTAAAAATGTGTATGAATAATTCTATGTGCGGCTGCTCATCTAATAATGTTTGTGAAAATTTTGGACCTTTCTTAGCGGTCGACGCTGCATGCATTACTCCAACTAAAGTTACTACTGGCTCAATCATCCCATTCGCCTCTGGAATTTCACCGGTTGTTTTGGCAACAATCGCTAGTGGATTAATTGACACAGTAAGTATTGTAGGATTCGGTTCAGCTTTCCCAGGAGTTTCGCTTGTTGGCAATAATATTGACTTAACTCTTGTGGGAACGGAAGCTTTTAATGCTCCACGTGCAGGTACTATTACAGCTATTTCAGCATCCTTTAGCGTACTAGCAGCTATAACTGTTGCAGGAACAGTAACAATCAGAGCTCAAGTTTACCGTGCAGATGCGGGAAGTAATATTTTCAGCCCTACAACAGCACTTGTTGATTTAATACCATCTCTCACAACATTCGCGGTAGGTACTTTTGCAAGTGGCACTACAAACGTTACACCAGTACCAGTGGCTGCTGGTGATCGTTTAGTAATGGTATTCTCAGCTACTGCAGCAGGAATTGCTCCTTTAGTGAACGTTATTGAAGGTAACGGAAGTGCAGGAATCACTATTGAATAGAGATTGTGATCGTAAATTTAAATAAAAGCTGCCCTTACAGTAACATCACCCGTTCAAAAACGGAAAACATTCGACAATAATTCAATCGTTTGAATAGGTGATTTCTTCTAATTGAGAAATCACCTATTTTTGGCTATTAGAATATTGCCTTTATTTCGCCAAAGCCACTTGAATATGAGCAAGATGATGCTTGCCGTGCCAAGCATATAAGGCTACTGCTTTTTCAAGCGTCATTAACCCTGAATCAGGATGATCAAATGCTCGTTGAAGTTGTTCTTCTGTTAAGCTTTCCAGCAAATAAACCCAGCGTTCATGTAAACCTTCAATCATTTTATAAGATGCCGAAACAGGCATTTCTGAATCCGGAAGCTGTGCCCATTCCACTTCGTCATAAGGTTTAATTATTGGAGTATCCTCTGTCAAAGCTAGCTTAAAACGGATGTAGCTATTCATATGACTATCTGCAATATGGTGGACAAGCTGCGTAACCGTCCAACCATTTTCTCGGTAGGATTTTGTTAAGGCTTGTTCACTTGCTTCGTGAAGTTCCTCTGCTAGTTGTGTCGGTAATAGACGAATATCCTCTATCCATTCCTTGACTTGCTGCGCTGTCACTACTTCCGGAAATTGAAATTGTCCAATTGGGTATCGTAAATCGGTCATGTAGCTATCCTCCATTTCTATTTTCTTACTTTTCATATTACCAATTTTATATTTTTCACGCTATTCACATTCATTCTTCTAAGTAAAACCCTCATTTTGTAAGAATTTTAGCTTACAAAACGAGGGTCACATTATGTGGAATATTAACTTTTTATTCAGTAATATCATAAATTAACGTATCAAAATAGCTCTCATTCTTATAAAGTAAAATTGCCCATTCTCCTGGTTTCGGGATCTTTACACTTGAAGGTGTATGAGCATCTGCCCCATTAACAGGTCCGCCAAGCCCTGTAGTCCAACCATCTACTAAAATAGGATGCACTGTTTTAGAATCTTTATGATACCCGACAATTGTTAACATGGTATCTTGGCCTTCTTCATTTCCCCAAAGATGCCACATCCATTTTTGAGTGTTTAAACTCGGCATATCGGCACCGATAACACCCGATTTATTTGCATTACCGATAATACCTCTCTCTCCAAATTCTACTGCCTTTTTGTCCCAATCAATTGATGTAAAGTCACTTTCTTGCACAAAATCAGGTAGATCATTTGGCAGAGCAACCGCTTTCTCATTCATTGTACAGCCTACCAAAAACAACAACACTGAAAACAAAACTATACATCGCCTCATTTCATCACCCCTTAAATAATCACGGTTCTTTCCTATGAAACGATTTTTCCACTCATATTGTTACAGAGTATTCAGAAAAACGTAGTTCTTCTAGTGCAGCCTATTATTCTATAAACCTCATCACAAACTTAACTAACGACTTTAGCGGATGAATAACCGTTAAGGCTGACTCTTTTTCGAATTGCTGTGCTGCTTCAACCATTGAAAGCTGTGCAACTGAAATGTGCTGCTGTTCCCCCGCTACATCATGAAGAGTTTGTATAATAGCGTTATTATATGCATCCTTTTTTCCCTGAATAATCAGTTCAAACGTATTGTCGATAATTTTCACTTCAGTATTAATGGATTTTTCATGTAGCAAAGCATATTGCTGAAGTCTGTCCATCGTACCTTTTACGGTTTCAGGATTAGTAAAAAGAATCGTTTGAGGCTGTTTTTCTTCACATACTATTTCAAAGAAAGGCTCATCTATTTTCATAATTGGAATGGAAAGTTCCAACTGCTCTTCCTCTAACAATGCAATGTAATTAGTGCACGTTATTAAAATGGCATCCATATCACAACTTTCCATCCATTCAAGTTGCTCTTTCACCTTAAAAGCTAACCCGTCAGTTCCTTTTGAAACTTGCTGTATAAGACCTGGATCTACAAAATGGACTAACTTTACCTTCTCAATGTTTTGAAATGCCTGTTCTATATACTCAATATTTGAATGGTGTGCATGTAAGCAGCCAAGCTTCTTCTTCAAGACTAGCCCCCCTAATTAGTAAGTTGCTTTTCCATTGTCGCTACAGAAAGAGAGAAACCGTTACGATTTTCTTCCTTGCTCTCTTTTGTGACAATATAACCTAATGAGCGATATAACTCAATATTTCTTGGTACACTCATGCGCACTTTACATCCACTAGTACTCTTCCCATTAGTAAACGCATATTGTTCAAGCTCTTCAATTAATGCTTTAGCCAATCCTTGTCCCTGCTTTTCTGGAATAACAGATAATCTAAAAAAATAAATTCCTTGAGCACTAAGTGTAAATCTTACCATCGCAACTGGTTGCTCATCGATATACCCAATAAAGGCTTGCTCTCCATTTTCCATCGCCTGTTCAATCGATTCAATTGTTTCACTTAATGCACTTGATGGTGGCGTTGCATGTTCATACTCTTTAAAAGCCTGTAGCATAACGTTATGAATTACTGAAGCATCCTTTGTTTGCGCTAAAATAATGTTCATCTGTCAACACTCCTCCTTTTGGTTAAAAATACATTATAATGTATTTTTAACCAAAAACAAACCGCATCATCATAAGATAATGCGGTTTGTAGGTTTGTACTATTAGTTTTTATTCACAAAACGAATTGCTTTACTCATTACAGTTGGGACGACTGATGCATGATTTTCCTCCAACGCTTCATAAAACGCAATGTCCATAATGTTCCCTAAATCGCTCGCAATTTGTTGAGCATCATCCACCATAAAGGTTTCAAGTTCCCCCACACCGATGAATAATTTTTCATAAGCAAATGGACGCTCTTTTATAAATGTTGTGGCATAACTGAATAGTTCATGCTCATTCCACCAAACAGAAGGGCTAATCGCTATATAGCATTGGAAGGTTGCTTGATGATGGAATAATTGCCAAAGCACAAAGTAGCCTGCTAATGAATGCCCAAACAGTGATTGCTGCTGCATATTTACAGGGAATTGCGCCTGAATACTTGGCTTTAATTCCTCCTCTAAAAATGTACTAAAATTCTCTGCTCCTCCATGTTTCTCATAGCCCTTACCTTTAAATCTTGCAGGATACGTATACGTTTCGGATTGTCCTGTAAAATCATAAAATCTTCGTTCATGCATATCCGCACCATGCCCAATACCAACGACAATAGTTGGCAAAACACCCGTTTTTGGTGCATTGCGACTTTGTAGGCGGACCGCTTCCTTTACAAGATGGAAATAGGACGATCCATCTAATACGTATAAAACTGGAAAACCTCCTTCCGGTACTTCCCCATTCGGTACATAAATATTTACCGTATACGTATAATCCGTAAACTTCGATACAATTTCTTGCGTCACATAATCAAGTGCTTTCGCGATTTTCTCTTCAATCATTTGTCGATCTCCTTCATAACATCATAGCCATAACATACTGGTGTTTTCGTAACTGGGTCTTGCATAATACGTGCATTAATATTGAATACGTTCCGCATAACATCTGCACATAAAATTTCCTCAGGTGTGCCAGTTTTCATTACAGCCCCCTGTCGCATTGCGATTAAATGATCAGAATATCGTGCCGCATGATTAATGTCGTGCAATACCATAACAATCGTACAACGATGCCGCTCATTTAAGTTTTTCACAATTTCTAGCACCTCTAACTGATGTGCCATATCTAAATAAGTTGTCGGTTCGTCCAATAGCAAAATATTCGTTTCTTGCGCTAAAGCCATCGCCAGCCATACACGTTGGCGTTGACCTCCAGAAAGCTGAGCGAGCTCTCGATTTCGATACTCAAGTGTATTTGTCACACTTAAGGCCCATTCAATCATTTCCTCATCCTTTTTTGTTAAGCGATTCACATTATTTCGATGTGGATAACGACCATAAGCAATGAGCTCCTCAACCTTTAACTGACCTGGTGCAATAGGCGTCTGTGATAAGATAGCTAGCTTTTTCGCAATGTCCTTCGTCGATAAATTTTGCATGTTTTGATCTTGTAAATAAACCGTACCCTGCTGCTTCTTTAATATACGACCAATCGTTTTTAATAGTGTAGATTTTCCACATCCATTAGGGCCAATAATAGTCGTAATCTTTCCTTCATCTATTGTTAAATTTAAGCCTTCAAACACCCGAACCTGTTCATAGCCAGAAGCTAAATTTTCCATTCTAAATGCCGTTTGCACACGATTTCCCCCTATGCCTTCGATTTCACTAGTAAATATAAGAAATATGGAATCCCGATAATTGAGACAACAATACCAACTGCCAGCTCAGACGGCGCAAATACTGTTTTTCCTATAAAATCAGCTGCAATAAGCAATCCCGCACCTATCAATGCACTTACTGGCATGACGTAACGATGTTGTATACCAACAAGCTGTTTAGCAATATGTGGTGCCATCAATCCAATAAAACCGATACTACCTGATACCGATACACAGGCACTGACTAAGCCGACACTTGCCAATAACAGCTTCATTTTCTCTTTTTCTACCGCTATCCCTAAGCTTGTAATACTATCCTCTTCTAATTGAAAATAATCGAGCAAATATGATTTCCGATAAACGTAAAAGCCTAATAAAATAAGCCACGGCAGCATAGTCACAACAAAAATCCAGTTTGCATTATAAATGGAGCCTGCCATCCAAACTGCTGCACCTTCAAAATCCTGAGCATTCATTTTCAATGATAAAAACAATGACAATGCTCCGAAGCCACTATTGATCGCAATCCCTGTTAAAATTAGCCGTTGCATATCTAAATGACCATTTTTCAGGGCAAATGAGAAAATTAACACAGCGGCCATCGCCCCACCGACAAACCCAAAAATCGGCATCATCAAAATAGATAACCAGCTGCTCATATCTGCAGATGTAAGACGTAATTGAAAGAAAAACATAAATATGACCACTGCTGCACCGGCACCAGCATTGATCCCTAAAATCCCAGGGTCTGCTAGGCCATTACGCGTAATGCCTTGTAACACAACCCCTGCCATCCCTAAGCCAACACCGACTAATGCTGCAATGGCAATACGTGGTAAACGGAATTCAAAAATGACAAGATCAAATTTTGGGTTTGGCTCGATGCGTAGCAATGTTTTTAAGACATCCATCACCGACATATCAAAGACACCATTTGTAAGATGGAGATAGCTGGCACCCAAAATAAATAACATCAGTATTGAAACAACAACGAATACACTTGAGGTTTTTTTACGCACGTTTTTCACCTCCGTGTTTACGAACTAAATATAAGAAGAACGGGACACCAACCAATGCCGTTAATACGCCGATTGGAGTTTCGAATGGATAATTAACAAAGCGACTGAGTACGTCACAAAGCGCTAAGAAAAACGCACCTACTACAGCTCCACATGGGATGATAAAGCGGTAATCAGCTCCAACAAGGAAGCGTGTAATATGAGGAATGACTAATCCTACAAAGGCAATCTTTCCTACAAGTGCAACAGCCGCTCCTGTTAAACATACAACGGCAAGCATACTAATAATTTTCACGGCTTTTGTTTTTTGTCCAAGCCCAATAGCGATATCTTCGCCTAGTGAAGTGATCGTAATAGCCTTAGCTGATAGTAACGCAAGAACTAAACCGACTAGCCCAAATGGAATCGATAGCATGAGCATATCCATATCCACCATATGTACTTTTGTGTTATACCAAACACTTACCGTTTGTGATACTTGGAAATACATCGCAATGGCTGTAGCAATACTGCTTAAAAATGTACCAATGACCGTCCCAATGATAGCAAGCCTTACCGGTGATAAACCATTTCGAATTAAAGAGCCAAAACCAAATACAATCCCTGCTCCTAATGCTGAACCGAGCATAGAAAGCAAGATCATTTGGTAATTAGGAAGCCCTGGGAAAAATACGATTGCTAACGTAATCATAAATGCCGAACCATCATTCACGCCCATTAAGGATGGGGATGCTAAATAATTTCGCGTAATACCTTGCATCACTGCGCCAGCTACTGCTAAAAATGCTCCCACCAGTAAAACAGCGGCAATTCTAGGAATACGTCCTGTTCGTATAATTTGGTGGTCCACATTCGAAGGGTCAAATGCAGTAATCGCCTGCCATACCGTTATTGCGCTAATGTCTTTTGTGCCATACATAACGGATACTAATGCCACAATCGCAATGAGGAATGGAGAAGCTGCTAATATTGAAAATGCCACAATGTTTGTTTTTTTCAACTTCCACACCTTTTTCTATATCAATTATGCCTCGGCATAATTGCGTCCGGAATCGGCTTTGTGCCTAGGCCTGCACGAGGGCCGACACGATGTCGGTCATGTCGGTAATGCCACAGGACGTGGCGTTTTTACCGATGCAGGTCAGTTAGCCGTTTTCGCATGGATGCGATGAATTTAGGCTAACATCCCCTAAGCACTCCTTTCCGTTTCCGTGACATCCGCCGGAGGCTTTGGGCCAACGTGATGTTGGTCACTCAGTCGTTGCCACAGGACGTGGCGTTCCTAGACTGAGTTCTTCTATTTCAGCGGCTGCTGCTGAAAGAAGTTGAACTCACTTTATAAAAGGCTGGTAATAGCCTGGTGATGCCACCAAACCTACTACCAGCCACTTTATACTATTTAAGTAATTTTTCAGCTGCGATATCTAAAAATTTTACCTTAGACCATGCAGTACCACCTTGTGCTAAAGGTTCAATGGCATTCACGAAAACTTGATTATTTTGTGATGCTTTTAAGCTTGCAAAGATTGGATTCTTTTGTAGCTCTTCTAATGCTTTTGGTGCATCGGCATTTTCTGATTCCTCGAATTGAAGGAAAATAGCATCAGGATTAACTTCTGCTAATGTTTCAAGAGATAGTTCAGCCTGTGCCTTTGCAGTTTTTAAAACTTCTGGTATTGGAGCCCCTAAATCTTCATATAATACAGGGTTTAAGTAAACGCCTGCAGGATAGATATACATGATGCCACCACGTACTCGAATAACTAGAATCTGCTTGTCCGCTAATTGCTCTTTAGATTTCACTTGAGAATCAGCTACCTTCGCTTCATAATCTGCAATGATTTTTTTTGCCTCATCTTCTTTCCCTGAAAGCTGTGCAAGTAACGTTAAGTTCTCTTTCCAATTTGTAGAGACATGTGAATATGGAATCATCGTTTGAATTTTATTAAGCTTTTCAGCCATTTCCTCAGGGTATTTTGAAGAACCTAAAATAACATCTGGATCTAGTTTAAGAATGGCTTCAGTATTCGGTGTCATTTTATTTCCGACAAGCTCAGCACCTTCTAATTTAGAAGCAAGATATGCTGGAATTTTCCCACCGATATCAAGCACACCAACAGGCTTAATCCCGAGCATTGCAGCATCTTCCATAGACTCTAAGCTTGCAGCTACTATATTTTTAACATCTGCGGCAATTTCATATTTTTCGCCTAAGTATGTAATCGTTTGTGTTTTCGCTTGATTTTCTGTTGCACTAGTTTCTGCTACATTATTAGTAGATGTAGAAGACTCTTCTGCTTTATCCGTTCCACACGCAGCCAAAGATAGCGCTAATAGAGCAGGTGCACACATTTTAAAATATTTATTCATAGATATATTCTCTCCTAACGAACCTGATTATATTGATAATGATAATCATTTTCATTTATAAGTCAATAGGGTTTATCAATTTAATTGATATTCATTATCATTTACGATTCCTATCCTAACAAAGAGAAAACTAGTTGTGAATGGACAATTTCATGAATCACATGGACTTTTGCCGATTTTCGATCACAAAAAAAGCTGCTTCTTTTTTCAAGAAACAACTTTTTATAAGTATTTAGCTTCCTCAAGCATTGTTTTTCGATATGTTGTCGGCGACATCCCAGTACATTTTTTAAACACTCTACTGAAATAAAAGCAATCTACATAACCTACACATTCTGCTATTTCCGCTACTGGAGAATCGTCATATTTCAGTAACTCCTTCGACCGCCGGATGCGATATTCCGTTAAGTATACGCTAGGATTCATCCCTGTATGCTGTTCAAACAGATAGGCAAACCTACGACGCTCCACGCTAAATTCTTCAGCAATTTTCGAAACAGAAAGTTGTGTAGCATAATTCTCATGTATATACTGTAGAGCTTGCTCCATCTGGTCACTTGCCGTATCGAGCACCTTCACTTTTGCCGTCATAAGAATGGTTTCCAAAAGATTCATAAATAGAATCTTCGCTTTGAATACCGACATATTACCTGGCATTGCTTGGCTTTCTATTAACTGCTGTACATAATCAAGTATTTTAATATGATAGCCTGTATTAATTAAAAAGTGCTGAATTGATAATGGATATAAAATTGACTCTTCGGGAGAAAGTTGATAATGAACAACTGCATATTCCCATCCTTTATCATCAGAAGCTTTAATTTCGATTGGCATTTGTGGTCCTGCATGTACGACCATACCCGGCTCCATTGTATAAGGGGTACCGTTAAAGCTAAATATAGCGCTACCAGCAAGAGGCACAACCAATCCACACTTCCCAGGGGCTGTTGTTCGCCCTTTATCTACTTGGCCTGGCTCCATTTTATTTGTAAAAACATCCGTAAACTTTACAGACGCATGTGCATAGTATTCAATTAAATGCTTGATATCCATTTTATAGCCTCTACATCCTTAAAACTCTCTGGATTTGTGAAAAATGATGTAGATCATGATCTACTAAACTAGCAAAATAACGGTGAAGTGTTAATTCAGAAGCACCTATTGTAAAAGGCTGTTGCCATTGCTGATCAACTATTTGATAAAGCGCGTCAATTAGCTGATATCTCTGATTGATAAAACTGGCTATCGTTTCTTCTTTACTTTGTGCACGACTATTCCTTGCTGCACTAGCATTCATCTCTCCTACATCCGGTCCTTTTGGTAAGCTTTCCTTTGTAAAAAGAAACGGTAAACGTTGGGTTAATACGAATTCATCCCACGGTGTAAGATGTCCAATTACCTCTGCAACCGACCATTTCCCAGGCTCTATAGGGGTACGCCATTGTTCTTCAGTTATATTTACTAAACTTTCCACAAATACGATAGATTTTTCATAATGAGAGATTATTTGATGTTTATCGTGATACAAATTCAATAGCTCCTTTCCTTCATTTTTAGTAGAAAATCTGTAGTTTCGGCCAAATTAATTCCCACTGTTTATTTTGGACTCTGCTCTTATAAACTTCATGCATCGGAAAACCTTTTTGAAAATATGGTGTAGGAGCGACAATTCCGGAAACTAAGTGTTTGATACCATGTGGTGCAGCTATCTCAAGTATTCCATTAGTAAGTCTCACACCAATAGCTGTCGGGATTTCTGGGAAATGTGCCATTCCATCAATCGATGACTGATAAGGTTCACTATTATTTACTACATGCATCCTTGCTTGATTTTTCACAGACCAAGGCTCACCCGGTAAATACTTCCTCAATTCTTGTTCATACTGCTTCTCATAATTCTCTAAAGAATTCACTTTATCAAAATATATCACATCAATATCAGCTAATGGCGTTCTGTATTCTTTTTCATGTAGATAATCCCAAACCTTCGATCGAATAAATCCAGCACATATCCATGAATCAGGCAGTTGTAGTTTTTCTACAGTTTTTAGTATGTTCATCATCCATTCATCTGCAGCAATTAAGCTTTTTAGCTCTTGTTCTGTTTTTATCAGTTTCATTCACCTCTGGATCCATTTTTCACTAATTCCTGCGCTGCTTCCTAATTAATAAAAGATTAAACGTGATTCACAAGCCATGTGCTTATGTTTTTAACAACATCCTCAGGGCTTCACGAAGACCTACATCATCGATCGTACTTTGTACCGATTATATTTATAAATTTTATTTATATAAAATGAAAAATAATATATTAGATTTATAAATAATTTAGCAATACCCTTTAACTAACAACGATAAAGGAGACGCTTATGAAAAAATCTTTTATTTTGATTGTGGCCATTGCCATTGTAACGGGGCTTATTTATACGAAGCTTTCACTAACACTCGTCAGTATTGGAATTATTGCTGCCTTTATCGGTACCCTTGCTGGGGGTGCTGGACTAATTACGATCCCCGCTATGATGCTTGTTGGCATACCTATTCAAACAAGCATTGCTACGAATAAGTTTTCATCGGGCATTGCAGCGTTGTCGAGCATCTTTTATCTTCTTTATCATAAGGAGCTTCGACTAGCATCTATTATGAAATATGTCGCTGTAGCCATTGCTGGAGGCGTATGTGGAGCACTCCTAACAGTATCCATCTCAGAGAAAACAATGAATATTATTGCATGTATTCTACTTATTTTTGCCTTATTTATAACGTTAAAAAATAAAGAATGGACTGTTAGCTCAGAAGAAACCGACACTACACACAACAATAGATTATGGCAGCCTTTTTTAATCGCGGTTTATGATGGCGGCTTTGGACCTGGCTCTTCAACCTTCAGCATACTACATTTTTTACGCTACCATTACACCTACATAAAGGCTGTACAGCTCACACGTGTACTTATTTTTGGGAGCTGTACAGGGGCATTTTTAGTGTTTTACCAAACTGGCTATATTCAATGGCATTATGCCATTGCGATGGCAATAGGCTCCATTATCGGCTCTCAGCTCGGACTTTTTATTCTACCGAAAGTTCCGATAAAGGCAGCTAAAATATTACTAATAATGATCATTTCATTACTACTTATACAAGTAGTAATAAAAATAATTTAACTACTTAAATGTTCGTGGATTAACTTCCATTCATTGTTTAGGACAGTAAAAATATTCGTTGCTCTTCCGCTACCTGATACAAACTTTCCGTTATGATAGCCTTCATAATGGTATGTATAAATACAGGTAGCTGATTGTTCATCAACCGTAAGCCAGTGGACATCGGTAGCCGAATAAACTTCTTCCTTTATTAAATTCCAAGCATTATTAAAATAAGCACCTACTTCTTCTAAGGACGCACATGTTTGATCCGTAAACCAATACACTGCTTGCGGATGCAAAATTCCCTTTACGTTATTAAAATCATGGGAATTTGTAGCTACAATATAACGTTCTAAAGCTTGTTGATACATCAAGAAACTCTCCTTTTTCAACAATATTAGCTAAAATCCCATTATATAGGAATACCATTCTGGTTATTACTTATAACCAGAAGTACATGCTAGCAGTATTGCTTGTTCAATAATCTTCACTTCTAGTTAACATAGATGGATTAATGATGTCTGCCACAGCCAAAAATAGATTCTCCGGATATTCAGCAAGACGATGGCATAAGTATAAATACCAATCAGTTCCATACGTAAGATACATCTTACAGCGGTACCCCTTCTCTTTTAATTGACGGATCAAATTTGGTTGTATGCCATAAAGCATTTCTATCTCAACATTTGGTCGATTAAAATATTGTCTTTGTTCCATTTCTTGAATCAATACTTCATCATGCGTAGCTATCGAGATTGGATGATTGGCATTAATCAACTGCTCTACATAATGTAGATAACGTTCATTCAATGCTTCTGATCTTTTAAGCGCAACGTCGATTGGCTCCTGGAAAGCACCTTTAACAAGCCTTATTTTCCCTGGGTATTGAATAAGCTGCTGTATATCCTCGTCTGTACGATAGAGATGAACTTGTAGCGTAATCCCGACATTGGAATATTGGCTAGCTATTTTTTTATAAATATCGAGAATATCACTCGTCTTTGATGACTCCTCCATACTAATCATCAATGTAATTCTGAACTGATATGCTTTTTTAGCTAGCTCAATTAAGTGTTTATATGCTAGTTCTGCGTTAACAGAAAGTCCAATATGCGACAAATCTAATGACACCGTTTGTCTTATCGCCAATGCACCCATGCCCTCAATGAGCTGCAAATATTCATCTTTAGCCTTTTGACATTCCACCAAATCAGTTGTATTCTCCCCTATAAACTCTAATGATATTTGATAATCCTTGGCAATGAATTCTCGAGCAATTTGAATAGCATTCTCTCTATTTTCACCCGTAACATACCGTTTCGCTGCCTTCCATAATAACGGATAGAGTTCTGTTGATTGTTGAACATCATGTTTCATTGAAGCATTTCTCGCTGCGGATTTTAATGCTTGAATCACTATTTCTTCTGTCTTTTTCATTTTTATTCCTCCTCTTATCTATTCCCCAGTAATTTAACATGATAAAATTGGCAGGAGTAGAACCACTTTATAAAATTTTTCAAGGTACCAATTTAAGTAGGAGGAGAGACAAAGTTGTTATGGATACCAATCGATCGTTCTTCAGATATACCTCTAAACCGGCAAGTTTATCAGCAAATTCGAGAAAAAATATTAAATGGTCATCTTCAATCAGGGGAAAGGCTAGCATCAACACGTGAGCTTTCTGTCGAGCTAAATGTTTCAAGAAATGTCATATTGGAAGCTTACGATCAATTGCTAGCAGAGGGGTTTTTAGTTGCACGAAGAGGATCGGGTACCTTTGTTGCAGAAGGAGCCTTTTTAACACAATATGTGACACCATTCAAATTACATGAAGTCGATGAAAAAAAGACAAAAGATCATATTATTAGTTTTCGTTCGGGTATTCCTGCATTAGACTTATTTCCACGTAAAACTTGGGCAAAGCTATCACATCAGCTATGGAATGATATCGAATCAACTTATTTTGGATATGATTTCCCAGAAGGGCGTCTAGAATTAAGACAAGCCTTGGCACACTATTTATTAAAAACTAGGGGTGTTAACTGTCATCCAGAACAAATTGTCATTACATCAGGCGCTACACAAGCAATGGCACTTGTTTCTAGGTTGCTTTTATTACCGAAAGATATAGCCATTTTGGAAGATCCTATTACTAATGATATTCAAACGATTTTTAAATCTTCAGGTGCCTCTATTTATCCAATACCTGTAGATGAAGATGGTATGAAGACAGCGTTAATACCAGAAAATTTACATCCTAAATTTGTCTTCCTTACTCCATCTCATCAATTCCCACTAGGAGGAACGCTACCAATACAGCGCAGAATTCAATTAATCAATTTCGCTAGAAGGAATAATTGTTTTTTAGTTGAAGATGATTATGATAGTGAGTTTCGCTATGAAGGCTCAGCCGTTAGCTCTTTACAAGGATTAGATCCAGAACGTGTACTCTATATAGGATCTTTTAGCAAAATTCTCTCTCCAGCATTACGAATAGGTTACATCGTTCTTCCAACTCATCTAATTGAGAAATGTCGGAAACTGAAATGGTTTACTGATTTACACACGCCCTCATTAGATCAGCTTATTCTCGCTCGTTTCATTAAGGATGGCTATTTGGAACGGCATATTGCAAAAATGAAGAAATTTTATAAAAGCCAGCGAGATTTCCTTATCCAATGTTTACATACAACCTTTTCAAATAAAGTAAAAATTTTAGGTTACTCTACTGGCATGCATTTAATTGTTGAACTGGAGGATGTTCATTTTTCTAAAAAGTTATTGATACAAATCGAACAGTTGGGTGTAAAGGTATACCCCGTAGAGGATCACTCGATAGAAAAAGGGAACTATACTAATCGGATTATTTTAGGGTATGGACATTTAAAAAAGAATGAAATAGAAGAAGGCGTGACAAGACTATTTCAAGCAGTCTATGATGAGGTAAAGTTATAAGGAGGATATCCATGCTAGCTACTATTCAAAAACAACAAAATAGCTATATCGTAACATTCAACCGTCCACTGTCACATTCAGTTGATGCTGTTTGGGCTGTATTAACGGAGAATGGAAAGCTTCAAAAATGGATGAACAATTTAGAAATTATTGATCTTCGAAAAAACGGTAAAATCCATTTTAATATGAATGATGGAACAGATACTTATATGGAAATAACAATTACAGACCATGTTGAGAAGGAAGTGCTTGAATTTGATTGGGGCAAAGATACAGTCAGATTTGAACTCTCCCCCACTAGTAGCGGTTCCATATTAGTATTACTTGAATCGATCGGTGAGCTAACTGAACATACACCAAAGGATTTAGCTGGCTGGCATATATGCTTAGACCTGCTTTCAGACTTATTAAATGGCACTGTACATGAGACATTTCCAATGGAAGAATGGCAAAAGTGGTTTGCAAAGTATAAGCAACTTGTGGATAGCGTAGAGAAGATTTAAGCATATCGCAAATAAACTCCAAGGGTGTGAAGTTAATGCCCTAGGAGTTTTTAAGTGTTAAAAAAACAAAATGATCAAGGAAAAAACTGTTGCTTCCGCTTCGTTTGCATTTCTTTTCGCATTTTTCACTATAAATTAGAGTGATATGCGAGATGATCCGTGCCATGTGAAGTGGTTGATTGGAGTGGAGACCGGGCGACTCCTCAGGGATCAGCAATAGAGGAACGAAGGCTAAATGCATCACATCCTGTGATAACGCCTTCGTGACCAACATCATGTTGGCCCGACGCCCCCAGGAAGCTTTGCTCTGTGCGAAAGCGAAGCGGCAGCAATTGTTTTATCTGTGCGAAAGCGTAGCGACAGCAACAACAAAGCGCCCGGTCGGAACGGAAATCAACCCCTCGTTTTGCCGAAGAGCCGTCCTTTTCAATATGGCACCTTACAATATTATTTAATGATAAAAAGCTGTAGCAATTTCAAGTGCTTTTAGCGGATCCTTAATCGAATCCAGCGTATAGACAAGTTTGCCCTCCTGCCATACGATTAAATTCCCTGATTCATAAACATCTAAACGGGCAAAGCCATTTTGCTTCGGAATAGGCAGCATATGTGTTTCTAAAAATTGTACTGCCTGCTTAGCAAGCTTCACACCCGCCTCCGGGTTTTCTGTTCTTGTATGTGTCGCTATTGCCCATCTTCCCTCATTCCAACCAGTCCATAAAGAGCCAACACCTGCATCTTGGTAACCTTTAATGTTGTATCCAAGATCAACCTCTTGACCACCATTTTGGCTATAGTTCTCAAAGGAAATTTGCTCATTCGCTTCGTCTGTACTTTCATATTGCTGCACGGAGAGCCGAGCAATAGCCGTCGCTCTATCCGGTTGTTTTAGTTTACTATCATTGATGGATAAATACTCTTTGCTTTCCAAAAATACTATTTCAACTTGGTTAGTTTCAGTCTTCGTTGTAGCAGTTAAAAATGTACCTTTTGTGATTGGAAGCCCTTTTGGTAAAGTTATCGGTAAATTCGTTTTAAGCTGGTCCTTAATATTTTTTAGTGCCCCAGCCTGAGTATTAGATGCTACTGTGTTTTCATTATTTGTTTTTGGCGGTTTCTGTTGATGTTCATGTGTTTGTTGTTGCTCTTCTTGTGGCTTGTTTGGCACGTTAGTTTGTTGTTCTTCTTGTGGCTTGTTTGGCACGTTAGTTTGTTGTTCTTCTTGTGGCTTATTCGGCACGTTAGGTTTTTCTTCTTTATCAGAGCATGCACTTAACATACTGAAACTTAAAAGCATGCAGGTAAAAAAGATTTTTTTCATGGCATTGCCCTCCTTTATTTCTTTTTTCCTGTCCGTAATCAACTTTAAACCTTTTGTTATCTAAGCACATTAATTCGTTTCGTCAACTTTGACTTAGTTCCTCTATTTCAGCGGGTGTTTGGACACCTGCTAAAAAGTAACTTAAATTCGCATTCATCCCGCCACCTATTTACATGTTCAAAAATTTTTATAAGGAACAAAAAAATCCCTCCAAGTATTTCGGAAGGATTAGTCGCAAAAATATACACAAATAAGCATATGCACATAGCTTTATTTGTATTCCATTACTGAGGAAGCATCTTTTACCTATAAGTATAGTACAACTAATAGTTTATCTATGGCACTAATTACCATCTAGAGCATTCGTACGAGCGAATATTTCTTCTTGCAATAGTTTGGAAGCGCCAACCGCTTCTGTTACTCCATCGGAACCCTGTAATAAACTCCCTTCCTACAGAAGTTAGGAAGAACCAAAAGCCTGATCCATTAAACAACCATATATACGTATTTCTAAATAAGCATGATTGAATACCACTTGAACCTATTCCGAATGATGGAAGTGCTGGTGCAAAGCTAGGTGGTGGACCAAGAGGCATTTGACCTGCCGGTGGCGGTCCAAAGCTTGGTGGGCCATACGATGGTGGCGGTCCGAACGATGGTGGCGGTCCAAAACCAGGCGGACCAAACGATGGTGGTGTTCCAACACCAGGTGGTCTAAATGACGGTGGGCCAAACCCAGGCCGTCCGAATGACGGTTCGAAACCGGGTTCTGGAAGTGGCATAATTTCTTCATATGGATTGTACATGATAAACCCCTCCTTTTACATAATTCAATATATGTAAGAGGGCTAATAACCGTTGAGCAATTGCCTATTACCTTTGTATTTAGTCGTCCTAAACTGCACTCGCATTCCTATAGTTAACTCCGTATAATAAAAGGTGTATTTTCCAAGAAAAGGGGTACTTATGCGAAAAACATTTTTACTAATTACTACACTTCTATTGTCCTTTGGGATCTGGCTATTTTTTAACTCTACAAACTCAAATTCTTCTGCAGAATCAACAAGTATTCAAGACAGGCTAGCTGCTGTTAAAAAGTACAAATATTATTTAGATAAAGGGAACGACAAGATTGGCAAGGAAATGGCTAAAGAAGATTTAGTCATTGTGGAGCCTATCGAAATGCAGCAGAAGTATATTAAACAGGCTCAAAAAAATGGAACGTTAATTTATGGCTATATTAACGCTATGGAAGCAGACAAATGGAATTTAGAGTTCTATAACCAATTGAAAGAAGAGGATTTTTATAAAGACGAGCGCGGAGAAAAGATGTATTTCTCTGAGTGGGATTCGTATTTAATGGATATGGCATCTGAACACTATCAAGCACTTTTACTAGAAGAAATTCAAAAACAAATTGTTCAAAGAGGATTGGATGGTGTGTTTTTAGATACTGTTGGCAATATCGAGTCCTACTTACCTGAAAAAGAACAGGGCGTGCAAAATGAAGCAATGCTTGCCTTTATAAAAAACATAAAGCAGCAATATAACGACTTATCTGTTGCCCAAAATTGGGGCTTTCAAACATTAGCTGATTATACAGCACCCTATATCGATTTTGTTATGTGGGAAAACTTTTCGTATGATGTAGTCGAAGAAGATGAATGGGCGTTGAATAGGATGCAGCAATTAGTTCAGATCCGAGAAAAATTCGGTACTCAGGTGATGACGATCGGATTTAACGACGAAGAGAAAAGTCGTACCTTAGCTGAAAAACATCATTTTAAATTCTTTTATAGCCCGGCAGGATCATACTACAACACATGGCAGTGATGGTCCCCCCATCTGTTAAATAATGCTTACAATCCTCTCCGTCAAGCAACACTAATCGGAGGGGGTTTTTAATATAATTATCTAGGCAAATAAGAATGCATCACTCGCCAATCCTCCAGCTTTTCTTCAAAAGATTTAATATTTTTACCTGGTATTGGGCTAGTCGAAGGCATTTTTTGATATGCTCGACCATCTAAAACCTCAAGGCCGATATGCTTTTTAAAAACCTCGAATGCCTTTGCACCATTAAAAAGCACTAGCTCAATATGAGGATAGTGTGCAAAAAGCGTTTTAAAATCATTCGGTTTTTCATTACGAATAGTGGCATCTAAGCTTCCTTTACGCTCGCACGACTCAATTGTATCCCAAAGACCAATATGATGGTTCTTTAGCAATTTTAATCTTTCTCCATAATCCTGAGGTACATCTACTTCTACTATTTCCCCAATAATCGGCCAAAAGTGATTGCGCGGGTTACCATAATATTGCTGCTTCTCTAACGATTGCTTTCCTGGCATTGAGCCGACAATTAGCACCTTCGTTGACAAATCAATAACCGGTGGTAGTACATTTTTAAGTTCATTTGACATGACAATCACCCCTTCCTTATATTGTAGCGAAAAATTTGCGCGAATGTTATTGAAGAGCATGTACCAAAAATCAAAGCTTATCACCATACCATGGGGTTGATTTCCGTTCTGACTCGGCACTTTCCTAAGAAAGGCTCCTTCTCTATTTGTTGGATATTTATGATAGACTAATCATCAGACAAATGTTGATTATGAGCATCAAACTACATAGAGGTGAAATATGAAAAGTTGGTTCCAGTCTCTTACAGCTAGAATGATTTTTTTAATAAGTATCCTGATCCTTTTAATATGTGGACTGTTTATGTATCTTTTGCAAGAACATATTCGCGATACGACAGAAAAACAGATGGGGATGGAGGCATTGAATATTGCAAAAACCCTCGCATCTACGGAAGAGATCATTACGGCATTCGATAAAGAAGAGCCAAGTGAAATCATCCAGCCAATCGTCGAACCTTTAAGAAAAGAAATTGACGCTGCATATATTGTCGTTGGAAATTCTGAAGGAATTCGTTATTCACACCCTTTAAAAGATAAAATTGGAGAAAAAATGGTTGGTGGAGATAACGATGCCGCATTGCTAGATAGGCAAGCTTATATATCTAAAACTATAGGGTCACTAGGTGAATCGATTCGAGGTAAAGCCCCTATCCTATTAGACAATAAAATTATTGGTGTTGTATCTGTCGGTTTTTTAACAGAAAATATCGACACAATCATCGAAAGCTATATTCACAAATGGATCAAATACACCGTAATCATTCTTTTCATAGGCATATTAGGCGCAATAGCTATTTCCATTTATATTAAAAAGTTATTGTTTAATATGGAGCCTATTCAAATTGCTAAATTATATCAACAAAACAAGGTCATTTTAGAAACAACAGCAGAGGGTATACTGGCTGTCGATCACTTTAATCAAATTACTACCATTAATAAGAGTGCCTATGAAATGCTAGATTCGGCTCACAATAAATCACTCTCAGATTGGATGGGCACAAAAATTGAACATATTTTCACGCCTAAAATTGTTGCAGAGCAAAACATTCATAATTTAGAGCTACCACTTGATGAGCATATTATTATTTTAAATAAAGTGCCTTTAGTTGAAAAGAAAAGGAAAATTGGTTCGTTATACACCTTTAGAAAAAAAGTAGATATCCAAAAAATCACGGATGAATTAAAACAGATGAAGCAGTATGCAAATGTTCAACGGGCCTATACTCATGAATTCGCTAATAAGCTTCATATCATTTTAGGTTTACTTGTCCATAAACATTACAACGAAGCAATTGAGTTTATTAAAGAAGAACGAAACATACAACTTAAAAATCAAGCTTTTTTAAATAGCAATATAACAACCCCGCTTCTACTTGCCTTAATTCAGGGAAAAATTGCAGAAGCCGCAGAACTAGGGATTAAACTCGAGCTAAACGAAATTTCTTCATCTATTGAATTATCTAAACAGCAAGAAGATGCTATCCTAACAGCTCTTGGTAATGTACTTCAAAACGCTATTGAAACTTTAAAAAGCTGGGAATCCTCAGATAAAGTGATTCGACTATCCATCAATAATTATAAAAATCATTACTTATTTGAGATTCAAGATAATGGACCAGGTATTGATCACACTATTTACGATAAAATTTTTACAAAGGGTATATCTACTAAAGAAGGACTAGACCGCGGACATGGACTTGCTATAAGCAAGAAAGCCCTTCAGGAGATACATGGGGAAATTTTATTGGACTCCGGTGATTTATCAGGAGCATGTTTTTTGATTATAGTTCCTAAAGGAGACATTGAGAATGACAACATTAAAAAGTATATGGATTATTGAAGATGACTTTAGAGTAGCAAAAATTCATGCAGATTATGTTCATAATATAGAAGGTTTTATCGTCACTGAAAACTTACGCACAGGAAAAGAAACAATCGAAAAGCTGGAGATGACTTCGAACTTACCAGAAATTATATTAACAGATTTATATATTCCGGATGTTGAAGGTAGCTCATTAGTAAGCCATATACGTCACCTCTATCCGTCTATAAAAATTGTCGTAATCTCAGCAGCAACTGAAGTAAGTTTAATAAGGGATGTATTGGACTTAGGTATTTTAGATTACTTGATTAAACCATTTGAACAACAACGACTTCAACGCGCATTTCAGAAATATTTGCAGGAACTTCGTTTATTTCAAAATAGCAAAAATGTCACTCAAAATGACCTTGATTCTTTATTTTATAGTGAATCAAACAATAAGGTAGTAGATGAAGAAACGTTTGTAAAAGGAATTGATTTGCACACATTACAAATAGTTAAAAGCATTTTTGAAGATCTCAAAACCCAGGAGCTCACAGCCTCCCAATTAAGTGAACTCATTGGTTCTAGCCGTTCAACAGCTCGCCGTTATTTAGAATACTTAGTTGGCGAGCAGTTTTTAGAGACAAAACTAATTTACGGGACCGTTGGCAGACCTGAACGAAAATATGTCTATCATGGAACTTATGAACAAAACTAATAGTATGTTATTTATTTAACATATGATTATATTATTTTCCTCTCTTTAGCACTGTGCTATTTTTTAAATAATCTGAATGATTAACCACAAAGGGAGGAAATATTTTTGAGTCTAAGTATAATCGGATTTTTAACTATTATTATTATTGTTGCTCTACTAATTAGTGGTCGTGTATCACCACTTGTAGCAATGGTTATACCACCTATCGTAGCTGCATTTATAGCTGGCTTTAACTTCGATGAATTGGGAGAATTCTTTAGTTCTGGATTAAGCTCTGTGATGAACGTAGCTGTTATGTTTATCTTCGCTATTATTTTCTTTGGTATTATGCAGGATGTAGGATTATTCGAGCCATTGATCAATAAAATGATTGCGCTTTCAAAAGGAAACATTATAGTCGTTGCAGTGATAACAGTGATCATTGCTGTAGTAGCGCAACTAGACGGTTCTGGAGCTTCAACATTTTTAATTACAATCCCAGCATTATTACCTTTATATTTACGTTTACGGATGAATCCGTATCTATTGCTGTTATTAGTTGGAGGATCTGCAGCAGTTATTAATATGATTCCTTGGGGTGGTCCATTAGGTCGTGTTGCTTCCGTTTTAGAGACAGATGTAACTGAACTTTGGTATCCTTTAATCACTATTCAAATCATTGGTGTCGTATTAATGTTAGCTTTAGCGGTGTTCCTTGGTTTTAGAGAAAAGAAGCGTATTCTGAAACAATACGGTACCCTGGACTTCACAAATGATGATCATGCTATTACACAAGGTGTTGTTTCATCAGAAGTAGACACAAGTTTACAACGACCAAAACTATTGTGGATTAATGCAATTGTTACTGTTCTTGTTATCGGAATTTTAGTTGCAGGTATTTTACCAGCAGGATTAGCTTTTTTAATTGGAGTGGCCATCGCCCTGCCAATCAACTATCGTTCTCCTAAAGAACAAATGGAACGTGTACGTGCACATGCTCCGAATGCCTTAACGATGGCGTCTATCATCATTGCCGCTGGACTATTCTTAGGCATACTTAATGGTACTGGGATGTTAACTGCGATTGCTAACAATGCTGTAAACATTTTACCATCAGCCCTATCATCTTATTTACATATCATTATCGGGGTATTGGGGGTACCATTTGATTTATTACTAAGTACGGATGCATATTACTTCGCTTTATTCCCTGTAGTTGAACAAATTGGCTTATCTTTCGATATTGATTCTCTTTCAACTGCCTATGCCATGATTATTGGTAATATTGTAGGTACATTTGTATCGCCACTTGCTCCTGCAGTTTGGTTAGCTTTAGGCTTATCAGGCTTAGAGATGGGGAAACACTTAAAATACTCTTTCTTCTGGATGTGGGGATTGAGCATTACTTTATTATTCATTGCTGTAGCATTAGGAATTATTGCTATCTAAATAAATTAACTAGAGTACCAGTTGTCGAGTATTGATCGGCAACTGGTTATTTTTCTATCCTCATAGCGTGGGGTTGATTTCCGTTTCGGCTGGGCGCTTTCCTGGGGGCGTCCGATGAGCCGCTCCACTCGCGGAGCTCGCTCCAGGGTCTCATCTGTGACGCTAATCCCCAAGGAGTCGCCCAGCCTCCACTACAATCAACCATTCTTCATTATTTACGTTTCAACAAAATGTCATCCCAAATTTTCGGTGATAAACCTTTTACATAGGTATTGATTATAAAGAAAAATCAGAGCCAGCAAGTATTTCCTCTGAGCTTTTCACATGTAATTTATTGGATGAATTATTTTTTATATAGGTCCTTACTATTTCATAACCAATGCAATACCCTATCCATTGAGGAAGCTTTCCACCATATAAAAATTCAACATGATTGTTTAATCCTTGAATATTGATTTGAGGCAAAAAATGCCCCTCCCAAATTTCTAGCATCTTATCCAATGAGTAGGACCTCAACCATGGCGCTAACCATTTATCCCCATAGATCTCCTCTACTGCACATTCTGCTAAACCTTCTAAAATTAAAGAATCTAACAAAGTCACTTCGTCTAGCGTTTTATTTACATATTGCAGACGACAAACATGATTATACTCATGTGCAAATAACGCTTTAAGCTCCTGCTTTTCAAGCTCTCCTATATATAAAAACAGAGCATTAGGATAGGCAACACCATTTTTCTTAGTAATCGTTTGCTCCTGTGTGATCGGGAAGATATAGATTGGTATATTTGGACCGCTCCATCTCTCCTTTAAATAGATAAATTCCTTTTGTACTACTTCCCAAACGTGTTGTTTTTTTAACTTGTTAATGTCTATTTTTTCATGTGACTGAAAAAGCCCCTGTTGCTGTAGTTCAAATTGTATTTCATCTGGAGATCCGCCAATAAAAACCTCTACTAAACGACTGCAAAGAATAGAGCGTTGTAAGTCCTCAAGATTTTTACTGTTATTAAGTCTTTGACTAGCTATTAATTTATTGAGCCACTCATCTGTTGGAATTACCGACATACATTCCCCCCTTACTATAGCTTATGTCTGAAGTAGACAATCGGCTAGTGATAATGTTCGCAACCGCATATATTAGCTTGTAAGGAAGTCGAAAGGAGGGATAGTTTGTGAATCCAGCTGATACTTATAATCTTTGCTGCAAATATCATGGTAAACGTGTAAGAATTGAAGAACGAGGTGGCAGAGTACATTACGGAGAAATAACTAGGGTGGATAGAAGACAGGTGTGGATTCTACCTGATAGACGATTTGGTGGTTATGGTTTAGGATGGGGTTGGGGTTTTGGAGGAGCAGGAGCAGGTTTTGGAATTGGAATCGCATTTGGGGTAGTTGCCGGAATTGCCCTTGCACCACTACTATTTTGGTAATATTGAAATGACTAATTTTACTATCCGCTGCGCGGAGAAAAAATAAGCCATTTCAATTTGATGAGATGGCTTATTTTCCTTATTGCACTTGCTCTTGTTGCTGTTTGCTTTTAATCAACTCGGATATTGTGACAAATGTATAACCTTGTTTTTTCAGTTCTGGTAAGATTTCTTCCAGTGCCTTAATAGTCTGCGCGCGATTGCCGCCTCCATCGTGGAACAGAATAACATCTCCAGGCTTCGATCCTTTCATCACTTTTTGTACAATTTTGTTAACCCCTGGCTGTTTCCAATCTTGAGTATCCTGATGCCAAGACCACATAACTACTTTGTATCCATCCTTAACAGCGGCATTGATCATTTGATCATTATAATAACCACCTACAGGACGGAACAAGACTGGTGCAAATCCAGTAATACTATAAATTAATTCATTTGTCTTACGTAGTTGTGCCTGTAATTCAGCTACGGAAGCTTTAAACGGATGTGAATACGTATGATTGGCCAGCTCATGCCCTTCTGAATAAGATCGTAAAACAAGGTCTGGATATTTTTCTGCATTTTTACCAATAATAAAAAACGTCGCCTTTGCATCATACTTCTCCAATAAATCCAAAATATCAGCCGTATATTCGGGATGAGGTCCATCATCAAAAGTTAGAGCAATTATTTTGTCTTTTGTATTAATGTCCCACACGACTTCCCCTGTCTCCTCATAATAAGGTCGACCTTTATCCGCATAGGTTGTCAGCTCTGTAAAAAGTACCGATATGATTAAAAAACAAAGGGATAAAACCAATACATATTTACGTGTCATAAGCATCACCTCCCAAGTTCAAATTCACATAACTCCGTCAACTTACTATTTACGAATTACAATGAATTATACTTATGAAGGTTTGGCTGTTTTCTCCTCTTAATTATTACAAAACTCTATTCTATTCCCTGTTTAAAATACTTAACGTATGTTTGAATATAAAACAAAAAACGAGGCAACGGTTGCATTAAAAAAATTTAAAACAACCAGCTATGCTTTCTTATACAAAACACCGGTTGTTTTAGGTAACTAATAATTTTTAGTAAAAATGCCGAACACCTTTTTAACTATCGCCATATGTATATAGAGAAAAGGAGTGATTTCGGATGGTAACAATTGAGCCTATTATGATCAAAGGCCATTTTTTCACTGCAATAGTTGTTCAATTACCAAAAACAACACTGCTAACAATTTCTAACGACACGGGGTACATTATGTGTGGGGCTTTAGATGTTGGTCTATTAAATGACCGCTTAGCAGATCGGAAAATAATTGCCGGCCGAGCAGTTGGCGTGAAAACGATTGATGAGTTATTGACAGCCCCATTAGAATCCGTGACATATGAAGCGCATCAACTTGGTATTTCGGAAGGAATGTCTGGTGTAGAGGCATTATTAAGAATGGTATAACAAATTTTTCACAAAGCGTCAGTGCAATTACGACTAGGCGCTTTTTTCTCGGTCTTATGTAAAAGTGTATAAGCTATTTACTCTAACCCTATACTTTAGACAAAAGGAGTGTTCGTTTTGTCTAAAGATAATCATCGGAAAATACATGTAATTTTGTTGTTAATAGTACTTATCATTTTCGTATGGTCTGTCATAAAACCAGTATCCTATTTAGACTGGATCGCAGAAGTAAGTCCTGCTGTCGTTGCAATTATTATTGTAGTCGCTATTTATAACAAGTTTCGCTTTACAACATTTTCTTATTTTATCATTGCCCTTTTGTCTATTCTAACTTTTATTGGTGGACATTATACTTATTCGGAGGTTCCACTTTTTAACTGGATTAAAGAGGAGTTTCACTTAAAACGAAATGACTACGATCGTTTTGGGCATTTCCTAAAAGGTTTGATGGCCATTGTCATAAGAGAAATATTAATACGAAAAACACCACTAGTAAAAGGCGCCTGGTTAACAGGCATAACAATAAGCATTATGCTTGCTATTGCTGCTCTCTATGAAATTATTGAATGGCTTAGCACAAAAATTTCAAAAGGCGGCAGAGGTGCTAAAGATTTTTTAGGGATGCAGGGTGATCGCTGGGATGCACAATGGGACATGCTTTTAGCCCTCATCGGAACTCTTTTAGCTTTACTTTTATTTACAAAACTCCATGATAAATTGTTGAGAAAGCAGACAAAGTAAAACAATTTTCTTCTGTAGCAAGCATAGCATAACTAATATGAACCATTCGAAAGGTGGTACTCTATGTATTATGCAAGCGTTAGTCAACAATCGTCCCATATATCTCGCGTGATTGTTGTCACTGGAAATGGAGAAGTAATGGCTACTCCAAGTTATGTTCAACTTCGAATAGAAGTCCATACAAGAGGAAAAAATGCACAAGATGCGCAACAAGAAAATGCAATAATGATGAATCGTGTTATCCAATCTCTTTTAGCTCTTCATATACCAAGAGAAAATATTCAAACAGCTATCTATACTATTTCACCACTTTATGATTATGAGGATGGCAAACAGATTTTTAATGGCTACGAAGTAACAAATGCTATTACCGTTAAAGTCGAGGATACGAGTCAGATTGGTAAAATTATTGACACAGCAGTGGACAATGGTGCAAATCGTATTTCCTCTATCCAATTCGACATTGACAACGCAGATGCCTATTATCAACAAGCTCTTAGTTTAGCCCTTCATAATGCCCAGATGAAAGCTAAAACGATTGCAGAGACGATGCATTTGCCCATTCAGCTTCAACCAATTGAAATCGTTGAGGAACATAAAAGTAGACCTGTCCTATATAGATCAATGGCGATGACCGACTCCGCCATTTCTACACCTATTGAACAAGGGCAAATAGCCGTTCATGCGACTGTTCGAGTGAAATTTCAATATTAAATTGAGTCATTACAATGAGCCTTCTGCTTAATAGCATGAAGGCTCTTAAAGTTATTTAAGCTTGTAGTTACAACTTGAGATTATCTGTAGTTAAATTCAAACGTATTTTTTTCTAGACATACTACTTCATCAGAAGTTTTAAAAATGATATCAAAATGCTCACTATAGGAATGCATAAACAATTCATATTGAATTCGACGTTCTTCATGGGACTGCTTTAAATAATGGATATCGGCTCCCCTTTCAAGTACATCACGGCCTGACCTTCTCTTCATTTCCGTATCACTATCTGTATAAAAATAAATTTTCAAATCAAATAGTTGGGGATCGATAAATGCTACACTCATCCCCTCTACAACTGTTACTTTATTTTTTGAAGAAATTAACGCACTTTTCATATAATGCGTATCTATTGTCAATAAATCCAGACCCTTTCTAACCATTTGAATGTCTCTTTCCAAAGAAGGTAAATGATGCGCCGCTGGATGGCAAGCTGTCATTTTAAAATGATGCTGCTCGTTTCGATAAGGATAGTTAATAATTGTATGTTTTCGCATATCCGAGCTTACAATATATGGGTCAGTATTAATATAATTCACTTCATCTTTGTTAAAGCAGTTAATAAGATTATTGGCGAACGTTGTTTTTCCTGCTGCTCCATGACCAGAAATACCAATAACAATTGGCTTATCTTCCTTGCTAGCCCAAGTAACGATATCTTGCAATAACCTATCCATCTTTCTTCCCCCGCTACTTAATTATTAGTTTTTACTTCACAGTTATTATACCTTCTTTGCCAATTAGTTCCAATTCGTTTAACGCATCGCCAATTTTACCTTTCTTTAATTGATCCGTATGTTCTTCTTTCTGATAACCTTCTAAATTAACACTTATATCGGATGATTCACTGTTCGCTATAAGCGCTAATGATTTCGGTGCCTCTTTGTACGATATTGTTATATCCCCTGAAGCAGTTTCTATAAATAGTGATTTTCCTTCGCTGATTTCTTTCATAAGAACTTCACCGCTAGTCGAAGTAATTTTCGTTTTCGGACTGTTGACTCTAGTAATATAGCTATCGCCATTCGTAGCGACTATTGTTAATTCATTTAAGGAACTATCTAGGATATTCAATTCACCATCTTTTGATGTGATTACACCTTTATTTGCCGAAATCCCTTTAATGGTTTTAGTGCCAGAATCCGTTGAAATCGATAGTTCTTCTGTTTCAATGTTGTTAATTTTGATATCACCATAGCTGTTTTTTAATGCAATCTTATTCACAGCATCTTTAGGAACAGAAATGTGAATAGTACCTTTTTTTCCAAAGCTAAAGTTTTTCATAACTCCTTCTTCAGTGTCTCGTTGAATTACCTTTACTTTATTTCCGTCTTTCTTAATTTCAACAGGATTGTTTTCCGGATTTTCTTGTTGCTTACCTTCAACTTCAATTGTTATTTTTTCAGATTCTGTATTTTCTAATGCTATATTCCAAGACTCTATGTTTAGTTCTAGTTCTTCAATTTCCTTAACATCAAAGGATTGTTCTTCATTAATGCTTTTTTCTCCGTTTATGTTAAGGGTGAATAAAGTTCCTCCTATCGCAATAACGAATATCAAAGCTATGATCGCTTTTTTCACTTTACATCCTCATTTCTCATTTCAATTATGCCTCGAATCTATTCCAGCTTTTGCTGAAAGAAGATTATCAATTATGCCTCGGCATAATTGCGTTCGGAATCGGCTTTGTGCCTAGGCCTGCACGAAGGCCGACACGATGTCGGTCATTTCGGTAATGCCACAGGACGTGGCGTTTTTACCGATGCAGGTCAGTTAGCCGTTATCGCATGGATGCGATGGTTTTAGGCTAACATCCCCTATGAACTCCTTTCCGATTCCGTAACATCCGCCGGAGGCTTTAGGCCAACAGATGTTTTTTGCGCGAAAGCGTAGTGCTAACGTAGCGGCAGCAGCACCGATGTTGGTCATTCAGGCGTTTTCACAGGATGTGAAGCTCTTAGCCTGAGTTCCTCTGTTTCAGCGGGTGTTTGGACATCCGCTGAAAGAAGTTAAATTAAATCTACTTTTTCGACTTTATAATAGGACAGATAGCCGATAATAAGCCCCAATAGACACATTGTTATTGGGACCATGATAAATTGAAATAAACTGGCAGATGTGTCCCCAACTGTTGCATTAATAAGAAATCCAATTAATACAGCAGACGTAATTGTTGCAGCAGTTGATTTTTTTCGCATACCGAAGTACAAAGGAATTAAGCTTACCCCAGCCATCATAAAAGCAATAACAAAGATAGACGGAATTGTAGCTACCATCTCCTGAATCTTTACAGGCGTATCAAACAAGTTCATCATTGGATTGAAGAAATAAACAGCGATATTGATCGTAAAGGTTGCAACCACAATGCTGAAGAAACAAAATCCGAAAGCTAGAGACAGCTTAGCAAATATAATTTTTTTCCTTTTTAATGGATACGTAAATAATAATTGAACAGTCTTATTTTTGTATTCATCTATGACTAAACGAGATAAAATGACACTCGAAAAAATGATAAAAACAATTCGAATTAAAATATTTGTTAAAGACATAAAATCTGTATAATCCTGAAACATCTTTTCATCTCCAGAACCCATGGCCATTAGTGCAACTGCCGCAAAAATTCCAACAATACAAATGATTAAGCCATTAAAATAGCTAGATATACGATTCTTTTTCCATTCAAGTCTTAATAGTTTAAGCAATTTGATTCCCTCCATTTATAAGATTTAAAAAATACTCTTCTAAATGCTGTTGCTGTTTTTCAATGCCATTGACAGCAATGTTATTTAAAATAAGTTCTTTATTAATTTGAGATTGGGAAATGTCATGTTCAAAAATTCGAATACAATGTTGATTCGCAATTTCATATTTCCGAATACCTAACTTGTTCTCTAGCACATGAATCGCTTTTTTCACATCGTCTATTTTAATCTCCAGATACTCCATGTTCTCTTTTCGAATATCCTCCATCCTTACCTCTTTCAATAACTTCCCATGATGAAGAATACCAATTGTATCTGCTATTGATTCAATTTCTGATACGATATGACTTGATATTAATATGGTGATTCCAAGCTTCCCCTTTAGATGAAGCAAGAGCTCCCGAATATCTTTAATACCGATTGGATCAAGACCATTTATCGGCTCATCCAAAATAAGAATTTCCGGTTTGGCAACAATCGCACGTGCGATACCTAGCCTTTGCTTCATCCCTAGCGAAAATTCATGTATTTTTTTATGTTCAACACCATTGAGACCTACTATCTCTAGTGCTTTCTCCGTGGCTCCTTTTTCATAAACCCCAATATACTCGCAGTGAAGCTCTAAATTTTCTTTAGCTGTCAGTCTTTCGTAAAATTCCGGATACTCGATAATACTGCCTATTTTGCTCAAGTATTGATAGGATGTATTTGAGATGGATTGATTCAATATTTTAATATCACCTGAAGTTGGTTTTACTAAATTTAAAATCATCTTCATAATCGTCGTTTTTCCTGCCCCATTCGGACCTAGAAACCCATAAATCTCCCCCTTCTTAACATTCATATTGACATTCGATACGGTCTCGACTCCTTTAAAGCTTTTACTTAATTGATGTATTTGAATAACGGTTTCCATGTTATATACTCCTTACCATTTTGAATTCGTTACATTAAGCTTACTAAGTGAAAGTAAAATCAAAGTAAACTAGATGGAAAATGACGGTAATTTTTTTAGGAGAGTAAAGATATGAAGATCAGAAGCTGTTATGATGAGATTGAAACGAGGGATAAAAATGGAAACTGCTGAAAAAATTCTAATCGTAGATGATGAGATTGGTATATTAAAATTATTAGAAATTACGTTGCGAAAAGAAAACTTTATACATATTGATACTGCCTCAACGGGTAAAAGTACACTACAACTCGTAAAAGAAAATCAATACGATGTTATTTTGCTCGATATTATGCTACCAGATATAAGTGGCTTTGAACTTTGCACAGAAATACGTAAACATACAAATACACCCATTATTTTTGTCAGTGCTCGCTCTACAGATTTTGATAAATTAACAGGATTGGGTATCGGTGGAGATGATTATATTACTAAACCTTTTAATCCTTTAGAGGTCGTCGCTCGAATAAAGGTCATCCTTCGACGTCAGAAAATGTATGAGAGTTCTCAGCAACAGCAGAGTACAAGATTTGATTTTGGTTACTTTGCTTTAAATCCTGAATCTGCAACATTAATCGTTAACAATCAGTCTGTCGAGTGTACAGCTAAAGAGCTAGAGCTGCTGCATTTCTTCTGTAAAAATCCAAATCGTATTTTCACCACTTCACAGCTCTATGAATTCGTGTGGGGAAATGATGTATATGGTGAGGAGAAAACCGTAACAATTCATATTTCAAAGCTAAGAAAAAAGCTCGGGGATGATACGCGTAAACCTAAAATAATCGTGAATTTAAGGGGCATTGGGTATAAATTCATCCCACCAAAAGAGGATTCACGATGCGAATAAACACTCGATTTACATTACATCTCGCACTGGGGATTATTCTGTGGATACTTTTAAGTGGAATTTGTATTGTTATCGGACTCGAGGGTATTCTTCCACTCATTAAAAAATCTGTGAGTGAAGAGTATGAGAGTTTAATCGTAGTATGGATTTTTGGGTTTAGTACTATTGTTTGTATTGCCGTATTTGGGTGGTATTTTGGAGGTCCTCTTGGATTTATCATGTCTTGGATTCATCAACTATCACAAGAAAACTACACACAGCCTGCTGGACCTTCTAAAATCTATACCCGTAAAGGAAAACTCCGTATGCGTTACATGTTATATCAAGAGGTACTTCAACATCTACAATCCTTATCAGTAAAATTAAAAGCTGCTGAAACAGAACGTGAAAAGGTTGAACAAGCAAAACAAGAATGGATTGCTGGTATTTCGCATGATTTGAAAACGCCATTAACATATATAACAGGCTACTCTACGCTATTATTAAACGAACAATACGATTGGTCTAAGGATGAAGCTCGTTCTTTTATTCAAGAGATCGCAGATAAAGGCAAGCATATGGAGGAACTTATTCAAGATTTAAGTCTCGTCATTCAGTTTAATAATACAGACGGTCAGTTACCCTTGCATAAAACCAATCAGGATATTGTGGATTTTACAAAAAGAATTGTTGCTACTATAAGCAACAATCCACAGGCTAATGACTATATATTGCACTTCAAAACTGATACATTCGTTATTAACATTGACTTTGATACGAAATTCATGCAACGCATATTACAAAACATTCTTATGAATTCCATTATCCACAATCCGCCTAACACAAATATTTATACACAGATTTTTGATAAGGCAGCGGATGTAGAAATTCACATTGTGGATAACGGCGTAGGGATGTCTCAACACATGATGGATAATATATTCCAACAATATTATCGTGGCACCACAACAGAATCTTCATCTGAGGGTACTGGACTGGGCATGGCGATCGTTTATAAGCTCATTCAAGCACATAATGGCACTATCTCTGTACAGAGCGAACCTTCTAATGGAACAACGTTTATTATTACATTGCCTAAAAAATAATATAGGAATTGAACACTTTTGGATTTCGCCTGAGCTGTCGGTTGTTGAACTTGAGCAGTTCTTCGGTGAACCCGATCACTTTTGGGACTTACCTGATCACTTCTCTGGTAAACCCGATCACTTTTGGGGTTTACCCGATCAGTTCTTCAGTGAACCCAATCAATTTGAAGACCCATCGGAATCATTCATGAAATTATATGGTTTGACATATATTTAAGCATCATAAATCGGTTCATAAGGAGGATTTCATGCAATCTGAAAAATTGCGACTAAGAAAGATTCAACATCTTGCTCATGAAATTACTGATAAAATGCATAAAGGTGAAGAACTTACGCACTTAGAAACGTTGATTCCTGTTATTGATAATTTATCTCGTGCAATTGGTGATTTAACAGATTCCTATGGAAAGTATTCTTTAGATTATGTAGAAGAAAAAGTGAAAAATGCTCATACGCTTTTATTTAACAAAGAAAAAGTGAATGTCTATTTATAAAGAGATGGGAAAAGGGTAACCGTATAGATGGTTACCCTTAAAACATTTAATGTGTTTCAGGATTAAATGTTTTGCAATCTGTTTCTTCACTATTAGATGCCTGCTGTCCCTTTTGACTTACAACATAAATTTTTTCTGCACCACATCTGTTTCCAGAGTTCCAAAATGTACAGTTATTGACTTCACAAAGAATTTCTTGTGCCATCGTTTCAACACCTCCTCCTTTGTTATCATTAACAAAATTGAGGTATTTTAATACTTATTTATAGAAGGTGTAATAAACGGAAATATACATCATCTAAACTTCGATTTCATAGTGTTGAAAAACAAAATGGTCAAAGAAATCTTTGTGAATGTTGTGGCTCTCTAAATGAGAGTGATTTCCGTTCCAGGCTACTCGCTTTCCTGTGGGCGAGCGTCGAGCCGCTTCCTCCGCTACGCTCCGTGCAGGGTCTCGCCTGTCTCGCTTTCCCACGGGAGTCGAGTAGCCTTCCACTCCAATCAACAATAATAGAACTTTTATAAATTTTATACATTTCAAAAGTGAACGCTATGACAGCTCACTATATTTGAACAGAATAGATTTACAACAGTGATGCAATTGTATCTCTTGTTGTTGCCACTATGTCTTCGAATATAAAAGCAATTATTGCTGTCGCTTTGCACAGACAATCCATTGTTGCTGAAGTATTGTTTTATTACTATTAATTAGAGTGACATCTAAATAAATATACGCTAAGTAGTGGTTGATTGGAGTAGAGATTGGGCGACTCCTTGGGGATTAGCGATAGGGGAACGAAGGCGTTATCACATCCTGTGATAACGCCTTCGTGACCAACATCCTGTTGCCCCGACGCGCCCAGTCGGAACGGAAATCAACTACTCGTTGTGCCGTAAGAGTCATTCTTTAATTTCATTGTCACAATAGTTTTTCTCCACGTTATTCAATAACCTTTGTTGGCGTTGCCTCTTGCACAATTATAATGCCATCATATGCCTCAGCAGGTGTCATATTAATTGTATAAAGCATCTTCATAAACTTATACCAAACACTAAAGTCATCTCCGATATTACCCATTCTTTGTTTTTTTGCTAAGATGTCAGCTAAATCCGGAGATTCATTAGCCTTTTTAAAGTCTACATAGAATATATTTTCCTTCACTTCGCTGAAAGCATCTATTAATGCATTATGGTGCTTAATTGTATACTCTTTTCTTACGCCAGACCCATTTTGTGCCTGAAACGTATTGTTAACAAAGTCAGTCCCAATAGCGAAGTACGCATCTTTATACACTTCGTCTAAATATTGACCCATAGATTTGTACCCTGCCAGATTCGCCGAAGTTTTCTCTATATGTCCATTATGAGCAGACATCAGTACTTTATCATGACCTTGAGCCGCTTCAAAATCAACGATCCATTGTAAGTTGTTCGCTAAATATTCATCACGAAGATTCGTATAATTACTATCACTTAAAAATAATTGCGTTCGCTGCTTCATAATTTGCGCATATTGAGCAGCAAGTAAATAAGCTTCTTTCGACGATTGCTTTTCATAAGAATCTTTATTTGTTTTCAAATCTTTTATGATTGCATCCATATTTTTGTCAAGTTCCTCTAGCTGACTACTAGATAAATCTCTCATTGTTTTATTCGTCGCATCTTTTAACTGTGCCTTATATTTCTTAGCACCTTCACTATTGACCACTTCGTAATAGTCTAATAACCCTTTTTTACTATAATCATAGCGTTGCATATCGTTACCGTAAAAATAAATTTTATCTTTCTCATTGGCAGTCATGTTGTAATCATGCATCCACTGAACAAACTCAATCATTTGCTCTGTTTTATAAATACCATAATCCAAAGCTTTTACCGCTTCCTCAGCTGTGCCAGTACCATTTAAAATAAACTGATTAATTTGCTGAGCGCCACCAAAATCACCTTCTAACACAAAAACACGAACATTTTCATTTTTTATTAAGGCTTGAAATACATCCTTCTTTAAAGTTTGGAATTCCACGTTACCATGTGTTGCTTCTCCAAAACCAATTACTTTCACGTCATTCGGAATATCGATATCATTAACCGCAGATGTATATTTTGAAGCATCCTTAACAGCCTCTACCTTTCCCCATCCTGCTAAAACAAACACAAGAAATATTGTTGAAATTAACAAAAAACTCCTTTTAACAAGTACCATTTAAAAAAACCTCCCTTTATTTATAAAAAAGTTATCCCACGTTAGCAGGCAGAAATTCACATTTCGAGAAGGAGTGAAAGTTTAACTGCCCATAATCGCCCAATTGGTGAAGACAAATAATCAGTGGGGATGAAGTAAAATCCCACTGATTAAAGTTTCACTTTATACAGCTTTTCGTTGGAAATATAAATATCCTCCAAGGAAAAACAGTAAGAATCCTCCGCCTACAACTGTTAATAATTGATCCCAAGGTACGAAGAATACATCATCCGTATTGCCGCCTACATACATCATTGAGAATGGTTGAGCCCATGGATAGTAGGGTCCGATAGTTTTTGAATTGATTGCCAGTATAGAAGGTAAAGTAAAAACTACATTAACTGCAAATGGGGCAGCAAAGCTTTTAAACATGATAGACATCCACAACTGCAAAGCCACTAATGGCAATGTCGCTACCCATCCTCCGATAATGCTCTTCCAAACAATCTCCATCGGGAAAGGATCTGTATAGCCCTTTATCATGCCTACAGCAAATATAGAACATAAATATAATAACTGCATCGCCAACATAAGAAGAATAATTAATACATACTTAGCTACAAATACTCTTCCTCTTGTCACCGGTAATGCTAAAAGCTGTTTCCAACCGCCGGATTGATGCTCATATCTACAAATAAGACTTGCTAATACCCCTGCAATTAAAGGTAGAAACAATAATGCGTATGTTAAATTCATTGAAAACAAAGAAATGTACCAAGGATTCACATCAAGATCTTGCGTATTAGATTCTAAATTTGATGTTAATCCGATAAAAAGTCCGATTATCGGCCCGGCTAAAATGATTGGCACCATTTTAGATTTTCGCAGTTTAAACCATTCAGCGCTCAGTATTGACCACATTTACTTTACATCCCTTCTAGCGAAATCTATCATTCCGATAATATACAGCAAAATACCAATGCTGATTCCTAGCATGACATTTATAACGGGCTCATCCCATTGATTCATTAAAGATGGCCATTTCCAAATCATCCAATCAGGCAATACAAAGGAGGAATACGCAAAAATCACGCCGAAAATGCCAACTGTAATTGGGATCCCCTGATTATGACAAACACTTGCAATCCAAAGTTGAAGTGCCAATATTGGCAATGAAGCAAAATATGGATAGTAAGCAAATTTAGCAATTTCCATATAAGGTGTGCTATTGCCTAAGTCTAAAAAGATTCCGTAAGTCAATGTCATTAGCATTAATATCGTGGAAGACAAGAACAGTAAAATCGCTAGAACAGTGAACTTTGATAAATACACCGTTAATTTAGACACCGGTAGTGCAATTAATTGCTTCCAAGCGTTCGTTTCATTTTCAATGCTCGCTATAAATGAAGTTAAAATAGCAATCCCTAAAACGATAGCAAGTGGTGTAAATGAATGAACATTTAATAAATAGTAGCCCCAATCGTCCTCGCTTTGCTCTAACAGATAGTCCTTCCTTACACCGTAATTCACCATTTGTAGAGCAACAACACCTATTGGTCCTAAAGCTGTTAAAAACCATAATCCTTTGCGTTTAATTTTCAAAAAGTCAGAAGTTAACAGTTTTCCTATCATAGCGCTTGCTCTCCTGTTGTCATTTGAAGGAAGATATCCTCTAAAGATCGTTTCTCTTCTTCTACTCGGTAAACCGAAATGCCTTCTTGTACAAGAATTTGTACAATATGTGCTACCTTTTCATCTGAACATTCATCAAATAAAATGAGGTCACCCTTATGTTCTGCCTTAATGCCATTTGCTACTAATGAACGCCAGCCCTTTTCACCGTCACTCACTTTAATGACTACCTTTGGCTGGGCAAATCTACGCATTGCTTCAATCGAATCTTGGAAAATCATTTTCCCCTTTGTCACAATGCCCACTTGTGTAGCCATTTGATCAATTTCTGATAATAGATGGCTTGAAATAATAATCGTCATTCCATACTCTGAAGGTAGTCGTTTAATCAAATTACGAATTTCGATAATACCAGATGGATCAAGACCATTCGTTGGTTCATCTAAAATAAGTAATTCAGGATTATGTAACAACGATGCAGCTATACCTAAACGCTGCTTCATCCCAAGAGAAAAGCCCTTTACTTTTTTTTCTGCGGCATCCTTCAAACGAACAATTTCTAACACTTCATCGATACGTGATTTCGGGACACCTAAAATTTTTCTTAACGCTTCTAAATTTTCATAAGCCGTTAAATGTGGATAATAAGAAGGGTTCTCTACTAATGAACCAACCTTTGCTAAAATATTAATTCGTTCCTTCGTTAAATCTTTTTGGAACATTTTAATAGTTCCAGAAGATGGCTTCATTAAACCAAGAAGCATACGAATCGTTGTCGTTTTCCCCGCTCCATTAGGTCCTAAAAATCCATATATTTCACCTTTACGTATTTTTAAATTTATATTTGATACAGCTTGCTCCTTACCAAAGCTCTTTGATAAGTTTTCTGTTTGTACGATATATTCCATTGTCCTCACCTCTGTAATTATCATAAGTAATGAAGGTTAAAAACAGGTAAGGTCTAAGGTTAAATTTTGTTTAAAAAAGACACTTTGTCATAACGTGGGTTGATTTCCGTTCCGGCTGGGCGCTTTCCTGGGGGCGTCCGATGAGCCGCTTCGCTGCGCTCCAGGGTCTCATCTGTGACGCTGATCCCCAAGGAGTCGCCCAGCCTCCACTCCAATCAACTTATTTACATGACGTACGTTTAATCAATTGGAATCCCCTATTTTTGTGATGAGCTTTAAAAGAAGATATCTTATGAAAGCAATTCCAATGGCCTTACTATAAAGTACTACTCCGTCCTGCTTTCCCACGGAGTATGTATGGAGTATGAATCATAAAAATAGCATTCTATTAGCTATGCTGGCATACTGTTTAGACAATTACTGAAGTGAAGCACTCCTTAACATGCTGCATGAATTATTCTACTTGTAATGTTTAATTTTAATCTTGGTGCCGGATTCGCTTGACTCAATATCCCAGTCTAAATTCATGCCCTTCACCATAATATCGACTATAGATAAGCCGATACCAGCACCTTTAGCATCGGATTCATTTTTCATTCCGTTCCCGTGATCTTTTATGATAAATGCATCATAGTGCTCCGTCGATTCGTTTTCCACGCCAATATATTTCCCGCTACTTGCATGACGTAATATATTTTGAAATAAATTATCAAATACACGTCCAAGCCAAATCGGATCCACTTGCCATTCATTTTTCTCAAATGAATGTAGTTCAATATCGATTTCAAAGCCTTCCTTTTCAAACACTGAATACCATGTAGTCATTTGCTCACGTACAAAACGTATAACGTTGATTTCTTTCGCCTCAAATTTATATTTACTAGCCATCAGCAATGTATAGGACATTAAATTTTCTATTAAAGCGTCAACACTAACAATCGATGTTTCCATTGCCTTAATCGCTTGTTTTCCATCCTCTGATAACGCCTCTTTACTAATTGAATAGGATTGCGCTCGTATTTTCGTTAATGGTGTTCGTAAATCATGTGATAAATTAGCAATCAATTCACGTCTTAACTGTTCTTCCTTTTGCTCACGATCCTTACTCTCCCTAAGCTCGCACACCATGCGATTAAAGCTATGTTCAAGCTGACCGATTTCATCCTTCTTCTTGACCTTCGTTTCAATAGGTAAGCCATCTACATCACGAAGTTCCATCGCTTCCTGAAGGTGCAATAACCGTTTTCGAATCCCTCTGAAAAATAAAAAGGAGATGATAATGAAAAATAATATAATCGCAATAACACCGAAAAATACAAAGGTCCCATATTTTTCATAAACACCCCTAATTGGTGGCTTAAACACTTCTTTAGGAATTTCAAAAACGATAAATCCATTCGATTCATCCTCACCTAAAAAAGCAATGACAGTAAATGGATCTCCACCATAGCGTTCTTTTATAAACTTTGTTGTAAATGCTGGTGTCCATTTTAATGGCAGTTGCTCAGTCACATTCAATGTTGTAAGCAATGTACCATCCTCACCTACCCAAAACATAGATGCTTTAGGGTATTGTTTCTTCCAACTTTCAAAATGTTGAACAATTGCTTCCTTTGTCATGTTTTTTAAACTTTTAGCTTCTGCATGCCATTTTTCCTCTACTTTACTCTCAATCTCAGCTCCCTTTGAAAGATCATCTTCTCCATTTTGGGCAATCCCTAAAACAAAAAGAGGAATGACGAGATAGGCTATTTGAACAATAGAAATAGCGAACAGAATGATAAACATATACTTAGCTAGTAATGAACGAAAAAATTTCATTGTTTCACCCTATATCCAATACCACGAATGGTTTCAATAATTGTCGGCTTAGCTGGATTTATTTCTATTTTTTCTCTTAAGTATCGAATATGTACCATTAATGTCTTATCGCCTTCAATGTAGCTTTCTCCCCAGACACCTTCATAGAGCTGTTCCTTCGTTAAAATTTGATTTAAATGGCGAATAAAATACTGTAATAAATAGAATTGCTTACCCGTTAATTGAATTTCTTCATTAGTTTCCTTGTTGATAATCCGCATATCTTTTGTATAAATTTTTAAATGTTGAAGTTCTAATACATCATCATTCTTTTGATATCTTCTTAGTAAAACCTCTACACGAGCTATAAGCTCATCTGGGTGGAATGGCTTCGTTAAATAATCGTCTGCGAAGTTAAGGCCCTCTATTTTATCCTCTACAGCAGTTCTTGCTGATAGCATTAAAATCGGGATTTCTTTATTTTCCCGCTTTATTCTTTTGCCAATTGAAAAGCCATCTAAGCCTGGCAGCATCACATCCAATATAGCGATATCTTTAAAAGCTATGTGCTGATCGACCTCTTCCCCAGATTCAAGCCATGTAACCTCATAACCTCTTTCCGTTAAATCCTTTGTCACCCATTGACCAATCTCTTTTTCGTCCTCTATGTACAATATGTTATACAAAATGGTAACCCTCCCAATCCACGACTAAATTTTAGAAATAAATGTTATTAGAAGCATATTCGTATTATACGATTTCATAGATTTGTACTCAATCGTTGTCTGTAAAGTGAGAGATTCATTTAATAAATCACATCTAAAGCTCGGTATGTCGATAAAATTTGAAAGTTGAGCGATAAACTTTCAAATTTGGGTAATAAACTTTAAAAGTTGGGTAATAAAACTAAAAGGTTGGGCGGTAACTTTAAAATTTCATCGATAAAACAGGCAAACTATAAAAAGACGTATTTGGATTCCCCAAATACGTCTTTCTTTCTTTTAATCAGTAATTATCATCATATCATTATCATCAAACTTCCACATATCCCCATAAGCAACTTCCCAATAGTAGCCGTTTGGGTCTTGGAAATAGCCACTATAGCCACCCCAGAATACAGTTTCCGGCTCCTTGACGATTTTCGCCCCGGCATTTTTAGCTAAATCAAACACTTGATCAACTTCTTCTTTCGACTTTCCGTTATAAGCAAGTGTGATTCCATTAAAGCCATTGCCAATAGCCGGTGGATTTGCCTCGTTAATATCTTTTACTAAACGGTCAATCGGAAACAGTGAGATTTTTGTCCCTCCATTATTAAAGAAAATAACATCTGGATTTGTTTCCTCACCATAAACAATCACTTCAAACCCCAGACCCTCTCTATAAAATCTAAGAGACTCGACCATATCTTTTACACCCAACGTTATTAAATTCAAACGATTCATCTATCCATCTCCTTTATATCAATTTCGCCTTGGCGTAATTGCGTCCGGATTTTGAATTGTGCTTGCACAATTCATTCCTTTCAAAATCCGTGACATCCGCCGGAGGCTTTATCTTCATTCAGTAGGTATTTGGAACAACCATTGAATAGGATCCTCATCTTCTGTAGCTGAAGATACAAAAACATTTATTGCTGAATGAAGATAAAAGCATCCCTTACTTATTCTATTTCAAGCATTGAATCCCCTTCCACCTTCTGTAAACCATTCATGTTGCTTCTGTCCATATACTTTTTGTATAAGCCATTTTTAATCCGCATCGTTCCATATTATTTTGGCTTATGGATGCAAATTTTGCGTGACCTATCATTAAAATACAATTTTGTTTCAAGGCTTCATTGATACGAAACTGTATGAATGCTTGGTGAATTCCTTGATTACGGGCAGTTGGTTTCACGGCCGATGCAGCTAAAATGGCTGTCCCATTATATACATAGAAAGAACTAACCCCAACGTCCTCGTTTTGAAGAGAAGCAATGTAAAACGACCAACCTGGCTTGTCACACAACACTTGATTATTGGCTGCGACACTTTCTGCTAAAAATGCTGGCATACCAAAACCTTCAACATAGATATTCCCGTAACAATCAAATTCGTCTTCCTTGATTTGTCTTATTTTAATGCACGAATTCTTTGTTTTCCCTACCGTCTCTTCGTTTAGCTTACAATATAATGTTGCATGAAAATCACTCTGAAAAAGACCAGCATTATGTAACTTTTGTAGCGAAGTAGCATTTACATATTGAGGGGCTAAATCAAAACGAACTGGTATTTCTCTTGCTCTATAAAAGCTAAGGATTTTATCTATACTATTCTCCGAACTAAAACTATCGCCCTTTACCACATTGTAAGAGGGACCGGGGATATTTTTTATGGAGAAAGCATAAGCACCATCAAATTGAACAACCTCCACTCCCATGGCATTGTTCTGAATTTCCTTAATTGCATTCAGCCTCGACTCAAACATCTTAATTTCCGTCATTTCAAAGTTATCTGCCAAGTTTTTCGTTATTACCACTCCTTATTCACCCACCCTATAAGATTTACTTTTCTACCACTAATTGTAACCTACACAAAGGGCCGAACCACGTAAACTAATAAAAATTTCTTCCTGTGAACCATTGATATCTCACAAAAGTAACCTACACGTTTCTATGAAACTAAAAAGTGCGTACTTTTTTTTGCAATGGCATGAAAGCATAATAAGAAAGCAACAAAGCACTACCGAAAATTGGAGGACAGAAAAATGATCAATCATTTACAAGATACAATCACATTAAATAATGGCTTACAAATGCCAGGAATGGGTTTAGGCGTATTTCAAGTAGAGAATGATGCTACAGCAGAAATGGTGAAAAATGCGATTGTGGTTGGTTACCGTAGTATCGATACTGCAGCTATTTATGGCAATGAAGCAGGGGTTGGTGAAGGCATTAAACAGGCTCTAACTGCTACAGATTTAAAACGTGAGGATTTATTTATTACATCCAAAGTATGGAACGATGGATTGAGCTATGAAGAGACAATCGCAGCATACGAGGACAGCTTAGAAAAATTAGGGCTAGATTATTTAGACCTCTATCTCATTCATTGGCCAGGTAAAAATAAATTTGCAGAAGCTTGGAGAGCACTCGAAGATTTATACGAGCAAGGGAAAATTAAAGCTATTGGGGTATGTAATTTCCATGTGTCGCACTTACAGGATCTACTTAAAACAGCTCGTATCACACCAGTTATTAACCAAGTGGAATTCCATCCACGATTACAACAAGCTGAGCTACGTTCATTTTGCGAAGAGCACAATATACAAATGGAAGCTTGGGCACCATTAATGCAAGGTGGACTTCTTAATCATGAAACTATTTCAACAATAGCTGAAAAATACGGAAAATCAAATGCTCAAGTTATTTTACGCTGGGATATTCAAAACGGTATCATCACAATTCCAAAATCTGTGCGTAAAGAGCGTATGATTCAAAACGCTGATATTTTTGATTTCACACTAACTGATGAAGAGATGGCGATCATTAACGATATGAATTTGGACCAACGTGTTGGGCCAAATCCAAATGACTTTGACTTTGCTCTATAAACAGAAAAGAGACTGTCTAATTATCTTCTCTTAGACAGTCTCTTTCCAATCTATTTAAGATGTATGCATCATCGCGATATCTTCATCACGTTGCATTAACAGTACATCTTCACCTTTATCTTGTAGCTTTTCAATATGTTTTTCACCCCAAGTGCAAAGGACGTTCAGCACAGGGTCCATCTCTTGACCATAAGGTGTTAGCGAATATTCAACTTTTGGCGGTACTTGATTGAAGACCTTGCGATTAATTAATCCAGACTGCTCTAATTCACGCAATTGGCTTGTTAGCATTTTTTGCGAAATGCCTGGAATCAATCGGCGAAATTCATTCGTACGAATCTGACCATGGTGGTTAAGATGACAAAGAATAATAGGTTTCCATTTGCCCCCAATGACTTCAAGAGTGGCTTCGACACCAATATTATAAACTTTTTTCATTGTAAACCTCCTGTAACATTCAAAAGTAACTAAAAGTACTCTACACAACTTTTTGGTATGTATGAATATTACTATACACTATACAAAAAATCAAAGGAGATTTTAATAGAATGAAAGATACAAAATTGCCGAATGCTAAACTAACATTACTCGCACTTGCAATCAGTGCATTTGGTATCGGCTCTACAGAATTTATAAGCGTTGGACTACTTCCATTAATTACAGAAGATTTCGACATAACGTTAAGTACTGCGGGTTTAACTGTTTCCATATATGCACTAGGTGTAACTATTGGGGCACCGCTTTTAACAGCATTAACATCTCGCATTAGTCGCAAAAATGTGTTACTGCTCGTCATGGTACTTTTTATTATCGGGAATTTACTTGCAGCCTTAGCACCCTCATTCTCATTACTACTTGCCGGCCGCGTTATTTCAGCATTAGCACATGGCGTGTTTATGTCTATTGCCTCTGTTATCGCTGCAGATGTTGTGGCACCTAATAAACGAGCAAGTGCAATAGCTTTTATGTTTACAGGGCTAACATTAGCAACTGTCACCGGTGTCCCCCTAGGAACTTTTATTGGACAAATAACTGGCTGGCGAATGTCGTTCATTTTCATTGTTTTAATTGGTATTATCGGGTTAATAAGTAATGCCCTGCTTGTTCCTAGTCAGTTATCTAAAGGCAATCCAATATCAATTCGCGATATCGGAAAAGTATTAGGGAATATACGAATGCTATTAATTCTCTTCATTACTGCGATTGGATACGGTGGAGCATTCATAGTATACACATATGTTTCTCCTATCTTAGAGCAGTATATGGGCTACTCACCGAAAGCAATTGTCGTGATCTTAGTTGGATACGGTATTTTTGTTGCAATTGGTAATACATTAGGTGGTCATTTTGCGAATAATAACCCTTTACGTTCTATCTTTATTATCTTTATAGGCTTAGCATTATCATTACTCGGCATCGGCTTCTTTTTGGAATCATCGTTTATTGGATTAATGATGGTCTTTATGATGGGGCTATTTATGTTTATGAATGTACCAGGATTACAGCTTTATGCCGTTCAGCTTTCAGAAAAGTATATACCCTCAGCTATTTCAATGGCTTCAGCATTAAATATTTCAGCTTTTAATATTGGCATTTTTCTAGGTTCATATATCGGGGGATTCATCATTCGCCACCAATCATTAGCTCATACACCTATATACGGATTCGCCTTGGTGATGCTTGCGGCAGCTACTACGTTACTATGGTTAATCTTCGATAGAAACAAACTATAGATCTAGGATAAAAAATGAAAGGAAGTCTTAACCAAGCTTCCTTTCATTTTTTATCCTATTCCACTTTTGCTCATTCTTTTCAAAGCATCAACCATTAACACCGAAAGTCTTTATTGTACATAAGATAAGGTATCAGCTATAGGATAGGAGGAGTTTAGTTGTATTACAATCCTTATCCGTATTTTGTCTATCCTAATTATTATCCAACATGGGTAATGGCAAATCAGCCAATCTCTCAACAACCTTCTAGACATCTAGCAATGCCAGACCCAACGAATAGAAGTCCATTTCCATCCATCAATACAGTGAAATTAAAGACTTCTGCGAAACGGATTAAGGTTATTATGCAGCAAGCACAATTACTTACGGATAAAATTGATGAATCAGAGCAATTTGCACATGATCTTATGAACGCAGCACAACTATCAAATAAAACAGAAGTTGAAAAATTAATTACGTCAACTGGCGTTACGATAAAATTCGAAACTACCTATACGCCAGATGGAATTCGTATAATATTTACTGATAGCGGATGTTGTAAGCTTACATTAGCTTTAAGTTGGTGAAGAGTTGGTCCTTTGAAGAGGGCCTCTTTTTGCTTTTAGCATGTTTATGGAGATTTTGAAATGTTTAATTTTTTAACCTTGTATCCCTATCAAACTTGTAAACTATAAACAAATATGCTAAAGTGTTTGTAAACTTTATTTCTGAAAATTCTTATATCGCATTTTCTTATCAAGAGAGACAGAGGGATTGGCCCTATGAAGTCTCAGCAACCAGCCTATAGGTATGGTGCTAATTCCAAATGGCAAAATTTAGCCTTGAAGATGAGAAGACTTACTTTAGTTGCTTTGCACAAGAGTCCTCTTCTTCAAGGAGGACTCTTTTTTATTTGCTATTTAACGAGAATGATAAGCAAAAAATAGCACCCAAAATATGAATAGAAAGCAGGGAAATAGTATGGCAAACGAACTTTTACAAGCAATTCAATTATTGAAATCGAAAGAATGGGTCGATTTAACACATACATTTGGTCCAAATTCTCCACACTTCTTTGTGTTCGACGATGCAAAATTTGAAACATTATTTTCCCATGATGATGGCTTCTTTGCACAACAATTCACTTTCCCAGGGCAATATGGAACACATATCGACCCACCTATTCATTTTGTGCGAGATACACGCTATTTAGAAGAACTGGACTTAAAAGAACTAGTGCTACCACTAATCGTTATTGATAAATCGAAGGATGCCGAAATTAATAACGATTACACATTAAGTGTTCAAGATATTCTTGACTTTGAAGCTGAACATGGAGAAATTGAAGCAGGTACCTTTGTTGCCCTGCGTACTGATTGGAGTAAACGCTGGCCAGATAAAGAGTCTTTCAGCAACAAAGATGCTGATGGCAATAATCATATTCCTGGCTGGGGATTAGAAGCGTTACAATTTTTATTCAACGAACGAAAAGTAAGTGCTGTCGGCCACGAAACTTTTGATACAGATTCAGCAGCAGATTTCCGTACAAACGGTAAGTTAGACGGCGAATATTTTGTGCTTGAGCAAGATACTTACCAAATTGAGCTTATGACAAATTTGGATAAGCTCCCTCCAAAAGGTGGAGTTATATTCAATATTGTGCCAAAGCCTGAAAAAGCATCTGGATTCCCTGTCCGTTCATTTGCTATATTACCTTAAAATAGCAATAGGTACGATTTGAAATGCGGACAAACACCACTTTGTTTTGCACAGAGCTGTATGGTAATTTAATTGACAGACTTTGCCATTTAGCATTTTATGAAGAGCATCTAATCTTGTTTTACTCGAGAAGTCTATGTGGTGAGGCTTGCCTTGTATAGTATTTTAACCATAGCTATAATACTATTTTGTTTCGCTCGTCGACTCATTCTATGATGAGGAACTGTTGATTTTCGCGGAGAGTGGCGACTCCTGCGGGATGAGCTTGCGCTGAAAGCCCCGCAGGAACGGAGTGACGAGGAGATTGAAGCCAAGCCCGCGGAAAGCGCCAGCTCGGAGTGAAAATCAACCTTTGTTTTTTGATACACTTTATTTAAATTAAACTCGACAAGTTAAGGTCTGATTCAATAAATATTGAACCAGACCTTTCTTAATCATTTATTTAGGTGAATTCTTTCTTTTGAAAATAACATAAACGATCAACATAATGATGATGAACAATACTATGAGATAAATACTGTAGCGGGATAAATATACCCCAACATAATGCCATTTCTCTCCAAGCACCATTCCTAAGGTAATAAAAGTAAATGTCCATATAGTTGCTCCCGCATAAGCAAAGAAAGCGAATTTTTTATAAGGGTAATTATTAATAGCCGCAATATATGCAGTAAGATGACGCACACCAGGAATGAAAAACCCTATTAATAATAATATTGGTCCAATTTTTTCAAATAACTTTTTCGTAAAATCAATTTTCTGTTCAGTTATATGGATTTTCGAACCGTATTTTTGTAATAAGGGGAGCCCGAATTTATAGCCTATATAGTAGCTCAAGGTAATTCCCCCCGCTGCACCTACGATAGCGCTGATTAAAGCTGGAATATGTGAAAGAGTTTCACGATATACACTATACCCTACATATGTTAAAAATATTTCATCAGGAAGTGGCAGCCCGACAATCCCTCCAACCAGGATAAGAATAATGCCAAAATATCCATAATGTTCAATAAGAGATTGCACGTGATGCGCCATAAATCCATCCCACCTAAATCGTAATAATTTTTAATAGTTAGCTTTATAATAACTCAATAGAGATAACATTATGAGTGTTATGAATTTATTACAATTTTCTCCATGCATTCATCAATGTTGTATCTTAAAAATGTTTTTCATTACTAACTAATTATTTGTAGCTCACGAAGAGCATAATCAATTCCATCTTCAGTTGATTTTTTCGTTACATAATCAGCGATATTTTTTAATGCTTCACTACCATTGCCCATTGCAATACCAAGGCCGACCTGCTCCAGCATGTCGATATCATTATCTCCATCTCCAAAAGCAAACGCTTCCTCAGGACTCAAGTCGAAATAATCTAACACAGCTTGGACAGCAATAGATTTGGAAACATCATGTTGCAAAACATTAGTAATGTAAGGGTGCCACCTTTTAAATAATAAATGAGGAAATTTTGAAGTATACTTTTTCTCAATATCCTCATCACCATATAAACACATTAAGTAAACCTCTTGCTTTACAATATCTTCATTAATAACAGGAAACTCTTGCAAAGATAATGTTTCTTGTATGGCTTTTAATGTCTTTTCTTCTTGGACGTTATTCATTGATAATTGTTCTGTAAAAAACGATAGACTTTGATTATTTTCATCAGCAAAAGCCTTAACTACTTGGACAATTTCTTTTGCAACAGGGATTTTATGTATGACTTGATCTTGGTGCTTAACATATGCACCATTAGCTGTAATAAACGTCTCTATTCCTACATTTCTTAAATCTTGGCACATCGATAAAGGTCTTCCTGTAGCAGCAACAATATGAATTCCTTTGTTCTTTAATTGCTCGATAGCGTTCCTTGTACTTTCTTCAATACGACCATCTTCGTAATTAACCAGCGTTCCATCTACGTCAAAGAATACAATTTTATAATCCATCGTTCGCTCCTTATCTTTTTACATAATTTTATCAATTATATCGATTAGCCCAGCCTTCACCTCCATTCAACCTTTATACATGGCATTGTTTTAACAAATATCATCCACAACTTTTGATGATTACTCTCTCTAGTTTAAAGATGCTAATTTCCGCCACAGACATGCATTGTGTGACTCCTCTTCACCATCCATAAACACCCCATTTTTTACCAATTAATGCGCTTATAATTTTACATTAAGAAACATCTTTATACCAAAAATACATATAGGTGTTTTCACCTACATGTATTTTTACTTTATTATATAAAAATCAGTAGCTATTTAATTAAACATTTGTACATATTTTGACAAACTAAAACGAATGTATAACTTGCTTTAACGACACCGATAAACACTATTACGGGTACATATCAAAATTTCAAACAACTAAAATGTAGAGAACATTTTTAGTTCAATAATTCTAAAGGAGTATACCAAAGAACATAGAATTGTTAAAATAAAAGATAACTAATTAAATACATTGAACGATACTATCCATCTTATAAATAGAACAAAAGAAATAATAACCGTCTGAATGTAAAGGAGTTGATTCTTATGGCATTTAACATTTACTACTATGAAAGTAGTGTGGATTGTAAGTTTTGCAAAAAGCATTTTACTACATATAAAGTCCGCCCTAATCGATATAAAATTATCGAAGAACAAACAGACTTCATGCCAGTTTATGAAGGTTTAAACCCGTTATTATATGAAGTTGCCGTTTGTCCTCATTGTGGCTACGCTTACCACAAATCTATGACAAGAACGTATGGACCGTTCATGCTTCTTATTGATGAGCTGTACATTAAAGAGCTACAAAAACCTATGGATATCTGCAAGGAGCGTACGATTGATGATGCCATTGTAAGCCTTAAATTAGCTTATCTTGTATCAAGAGCATCGATGGAAGAGTCCCTTCTTATGGCCAACTTCGCACTAAAAATAGCCTGGCTATATCGCTTAAAAAATGATCATGAATCGGAAATGCGCTACCTCTTTGCAGCAAGAGATTTTTACAGCAAATCTTTTGCATCCAATCAAGAGGGTGGAGAGAGAATTCAATATTTACATGCCGAATTAAGCCTTCGACTTGGAGATATTGCCGAGGCGAAAAAAGGATTCTCTCGATTAATTGCAGATCGAAATGTTTCCAATAAATATCGAAAACTAGCACGAAATCGTTGGGAAAACTATAAATATGACGAGCAGCCTAACAATGCAAATGAAAGTATAGGAGAAGTCATAAATTGAAGTACACGGGGAGAGTGATAAACATGCTGCTATTTACCAAAAGGATTGATGTGAGAGAAGAAGATATTTTTTCGGAATTACATCATTTTTTACTTAGAAAAAACAATCGCTATTTAACGAACGATGAGGTAGTTGCATTAACTGGGGTTTCATCTGAGCTACTCTATAAATGGGTGAAAACAGGAAAATTAAAAAAGTCGATTTTTCCTAATTTAGGCGCACCTTGTGAACGCTGTGGACAAATTACTCAGGCAAAAATCTGTGTTAGCTGCTCATCCACCATCGTTAGTACATTAAAACAAGAGGAAAAGGATCGTGCATGGTTCAATCAAATACAGCGAAATAATCAAAGAGCTAGCACGTATCACTATAAATAAAACAATTAACATCTCTACAGTGTACTTACGCTTTGGAGATGTTTTTTCACCTGCCTCCGCTCAAACCACAATCTGCACCTATACAACCTAAAGCTGTAGCTCGCTCTACATAGATAGTAAAACGCTTGGCTAGTAGGTCGAACTCATCTTCCTCATGACTCCAATACCAAACGGAACCATCCTCAATCCTAATAAGAAGTGCATCACCGTTGCCAGCCGTATAAAACTGTAAATATAGTTGTTCATCTAGATTTTCATCGTCTATGGATGGTGGTTTATATGGTGACGCTATGCCAACAAATGGCCCAGAAAAGCCGTTTATGCTGTTGAATGCGGAGGCATCCATTAATTTTATGAAAGAAGCATATAGCCAACAACCAGGTAATCGAGATGAATTGTTTGTAGAATCCTATTTAAGAAATAAAACGATTGAAAAGCCGGGTGTTTACACAGCTATTATTCCTAAAACAAATCATGGTAGTTTTACAGATTTAGCAGCAGTTTCACCAATTATTAATGAATCTGGCGCAAAAGTGAATGCTATCTTTAAGCTGATTAATGAATTGTCACTAGGCTTTTTTAATAAAAATTTAAAAGGAATCAATGACAATAAATTAGAAGAAATTCAGAAGGAACATCCTGAAATAAACTTAACGTTGCACTAAAACATATTGGGAAGCCAGGGTTTTTGATAAGTTAACTTATCAAAAACCCTTTTTAATTTCTATCATAATTTTCGTTACATAATCCTCTTCACGATTTTTAATCACGGCATCATAAATATATTCCTCATATACGTACTGCCCTAATTCAAAACCTTTTTCCCTCATAACCTTAAATAATCGCTCGTAAGTTTCACCAAGTGTAGAAGATGTTCCTATATGATATCCGACAATAAAATCTCCTTCAATGGCTTCGAAATAAGGATGACCTTCTCGTGGATGTGGCTGCTCTATATACAAATAACTATAATTATCATAGTTTCCAGCTAATATTTGCTCTCTTCTTGTAATCCCTCCAATGGGATAACCTGTGTCTAATTGCGAGCGATCTAATTCATCTATAAAATCTGAAACAGCCTTCGTAAACTGTTCTTCCGTCGAATCCTCGATATTTTTACTTAAATACAACGTTGCCTCTGGCAGATGTTCAATTGTAATGCTATCAAAATCAAGGTGTAAGGCTTCTTTTGTTAAATCGATTTTGACATCAATAATGCTTTCAATCATCTCCAGCTCTCGACGTTTTTTCGCTACAATTTCCTTTTGCTGATACATCAAGTCTAAAAAATTTTCAGGTGATTTTTCGGCCATATATTTTTGAATATCCTTTAAAGACATGCCCACCGCCTTTAATAGCTCGATCACACTGAAAAATTCATATTGTGCAACAGAATAATAACGGTAGTCTTTACTATCTTTCATAATTGGTGATAATAAACCAATTTGGTCGTAGTAAATTAACGTTTGTTTATTAACCTTACAAATTTTAGCAAACTCACCAGTTGTAAAATATTTTACATTTTTATTAAACATTTTTAAAATCCCCTCCTTGACTATATAGTAACTATATACATTAGATTGTAGCTATTCACAATTAATTATGCCAGTGCATAATTGCGTCCGGAATCGGTTTGTGTGCACAAAGCACCCCCTTTCCGAATGCCTTGACATTCGCTGAAAGAAATTAAAAATAGAAAGGTTTTGACATTATGTTCACGGAAATTCGTGACATTACAGCTTTAAACAAAGAGGAAGTATTAACACTACGCATTGCTGATAATCAGCAAGATTTTATTGAAAGTACAGAACAATGCTTAGCAGAGGCAAAAGAAGATAAACGCTTTATCCCTGTAGGATTGTATAAGGAAGATCATGCAGTCGGCTTCGCTATGTATGGCATGTTTCCACAAAAGGACAATTCACAACGTGTTTGGTTAGATCGCTATTTCATTGATGAGCGCTACCAGCACAAAGGATTGGGAAAATACTTTTTACAGCAGCTTATTCAATATTTAGTAGCTAAATACAGCTGTCAAAATATATATTTAAGCGTTTATGACAACAATACAGTAGCTATTCAATTATATAAAAAGTTTGGCTTCGTCTTTAACGGTGAGCTAGATACTAAAGGTGAAAAGGTGATGGTAAAGGAGGTATATGCTCATGACTACCATTAATCCAATTGAAACAAGGCCGCTCAGGCCCTTGTTTTTATCATATTTATTCCCGGCTATGATTGGTATGTTGCTGATGTCAGTCAATATTTTAGTGGATGGTATTTTCGTTAGTCATGGAGTTGGACCAGCCGCTTTAGCAGGAGTAAATATCGCCGTACCAATTTTCTCGATTTTACTATCCATTTCCCTTTGGATTGGTATGGGTGGAGCAACACTATTTTCAATTTCCCTCGGTGAAGGCAATAAAAAACGAGCACATCAGCTCTTTACATTAGCATTTACAACAATGATCGTTGTCGTCATGACACTGATTCTAATCCTTTTATTAAATTTAAAGAAAATCTCCTATATATTTGGAGCAAGTGACGCCACCTTCCCTTATGTTCAAGAGTATCTACATGTTATTTTGATTTTCGGTGTATTCTATACAATTGAAAACTTACTAAGCATTTTTATTCGAAATGACGGCAATCCAAAGCTTGCGATGATGGGCTTAATCACTACATCTGTGTTAAACATTATTTTAAACTACATCTTTATTTTCGTATTCAATTACGGCGTGACTGGCTGTGCCCTAGCTACAGCACTCTCCACAATAATCGGTATGTCGGTGCTATGCCTACACTTCTTCCGAAAGCAATCCGAATTAAAATTTGTCCGTACATTTTTCAGCATATCTGATTTAAAGAAAATATTCGCTATTGGGCTACCAAGCTTTATCGTTGAAGCCTCCGTCGCTGTTATGGTTATTTTATACAATGTGACATTTTTACATTATTTAGGCTCAGATGGAGTTACTGCTTATGCAATGGTTAACTATATTCATACCGTACTGTTAACGGTATTCCTTGGCATCGGTATGGCCCTACAGCCACTAGTTAGTTATCACCACGGTGCGAGGTTAACTGAGAGATTAACAGCATTATTGAAAATAGGTATTGCCACTGCATTTATTATAGGTTTAACGACTGTCATTATTGCTATGTTATTCCCTTCGCAGCTAATTGCATTATTTGGTGATAGCACATTTGACATTCGCAATATGGCTACACAAGGCTTTGTACATTTTGCAATTGGGTATGCATTCCTTGGAGTGAACATGGTATTTGCGGAATTCTTCCAGTCAATTGAAAAAATACGTCTTGCAACAACCATCATGTTACTTCGCAGTATTCTATTATTTATCCCTGCTCTCGTACTATTGCCTAAATTCTTTGGCCCACAAGCTATTTGGTGGACGTTCCCTGTCGCAGAAGGTATTACCGCATTGCTAATTTTTATATTTATGAAGAAAAAAACGCATACCATCTTCTCAGAAGCAAGTTCCTTAAAATAAAGCAATATAAATGAAGTTAACCCCCTTTCAATACAATAATTGAGAGGGGGTTAGCTGTACTAATGGCTCTTTTTTAATTTCATATATTCATCACGTAGAATACTCATAATTATTTCATCAGAATACTTACCGTTCATATATAAGGATTGCCTTAAAGTTCCTTCCTTTTTGAAGCCTATCTTTTCGTACGATTTGATTCCCCGAATATTATGGGAGTAAACTTGTAACTCTAAGCGATTAAGCTGAAGCTCCTCGAACGTATATTTTTGAACAAGCTGAGCCGCTTCAGTCCCATATCCCTTGCCACAATCTTCTGTATTATGTAAAGCTATGCGAAATATTGCCTTTTTATTGTCTAAGTCTATTTCCATAATGGCTAAATCACCAATAACACGGCTATTTTCTACTAAGCAAATAGCAAAATCACGTCGTGTGGGATCTTCGCTAAATCGATGCAAAGCCTCTCTAATCTGATCCTTCGTTAAAATGTTACGTGTACCTGTCATATACATAATTTCTTCATCTTGAAAACACTCGTAAATACTATCTACATCTTTTTCAGTAATTGATCTTAAAAATACACCTTGCCCTGTAATCATAAATTAAACTCCTCCCTTTAACTATATTGAACAAAATTTCTACCGGGAAGAATATGCCTAGTTCGATTAAGAAACGTACTAGGCATACAAAAAGCACTAACATATCAGTTGCTAGTGCTTAAACATTTACTTTGTATATATAATTTTTTTAATCGTTTCTACAGCTAAATGATATTCCTTAGATAATTGTTCAATGGAAGCTCCATTCGTAAATGCTTCTTTTATAGACTTATTCCTATCCTCAATATATTTCTTTGAGCCTGAGCGAGCACCCCACTCTAAATAAGTGTTTTCTATTTTAGGAATATAAATCGTTTCACCTTGAACATATTTTTGGATTTCTACTAAAAGCTCTTTCGGTAAGATAGCTGAAGCCTTCTTATAAGCCATTTATGCCAACCCCTCATTTTTATTTTGAAATGAATAAAATAAGGCAGCAAAGCTAATTTTATAAGAAATACTTCAGGGCAAATATTGGAATTCACCCCATGCAAAGTATTGCCGTATCAAAATTAGGCTTTGCATGGGCTGCTTCCGTATCTAGCAACTTAACATAATTACTCACATCTATCCCCCCTAACTCGTGTCATAGTTCATCTTAGCATATGTATATATTTTCAATAAATAAAATAAAAAGGAATCAGACATACTGATTCCTTTTTGAACGAAACTTTATTCAATTTATTTGTCCACTTGTGTTTCCATTACCATTTGCCGATCATCCTCTGAGGACGTAACTCCGAGAATATCAAGAAGGAACATGAATAATGGAATACCAATAATTAATCCCCATACACCAAGGAAATGCTCTGAGAAGAGAATGACGATGAATGTATAGAAAATTGGAAGATTTGTCTTGGCAGACATCAGCTTTGGATTTAAGAAGTATGCCTCCATAGCATGTAGTACCATAACGATAACCAAAATATAAACAATGTACATTGGTCCACCGATACTATATGCAATTATAGTGAGAGGAATCAAGGACATGATGACCCCTGCAACTGGCACCAATCCTAGTATAAAGAGCATAATCCCCAGTGCAATTAAATGTGGGAAGCCCATAATGGATAAAGCAATAATAGATAAAACACAGTTGACAGCGGCAATAATGAACTGCGCCTCAATCACTTTACCAAAAGAACGAATGAAGATCTTTGAGAAATAATGTAATTCATCGTAAAGATGGCTCATTTTGCTATCTTTAAATTTCGCTGTAAAATCAATAATACGTTTCTTCTCAAGTAAAATAAACAAGCTCAAAATTAGTGCGATGAATATATGCAAAATGATTTTACCAATATTCGTAAGGTTTTTCAGCGTGAGGTCTACGCCCTGCTCTAAATATTTACCCAGTTCAATCTTCTCAAAAGTTGGAGCTAAATACCTTGCAATCTCATTATCATTTGGATCGAGACTAAAGCTAGCAATAAGATCAAAGAGCTGTGTAATTTGTTGGGTTACGACAGGCAAATACTTATAGATAATTGCCACAATACCTGCAAGAAGTAAAAGATAGAGGGTAACTGTTACAGCCTTCTCGTTCATTGGTGTGTATTTTCTAATCTTTTTTGTTGTCTTCGTGGTAAGTTGATTCATCAAGTAAGTAATAATGAACGTGAGAAGAATAAGATTGATCATACTTCGCATCAAATATAGTGCAATAGCGATCCCAACAAGAATTATAAAACGTTTAAATCCGTGGCTTCGAAAGAAATTACTCATGTATTCACTCCTTCTACAAAACGGCTTCGCTGCCTGGGTTTCGCTATCAAATGAACATAAGCAATTAATAAATTGATGTAAAACATTACGTATCATTCTTATGTAAATGCCCCCTTCTTTGGATTATTATTCCCATCATCACTTAGAATAAGACTTACATGCATGCTGCTTTATAAGTCTTATAAGAAATAAATAAATCCATGGAGCGAAAAGAATTATATGTCTTATCAAATTGTAAATTAATGACCATACTTTTGTATTTTATTGAAAGCTGTATCAGCGTTATAAGCCTAAATTCTATTATTCTATTATACCCCTTTGAACACCATCATAGCCAATGTAACTTCTTTTAAGAAGGTAATCAATTTTGCTTCGGCATAATTACGTTCATTCCTTTTAATCAACAACAGATTTTGGTATTGCTCCTTAGTTTCAGTATGATATTCTTATTAAAATTTTAAACTGAAAATAATAGAAAAGACGGAATTTGTGAAAATCCCAAAGAACCTCGAAGGACATTCATAACCAATTGCTCCTTATGAACGTCAAATTGAAGTAACGGGTCCATATAATATCTGGACTAATCGGATGGAGAAAGATGGGACTACACCTGAAGAGCCATTAGCTCAAATGAAGTTAGCATTAGAAATACCCGGAAGAATCTTGAACGTGCACAGAACTTCAAGATTTAACGAAGATAGTCTTTTTATTTGTTGGGGGAAATTAATACGGCACAAAGAAAGCAAATGATAAATGACTTTCTTGGTGATACCTTCTGCGAAATCAACGCCTGGGCATAACTTATACTATGTTGTAATTAACAAGAATGTGCATTAGTTATAAAAAACACCTCTTTAGAGCTAAAGAGGTGTTTTTATCATTTATAGATCTTCATTTTTAGAGCCTATTTTAGCGTGCTTGTATCCATAGACTATGTATATAACTAAACCTATCGCTAACCAAATCAAAAAGCGGACTATAGTAAATGGCGGAAGACTAAAAATTAATACAATACATCCTCCAACGCCTACAGTTGCTACAAGCCATAGCGCAGGTACTTTGAATACACGTGGTTGATCTGGTCGTGTATAGCGAAGAACAACGACACTAACTGTTGTTAAAGCAAAAGCAGTTAAACCGCCGATGTTAGCAAATTCCGCTAATTCCCCGATTGATAAAAATCCTGATAAGAGAATACCCGTTCCAACCACAATTAAAGTTGATAATACTGGTACTCCTGTTTTTTTATTTGTTTGTGCAATACGCTCTGGTAGAAGCCCATCACGGCTCATTGCAAACAACACGCGCGTCGCACTGGTTGTATTTGCAATCATCGTAGCAAGCAATCCAAAAATAACTGATACTGCGATGATAGCACCTCCCCACTGAATACCAACAGATTGTAGTGCATACACTGTAGGATTTGGAACATCCAATTCAGGGAATGGTACGATACCTGTTAATACTAGTGCAACAAATGCATAAATAAGTGTTAATACACTCAAGCCACCAATTAAAGCTTTTGGTATTGTTTTTTGTGGATTTTTTACTTCTTCCAGAACAGTTGTTACACCATCAAATCCAGTAAAGGCAAAGAACACTAATGCCGCTCCCGCCATTACTCCTGACCAGCCAAACGGTGTAAATGGTGTCCAGTTTATAGGGTTAATGTGAAAAGCACCGATAGCAAGGAATAAGACAATCGCACCGACTTTTGCCATTGTAAATAACATATTTGATCGGCCAACATTTTTAATCCCGCTCATTGCAATCCAAGCTACAATAAGCCAACCAGCCACAGCAGGTAGATTTACAACCCCACCATGGGCAATATCTTTTGTTAAAATCTCTGGCAAGTGAATTCCCACAGATCGTAAAAATGAATCGACGTAGCCACTCCAACCAACTGCGACTGTACTAGAAATAACGATAAATTCCAATAGTAAATCCCAACCGATGATCCAAGCAATCACTTCACCTAACGCAATATAAGAATAGGTGTAAGCACTCCCTGCGACGGGCGCCATCGCTGCGAATTCGACATAGGCTAATCCAACTGCAATTGTTACAAGACCCCCAATTAAGAAAGAAACAACGACACCTGGGCCTGCATGTAGAGCAGCAGTAGTTCCTGGCAGTACAAAAATCCCAGCTCCTATTGTAGCCCCGAGTACATACAGCAGTAACTGCAACGACCCTAGTTCACGCTTTAGTTTAAAACGTTCGACTTCAGTTATTTTATTGGCTTGCTCGATTGACTTTCTTCGTAAAAAATTCGCCATAATAACCACTCCATTTCCAATAAAAAGCTAATAAATATCATTTTTATGCATTTTTACTAATAATCAGTATATTAGCTATGTTTTCGAATCGAGTCAACAATTAGATTAGTATAGCAATTTATCTTTTTACTAGAAAACGAGTTAATGGTTTACTTACGTTACGTTGCTGAATGAAGTAGCTAAACTTCACAGTTGTGCAAGTCCAATTCCTCAATTAGTGCCATAATCAGCATTACTTGCCTGATAAGTCCTTTCTCTCGATCTCTCCTAATGCAATAGTTGTTATTGATTCCTGCAATTTATATCATTTTATGTCATTCAACCTTTTAAGGATTAATCTATTTCCCGTTTATCGTAAAATAAGAGAAATAAATTCTTTACTAGCATAATGACTTTTGTTTATTTATCATTGTTAGATATAAGTGATCCAATCAGGAGGTGTAATCATTTGGAAGAAAAAAAATATTCAATAGGTGAAACAGCTAAAATGATAGGATCCACGATAAAGACAGTCCGTTACTATGACGAAATTGGATTGCTGAAACCTACAAGTTATACTGAGGGTGGCCATCGATTGTACACAGCTGAAGATATATGGCGCCTTGAAATGATTACAAACCTGCGTTATCTGGATTTCGGAATTGATGAAATAAGCAAAATGATATCTGAAGAAATATCAGTTGATAAAACACTTGATTGGCAGATCGAATCGATGGAAACACAGGTTACTACGCTTATGGATATGATATCGATTCTTCGTCAAGCAAAGGAACATGACGGGGATTCATTGCAGTATATTCATAACTTAGTAAACGCACGAACAATAAATGCCGAACATAAAAAACAATTTATCGATAAAAAATTGAAGGAATGCCAATTATTAATTGGCATTCCTAAAGAGTGGAGAGATTCGTTTTTTCATTATTTTGATAAATATATTATTAATCAAGTGAAAGGCTCCGCCAAACAAACAGCTGCTTGGCATGAATTACAGGAGCTCATAAATGATCCTCAGTTTATAAAAGACTTGAAAAATACTGAATTTCTGTACTTTAATATTGTTCATCAGTCAAAATATAATGCTACAACATTGGTCAAAAAGCTTGAGAGCATCCATCATCGATTGAATAAAGCGTTGAAGCAAAATTTGCCTGCCAACAGCCCGATTGTACAGACCATTATCGACGACACCGCTAGGCTCTATGCGAACTCACAGCAATTGAACAATAAAGAAGATCACTTCCGCTACTTTGCAGAGTATATTCAAATAACCAAAACCAAACGACTCGAACGATGCGAAACGTTATGTGCTATCCTAAGCCCACAATACTTCCAACTCTCTAAAGCTAATCAATTACTATTTCAAGGAATAGAATGGCGGCTTAAACATATGGAAGAAACATAAAACGAATAATCGAGGGCTAATTACCCTCAACTATTCGTTTTGGTAGTCAACCTTTCAGTAACGTAAACTCTGGATGTTCGCCTATATTTTGCTCCAATAGTTTGAATGGCTGTTGCTTCAAATAATGATCGAAGAAATCCAATGAATAATCGTTAATTAATCGGTATGCCTTTTGGATGTCGACCCCTTCCATCCGTTCATAAAGCGGTGAAAACAGGTATAAATCGGAGAAGCCCATATGCTTCATATCTTTAATTTTCATCCAATAGTTCCCTCCCACAGTTACATACTCGTACCGTGGCAAAGTTTCCTTTACAAACTCGATGAGCTCCTTACCATCTTTTTCCTTCGCCTCTCTGATTGTGTCATCGGCACTCATCATCATAAACGGCTTCTTCAGCCCATCCACAGGAACTCGGAGTTTTCCATATAAAACACCGTCCATATTAAGAGCTGCTTTTATTCTTGAATCTGTCATTAGCATTTGGGTGCTTGTTGCTCCACCAAAGGAATGACCAAACATACCTACATTCTCCATATCCATTCGACCTGTAAAACGGTTTTCAGGATCATTCTGAGTCAGCTGCTCCACTTGATCCAGCACAAATTTAGCATCTTCTACCCAACCTTCATTTGCTTTATCTAAATATGCAATTGATTCAGTTTTTTGCGGCACGTAATTTGCTACACGACCATCAGAAAAGACTGAAGTCGTGCTACTGTAAGTATGATCCATACCTACCACGATATAGCCTTGACTGACTAATTGCTCAATTTGAAAAGTGTTCTGATTTTTATGTCCACTAAAACCATGAGAGAACAGGAGCACCGGATAGGTTGTTTCCTGATTAGAAATCTCAGCGTTCTCAATAGCATGTGTTTTGACATAACCAAAATTTGTGAATAAAAACTTCGGTAAATTCAGGATTTTACTATACCCCTCTGCAAAAACATCAGAATCGGAAATATAAGGAGCCGTATTACCTTTAGCAGTCGTATCAGCAGGATACCAGATTTGTACCATTAATTCGCGTTTGTCATCAGGCTCCGGTGTAAGAGTCTCTTTCCTTTGAGTATCCACCCAATCGTAAGTGACTGTTCCAATTTTGTACGGACCCACCGGCTTTTCAAAAGTAAATACCGGAAGCACCATAGGCAGACTAACAGCTACAGCAGAATAAAGTACAGCTAATGTTGAATTAAGAACAACACGTGATCGGCGCATATTTGATTGTTGTTCTATTTGATCTTTTGGGTCAAAAAAGTGCCTCATCACAACAACAACGATAAAAAATAATGTCATTAAATAGGTCGGTATCATTTGCCAACGCATACCTTCTATGATCCCATGGACAAGCAGAAATAGAATAGACATACCACCACCTATCAGCACCCCTTGCCGTGACTTGTTTCTACCAAAGACTAACCAACCTAGTAAAACAATATTAAAGATGATATAAAACAATTCAATAGATCTCATAATGAAAAACCTCCTTGTTTTTTTGATCTTGCTGATTCAAATCAAAGTGTATTACCTCCAGTAAGAGGAGAATCAACATTTAATACAAAAAAACACTGACATTTTTATATTATCCACTATTTTACAAATTAGAGGTCGTTTATTATTAAAATAAAAATTGAGAAGTTATAAAAAATTGCCTTTATAATATTAAAAAGAAATATATGAATATTTCACAGGCACAGGTTAAGTTATTTTAGAAGTTAGGAGAGGACAAAATGGATTCCTATGAAGTATCGACATTAAAAAAGGGCCTTTTGATTTTAGATGTATTACGTCAAAAGCATTCTCTTACATTAACTGAAATTATGGAAGAATTATCAATGAATAAGACATCCGCTTTTCGCATGCTTTATACGCTAGAAAAAATGAACTATGTTCTTAAATATAATAAGTATTATCAATTAAATCCGCATATTTTCAGGGATGAGCACTTATACTGGCACAAAGATATCCAATGGGCATCTCTTGTAGCGCCATACCAACTAGCCCGCCAAGAAGAAATAACTACTTATATTGGTATATTGGAAGATTGTGAGATGGTGATAAAAAATGTGATTAGGGAGCCTTTTGAACAGCCTGCTTTTCAGGTAATCGATACTCGAACACCTATGCATTCAAGCGCGCTAGGAAAAGTAGTATTAGCTCATCTGCCACCTAAAAAACAACGTGAACTATTAAATAGTATTGAACTGAATACCTTTACATCAAAAACCTTCTATGATTATGGTCTATTGATTCCTCATTTACAGGTCATTAAAGCGCAAGGGTATGCTGTTGATAATGAAGAAACGAATGAAGGTAAATGTTGTATTGCCGTTCCGATATATGTGAATGAAGAAGTCATCGGGGCCATTGCTTTGCACGGTTCAACGAATCAAATTAAGAAAACTGCCATTCGATCATTTGCAAAAAAGTTAGGCGAGGCAAGTCAGCAATTGACGGAAGAAATTCATTATCTTTTAGCATAATGTAAAGGCCTTTGTATATTTTATTGGCCCTTTATTTGCAATTAAAATGCACTTGTTTCTATATATGAAACTATAACGATGTATGTTGGTAAAACACCCCTTTTACTCTATTCTGATTACAGAACAACGAGGAGGTAGGAATATGAAATTTCATACATTAAAAAAAACTAATATCAAAATTTCCGAAATTGGTCTCGGGACAAATGCTGTAGGTGGACATAACTTATTTGAAAACTTAAATGAACAAGATGGGAAGGAGCTAGTCTCAGCTGCACTTGACTTAGGGATAACTTTTATTGATACAGCAGACATTTATGGAAAAGGGCGTTCAGAAGAACTTGTTGGCGAAGTATTAAAAAAATACTCCAGGGAAGACTTCGTTTTAGCAACAAAGGGCGGTAGACATTGGTTTGAGGATGGTTCAGTGAAAACAGATAATCATCCACAATATCTACGTGGTGCGTTCGAAAGTAGCTTGAAACGACTACAAATGGATTATGTAGATCTTTACTATCTACACTTCCCGGATAACGAAACTCCTCTTGCGGAGTCGATTGGTGAATTGTCACGCTTAAAAGAAGAAGGAAAGATCCGAGCAATAGGCATTTCAAACGTAACATTAGAACAGCTTATAGAGGCAAATGTGCATAATGATATTTCTGTCCTACAATCTCCTTACAATATGTTAAATCGTTCAGCAGAACAGGATTTATTGCCATACTGTATAAAAAATGAAATTTCATTTATTCCATACGGCCCGCTTGCATATGGCCTACTTGGTGGAAAGTATACAAAAGACTTTAAGCTAGGTACTGGAGACTGGCGTATTTCGGATCCTTTATTCCAAGGCGAATTATTTGAACAAACATTACTAAAAGTAGAGGCGTTAAATGGAATTGCAGCGGAAAAGCAAACGACATTACCAAATCTAGCGCTTGCTTGGTTATTAGCTCAAAATGGCGTTGATGCCGTTATCCCAGGTGGGAAACATAAAAAACAAGTGGCTAACAATGTGAAAGCAACTGATGTCTTATTAACAAACGAAGATTTAATGAATATAGAGAGAATTTTAATATAAGTTTAGAACAAAAAAATGCGAAAATGCTGTTATATCAACATTTTCGCATTTTATTTTTAATCAGGACGTTCTATTTCAAATATATCACCAATTTTTGCGTAATTTGCCCCAGCTAGTCTGCTAACTGCTTTTAGTTTTCTTGGATCAATTCGCCCTTCATTATATATGGTCTCATCTATATGATATTGTACGACTTCACCAATAAACAAATCACCTGTCTGTTCGTCACCATTCATTAAAGGAATCGCCTGTACTAAACGGCATTCCATTCGAACCTTTGCCTCTTGAATACCTGGTACAGATATCAGTTGGCTATCGATTAATGTAAATTGTGCTCGATCAATTTCACTTTCAGTAACAGGTAAGGACGCGGCTGTTTCATTCACCTGCTTAACATTATCCTCATCTACAATATGCACAACAAATTGTTGCTGATGATGGATATGGCGAGCGGTATCTTTTAAGCGCCCATTCGGTCTTTGAACGGCTATAGAAATCATCGGTGGATTGGAAGACACGATATTAAAAAAACTAAAAGGTGCACCATTGATAATCCCTTGCTCTGACTTCGTCGTAACAAAGGCAATAGGTCTCGGAATAATGTTACCTATCAATAACTTATAATTTTCACGCTCTGTATTTTTCTTAGGATCAATTGAAATCAAACGTCCCATCTCCTTTAATCAAGCGCACGCACTTTGATTGGAATTAATGCTCTTTCCAATTGTTCTCGATGCTGTTCGTATTGAGATGGCAACATTAATTGGCTACCCATTGTCTCAGGTGTTTCATCATGAGCGAATCCAGGTGGATCTGTCGCAATTTCAAATAAAATCTCACCAGGTTCACGGAAATAAATCGCATTAAAATAATTACGATCTTTCACTTCGGTTACATGTTGTCCATGATTCATTACATACTCTTGCCATTCTAGGTGATCCACATCATCCTGTGCTCTCCAGGCAATATGATGAACTGTTCCAACGCCCATTTGACCGCGCATACCAGGAACAACTTTTAAATCTACCGTATTGCCAATATCTGCGCTGGATTTGTAACGAGTATACTCGCCTTCTGTTGCTACTTTTTCAAGACCCATAACTTCAGTTAATACTTTTGCTGTCTCTTCTGGGTGACTTGAATACAGTGTGGCACCGCCAAATCCTTTAATTGCAACCTCAGGAGTTACTTCACCAAATGTCCATTCATTCAATTCGCCTTCTGCACGTGCAACTAATTCAATATGAAGTCCGTGTGGGTCATCAAATTGTAATACTTGTTCACCAAAGCGTTCAGCTTTTTGGAATGGAACAGTGAATTTTGCAAGACGATTAATCCAAAATGGTAGTGTTCCTTCTGGTACAACATAAGTAGTTACGCCAACTTGACCATCACCAATACGACCTTGGTAAGCATTTGCCCATGGAAAGAATGTAATAATTGTACCAGGTTTACCACCTTTGTTACCAAAGTAAAGATGATATGTGCCAGGGTCATCGAAGTTTACTGTTTGTTTTACTAAACGCAAGCCTAATATACCAGCATAAAAATCAATGTTTTCTTGTGGATGCCCTACAATAGCTGTGATATGGTGTATACCCGCAGTATGTTTTTTCATGTTAACAAGCCCTTTCATGACTAAATGTATTTTCTCACCTATACTTTACCCAATACCGTTCTACCTCAATCTATCAATTATGCCTCGGCATAATTGCGTCCGAAATCGGCTTTGTGCTCAGGCCTGCAGGATGCAGGTCAGTTACCCGTTATCGCATGGATGCGATGATTTTAGGCTAACATCCCCTAAGAACTCCTTTCCGATTCCGTGACATCCGCCGGAGGCTTTGGGCCAACAGATGTTTTTTGTGCGAAAGCGTAGTGCTAACGCAGCGGCAGCAACAAGATGTTGGTCACTCAGTCGTTGCCACAGGACGTGGCGTTCTTAGACTGAGTTCCTCTATTTCAGTGGGTGTTTGGACACTCGCTGAAATAAGTTGAACAGGATTAACGAATTGTATATAAAGCTTTTGACCATGGAATTACTTGGTCTAACATTTGGTTAACAGAATCTGTTTGCACTGCTTTTGGTTTAAAATCAGTACCATTTTCAAAATCTGTGAATAGTGATAATGCTGGATGTACACGTACATCTGCAATTAAAAGTTCGCCCATAATACCACGTAAATGTTCAGCTGCTCGTGCACCACCTACAGATCCATAAGAAACAATACCCGCAGCTTTGTTATTCCATTCTTCACGTAAATAATCTAGTGCATTTTTTAGAGCACCTGTAATAGAGTGATTGTACTCTTGTACGATAAATACAAATCCATCTTGTTTTGCAATAATTTCTGACCAAGCTTGAGCACCTGAAGCATCTTGCCCTGGTTCACCTAGTAAAGGTAATTTGTAATCAGCAATATCAATAATTGTATAATTAGCATCGCCTCGTTGATCTGCGATTTCTTTTACCCATTGTGCCACTTGTGGACTTACTCGACCTTCACGTGTTGATCCGATAATAATTCCGATATTTAATTCTGCCATTGTTTTTTCCTCCTCTTTTTTTGAACTAAAAAATCTATTTAAAAAACCCATGATGATTTCCTCCTTCTGAAGAAAAGTAAAATTTTACTTTCTGAATGGATTAAAAGGTTCGAATTCGTTTATCTTGAATTTAGTTATCTTGAATTCGAGATAATAATAACACGATGGTTTAATTTGCGTCAACAAGTTTGTTTATAAAAAAATAGCAAAGAATGAATAATGTGTATCAATAAACAAAGGTTGATTTTCACTCCGAGTTGGCGCTTTCCGCGGGCTTGGCTTCAATCTCCTCGTCACTACGTTCCTGCGGGGCTTTCAGCACAAGCTCATCCCGCAGGAGTCGCCACTCTCCGTGAAAAATCAACAGCTCCTCACCGTTAGTATGAATAGAAAAGCTGACCTAAACAGTAATGGATATGATTAACATACTAAGTAGATCCAGCCTAAATAGGTTTAGATTGAGTTGACCAGGATTCTTTTAAAGCTCTTAACATTTCATTTTCTGTATACATTCCTCAACGTCCTTAACTTGTCTATTTTTCAAAATGGTACGTCATCGATTTTAATCGGTGTTGCCCTACCTAAAGTCCAATCATCTTTTATTGCCCCATAAAGGATACTATCAGTTACAGTCCCATCTGCATTTTCCCAGGCATTTCTTAAATAGCCCTCTTTCACAAAGCCAGCTTTCGTAAAACATTTTCTCATACCGATATTATCGACTCTCGTATAACCTTCGATACGAATCTTACCTTTTTCTCCAAATAGATAATCTTGTAACCAAATGAGCGTTTTTACTCCGTATCCTTTTCCTCTATAATGTGTACTTAAACGGATATCGAATAAGGGGATTGTATCGCTTATGTCATGAATTATCATAATCCCGACCTTTTCTTCATTATCAATGATCCAAAACGTTTCGCGATCGCTGTGATAGTATCCTTCTGCATACCCTTTTCGAACGGATTCCTCTTGCACATTTTGATCAGTATGATAAATCCACTTGTTTTGAGTTAATAACTCCACTAAATCTTCAATTTCATCTCCGAGTAGTTTAAAGTCCAATTCGTATAATCCTCCCAAAAGTTTTTGATTAAGTAGTGTAAAAAGGAAAGTAATTATATGTAAAATATCCGTATACTTTAAAGACAACTTTCTTTCGAATAGTATACACAACAACTATCATATACTATAAAGAAGTGTATATTTTTTCTAAACATGGATGAAAGCTCGTAGCTATGAAATTATGAAGGGAAAATTTTTTTGAAGGAAATAGGTGAAAACAACAATGAAAACAAGCCCTATATATAAAGCTATATTAGTATGTTTAATATTAATTCCGTTCAATCTGTTTCTACCAGTCTCACAAATCTCCGCCGCAGAACAAGACATTAAGAGTACTATAGACAATTATGTTGAAAACTTTTTGGCAGAGCAACGAATTCCAGGAGCATCTATTGCTATCGTTCATAAAAATGATATCTTTTACTCCAAATCGTGGGGCGTAACCGGGGAATCCGAAGAAAAAGTAACTGCCGAAACTCCATTTGTAGTCGGCTCTATTAGTAAATCACTAACGGGCTTAGCCATTATGAGATTGGTTGATGCAGGCATCATTCAATTAGATGATCCCGTTCAAAAGTATATGCCATGGTTTACCCTAAAAGATAAACAAGCCGCTTCTCAAATAACTATTAAACATTTACTTACCCAAACAAGTGGGATAAGTACTTATTCTGGCTTAGCTATATCGGATAAAGAATCTAATGATTTGAGTGCTATAAAGGAAAATGTAGAGAGTTTATCGAATGTTAAGTTGACTGCTGCACCTGGAGAAAAGCATCAGTATAGTAATGCTAACTTTTCTATTCTTGGCGCTCTCATCGAAGAAGTGACCAATCAAACATTCTCTGAATATATGGAAGAACAAGTATTTTCCCCATTAGGAATGAAAAATGCAGCCGCTAATAGTAGCATGGCCTATGAAAGAGGATACTTAGCTGGCTATCAATCATGGCTTGGTCACCCTGTAAAAAGCGCAGTCACCTATGATAATGGAGGCACACCGTATGGATATATAACGGCAAGTGCAACAGATATGGTGCAGTATATTAGACTACTTAGTCAACATAAGCAAAACAATTTTTTAAGTAAAAATGCGATGAACCTTTATATTTCACCGTTTGTTCTAACTAGTAAATCTCGATATTATGGCCTTGGTGTACGAATCTCCTATCCAGAATCTAAAGAAGAAATGATTTGGCATTCTGGTTCAAATCCTGACGCACGCTCAGAAGTATTTTATATACCAGAAACCGATTGGGGCGGTGTGATCCTCACTAATAAAAGTCATATATTAGAGGAAAAGTCACTTCTATACTTGAAACAAGGAATTATTAATATTTTAAATGGAAAAGAGCCCGTTGACGTCCCTAAATATAAACCTACATTTCAAATCATAACAATTACTATTTTATGTTTACTTTTTGTGATGCTTATTTATCTTCTAATAAAAGTTAAAGCTAAAAAAGTGAATAAAAGAGGCGTGTCGGGTATATTCGGTTTTATACTTTTAGTTTTGGCCATTATCTCAATTCCATTATTAAGTTATAGTACAGGAACACCTTGGCACACTATTAGATATTTTGCTCCTGATATTGCATTTTTGACCATAACAATGATTACTCTTTTAACATTGAATGGCTTATTATCTATATATATTTCATTTAAACGCCGACAAAAAAGACAACTTCTCTGAGCAGGAGTTGTCTTTTGTAGTTATGCTTGTATTATCGGGGAAAATGCATCCTATCTAAAATGGATTATTCATTACCATGACCATAGCCTGCTTCCGAAGCCTCAGCGTCTGCTTTCGTAACATGTACCGTACCAAGTGGATGGTTAGGTGGAGCGTATATCGAATAAAGTTTTAGTGGAACATTTCCTGTATTCGTGACGTTATGCCATGTTCCAGCAGGCACTACTACGGCATAATTTTCATAAACTTTTCTTTCATAGTTTAAATTATTTTTACTTGTGCCCATTTGAGCAAGTCCCTCACCCTGTTCAATATATAAAAATTGATCCACATTTGGGTGTACTTCTAAACCTATATTATCACCAACATTAATACTCATTAAAGTAATTTGTAAATTCTTCCCTGTCCACAAAGCAGTACGATACGTATCGTTTTGCTTAGTCGCATTTTCAAGATCGATGACAAGTGGCTGAGCTCCATAATCTTTTAATTCAATACTTCCACCATTGGAAAAACGAGAAGGTTCAGCGCTGTTCGCATACCCTACCTGATAAGGAGATGTCCAATAAACAAGCTGATCTCCATAGTTATAGTTATACATAGGCACGTTTCCGTAATAAGGAATGTAGTACATTTTCTCAATCCTCTCACACATTATAAGAATATCCTATGCAACTTGCTAAAGGAATGTACTTCATTTGCAAACATCATCGTTAGACATAACACTTTGAACTACCGATAGCTTTAAGGATTTCACTTATTACAACGGGTCTATCTATCAAAATTCTCTTAATGAATTAACGATGCTCTTAAAGTAGTTATTCCGTTTTCTAAATACCCCTTTAAGCAAGTTAATGTATACACCCAGCCTTCTTTTTGTTCCATCATTTTTGCTATTACGTCCGGGTTTTCTTCCTTAAGTCCTGATTCTACTACTTTAATAAGTGTATTTGAATCCTCCCCCGTAAGTGTAATTGTAACCACCGTTCCGTTCCCATGTTCTTCTCCCCAAGTAAACGCAATAGTCCTATTTATCTCGATACCAAGCACAGTAATAACAACCTCTGCTTTATACTCATCATATTTTAAAGTAAGTTTTTTTCCTTTTTCCCATCTCTCTGAACTACTTGAGAACCAAAAGCTCCCGATTTTATCTGGAGATACAATAGCTTCAAATACTTCACTGGCAGGCTTATGGATTTTTAATTTGGTAATTACGTCAGTATTCATTATTAATCATCATCCTTTTATCAATTATGCTCGGCACAAAAACATTTACTGAAAGAAGTTAAACTCTTTCTAAAATTTCCCCATTTCCTTCTTTACTATTCCCACACAGTTCTTAATTCGCCATTAGTAAGGTTATATTTTGAAAATGTAGTGTAAATAAGTTACGATTCTCCAAAATGAAGAAAAGCACTTCGAGAGGTATGTTTAATACTAGCCTTGTAAACAATTTCTTCAATTCGATATTTCCACTGATAAAGGACATACTAACAATTATAGATTTATTACAAACGAACATTCCAAAAAGTATATAAAATGACTAGAACTTGATATAGTATGTATTTAGGAAATAATCAATTTGTTTTGGTGGTGTATATATGAAGAAGTTCAGTATGGATTTTTTAATGATTACGGTCGGCGCGCTGCTTTTTGCACTAGCTGTAAACTTATTTGTTATACCTAATGATTTAGGTGAAGGTGGCGTAACAGGTGTAACAATCATTGCCTATTATTTATTTGGATGGTCGCCAAGTATTGTGAGCCTTGTGCTAAACGCAGCTTTATTAGTAGTTGGTTATAAATTTTTAAGTAGACAGACGACTATTTATACGATTATTGCCGTATCTCTCCATTCACTCTTTTTACATTTAACAGAATCGTGGTCAATTTCTTCAAATGAAATTATCGTGAATACTATTTTTGGCGGGGTGTTCGCTGGAGTTGGCATAGGCTTAATCATAAGAGTTGGTGGAACAACAGCAGGTTCAACAATCTTAGCTAGAATGACAAACAAATATTTAGGCTGGAGTATTAGTTATGGTCTATTGTTTTTTGATTTAATTGTTGCTTTTTCATCTTATTTTATTATCGGGGCAGAAGCATTAATGCTTACTATTATTATGCTTTATGTCGGAACAAAGGTGATGGAGTTTGTTATTGAAGGTGTGAACCCCAAAAAAGCCGTTACGATTATTTCGAAAAAACCAGAAGAGATTGCCAGTCATGTGAATGGTTTTATGAATCGAGGCGTGACGGTCCTATCAGGTCATGGCTATTATACGAAGGAGCAAAAAGAAATTCTGTATATTGTCATTAGTAAACAAGAAGTTGTGAAACTAAAGAAGATTGTCAAAGAAATTGACAAGGATGCCTTTATTGCCATTCATGATGTACGAGATGTCTTTGGACATGGATTTATTGAATTATCTAAAGCTTAATTAGACAACTGAGAAAACACCTTTTGTTGAAAATGGGGACGTTCCCCCTTTAAAAATCAACATAGAGGTGTTTTTTCCATTGAAACTATGAACTACTCGTACTTATCTATTTTCTTTTATCACCATAGCGAGTGGTTGATTTCCGTTCCAGCTGGCCGCTTTCCTGGTGTCGCCCAGCCGTAACGAAGATCAACTTATATGCACGGTTCATTCTAAATTTTAGTGATGAACCCCTTATTCCCTAACCCGTAAGGAAGTTTCAATAATTGTATCTAAAAGTTGCGTATAGGTAATGCCTGCCGAGGATGCGCTTTTTGGTAGTAAGCTGTTTTTTGTCATTCCTGGCAATGTGTTTACTTCCATGACATATGGGATTCCATCCTTGATCATCATATCGATTCGGGCATAAACACTACACTTTAATGCTTTATAGCAACCTTTTGCCGCTTCGGTAACTCGTTCATGTATGGTAGGTGGAAGTTCTACAATCTCCTCTATCGTAGCAGCATCCTCATATTTCGCCTTATAGTCAAAGAACTGCGCTGTATGGCGAATCGAAATGATTGGTAATAGCTCCCCGTCCAAAATGGAGCATGTTATTTCTTCACCCTTTATATATTTCTCAATAATGATTTCAGCATCCCATTTGAATACTTCCTCAATCGAAGTGAGTAAAGAATCTTTATCATTAACTATTTTTACCCCAACACTGGAGCCACCCGAGTTAGGCTTTACTACTAACGGATATCCCATCTTATCTAATTCATTTAACTGAAGCTCCTCGCTCCTCGAAAGATGGAGCCAATCAGGTGTTTCAATGCCTTCATAACGTAGAATTTTTTTCGAAACATTTTTATCCATACAAATACTGCTTGAAAGTATACCACTACCTGTATATGGAACACCCAACGTCTCTAGTACACCTTGAATCGTGCCATCTTCTCCAAACTTGCCATGTAGTGCTAATAAAGCAATATCGATATTGCTCACCTTTTCAATAAGCTCTGCCGTGTTATTTTCATTTAGTTTAATAGCTACGGCTTCGTATTTACTCTTATCTAAATGAGCAATCATCTCTTCCCCTGTCATAATAGAGACCTGCTTTTCAGAGGAAACGCCCCCCATAATAACGCCAACCTTCATATTTTCAACTCCCCATTTCATTTTTCAAGGTATCTCCAATAATCTTAATACCACGCACAATATCCTCTTCTGTTAGCCGAGAAAATCCTAAGCGAAATGTGTTACTGCCTTCGCCATTGCTGTAAAAAACATCTCCAGGATAAAAAGCAACTCCCTTTTGATAGCACTTTTCCAATAGTGTACGAGCATTCATACACTCTTCTAGCTCAATAAAGAGATGAAGTCCACCATCTCCTGTCATTCTCTTAAAAGGAATGTACTGATGGCATGCTTGACGGGCTAGTTCATATTTTTTCTTATAAACGAACTTGGCCTTTTTTAAGTATTTTTCAAAATAGCCATCCTGTAAATATTGATAAAGTACAGCCTGATCCAGTGTCGATGTATGAATAGTACGAGCTCTTTTCATACTTTCCAAACAGTGGACGAGTTCCTTATCTGCTAATATCCATCCAACACGTAAGCCAGGAAAAAGAATTTTTGAAAAGCTACTGATATAAATAACATTGTTGCCCTCACCGATAAAAGTCATTAGCGGTGCTAAATGCGAGCCTGAATAACGTAATTCTTCATTAAAGCCATCCTCTACAATTGGAATTTGATATTGTGAAAAAAGCTTAATAATTTCAGCTCTTTTTTCAGAGGATGTAACAATGCCTGTCGGATTATGATAAGACGGGATTAAGTAAGCAAAATCAAATTCCTTTTCCGACAAGCTTTTCTCAACTTGTTCAATATCGATACCGTCATCCTTCATGTCGATTCCGTGGATATCAAATCCATGTAAGCGAAAAAGCTTTAATGCCGCATGATGAGTAGGGTTTTCACAAATAACACGTCCAGATTTTTTTGCTAAGGACGATAATAAAATATCCAATCCCTCGGTAAAGCCATTCGTAATCAAAATATCCTTATTGGAAATATCTACACCCTTCATTTCCATATAGTGAAGAAGATACTCGATTAAAGGTTTATAACCCTTCGCGTATCCGTAATTCAAAACGATATCTCCTTCAAGGGACATCCGGGTCAGAAAGGCTCTTTTAAAATTTTCAACATCAAAAAGCTTTTCTTCGGGGGCAACACTATTGAAGGAAATCATGCCTTTTTCCCAGTGGATATCTTGCTTCATTAAATCTAATTCATCAGCTAATAAGGTCGCTTTATTGAGCCTTTCCTTCCATTTAAGCTCGATGGAGGGTGCTTTCAATGTTGCAACCTTCCCTACAAAATTCCCCTTTCCTTTCACTGCATAGATAATGCCCTCTTGCTCTAAATCTGCATATGCATTCAGTACCGTATTTCTACTGACCAATAATAATTTACTTAGTTCACGGGTAGATGGAAGCTTCTGATGCTCCAGCAAGCGTCCCTTCATAATCTTTTCTTTCAAATAATCTTTTAATTGAATATAAACCGGACGATCGTCGATAAGCTTAAAATCATTAAACATTCCCTTGACCTCCTTGCTTTATTTTTGCATAACCATATCTAACTCAAAAGGTCCACAGTATATGTATTTTCCCTTCATAGTGGTATGGTTTCTAGCTCATAAAAAAGGCAACCCTTCAAAATGAAGAATTGCACCTATTATATGCTAATATTATTTTAATTCTTGATCATGAATCGTTGTAAATTTAATAAATTCTAATTGAATTTTTTCGAAATATTCATCATCTTCATATAGCCTTATAAGTTGAAAGGCTTTATCCAAGAAAATTGTTGAGTCATTGTAACCAAGATGGAAATGACAAATAGCTTTTCTTGAAAAATGCAGAGCTAGTATAGTAATTCATTTTTCTTTTATACTGTCTTAATGAATCATTAATTATAGAAAGGGCTGTAGAGTAGTCTTCGTTCGTTATTACTAACAGTGACAAATTAATATTAAACGCAGATTTTAATAATTCTATGTCTCTAAAGCTATTATATTTGTTTAATCTTTTTAATACATTTTGAGTGAATTCAATAGCTATATCTACTGGAAATAAAAATAAAATCGTGTTGATTAGACACATATCACTCAAATACCACTGATCATATTTTGAAATACGCTCCCAAATGGGCTTAATAATCTCTTTCCTAGATTATTCACGAACATATACAAAATTCTACAGAAGACAAAGTCATTTTCAGAATTTTCAGGACCCGTATTGAATACTAGGCCTGGGAGAAGAGAGTCGATAAACTATAGTGCCTTGAGCCCTTCTATCAGTCTGACTCCAACGACCACGGTGTATCACTGACTCTTTTTCATTGAACGTCTCCACATATCACCTTATGTTTTTGATCTCATTCATTATCTGGCAATTAAAGATCATTCAATAACCATTTCATCCTCTGATTTACCATTTATATCAGTCATTGACGATGACTTTTTCCATTTCTGAATATTCGGCACTCCTAACTGGTGCAGCCCGCTATAGACCCTATCCACTTCCATGCAATCAATTTTCTGACTAGCACGCTCTAAACTACGAACAAATGAAAAGTCATGATTTCCTTATTAACGAAGCACGTATGATGCTAATTCTACTTACCTATAATTTTACAAACTAGATCCATTATAGTTATTTATTTAAGATATTGAAATCCTTTACTATATTTATTTACTTCATCAAGCATTATTTGTAATAGTTGTTTTTCTTCAAGTATATCGAGTATGTCTAATCCTTTTTGAATCAATGTTTCGGCTTCAAAATGATTTTCCCAGCTACCACAAATCCCTTTTCTGATATAACAGACCGCTAAGTGCAAATACATTCGATCTTCTTTACATATTTTAATACAAAGGTCTAAATCCTCGTTTGCTAAGTCATACTTATTGTTTTCAATTAATAATAAGGACATGTTTAAATAAGCTATTCTAATTAACGCTTTTGAATAAGGCATTTTTTTGTATTTTTTGTATTCTCTCAATAAAAAGGCTCGAATATTTATAGCTTCTTCAACAGAGAAAATATACATAATCGCATTAATAAAATACATGTCATATAAGTATAGAGCGTTACTTTTCGAAAGCCTAGTCCAAATCGGTAAGGCTATTTTTTTTGCTTCGCGGAAATCATTTGAACCTGTAATACATATTAATGCCTTGCAAATTGTTTTTATATCGCGAATCGCCGCGCTTTCTTTATGTTTAAGGTAATTTTTGCATTCCCATTTGATATTTTCTAAAGATTCTTCGTCATGGTGAGAGATATAAAAGAATTTTTTTAGGATTGATTCTTTGTACGCTAGATTGTATTCGTTTGAGATATATTGGTATTCCTCTAAAGAAATATCCAGTCTATCTAAAATCTTTAAAAATACACTTGCGCGTACCTCTATTTGTCCATTCTCGAACTTCGAATAATTTCCTTGTGCAGTACCAGAATACTTGGCTATATCGGATTGACAAAGCCCTTTAGAAGTTCTTATTTGTTTGATAATACGCCCAATATTCAACTAGTATCCTCTCCTAATTTATTCTTTTTTGAATATTCTAAATTTTATTGCATTTTATTTATTATACTTTATTTATATTTTAAAAGATATGGAGGTGTACAAGATGATTGAGATAATTAAAGATATAATCACAAATACCGCTGCATGGTTTACACATTAGTTCATACCTAGAAAATCCACTAAAAATATGAAGGGAGTTTTAACATTGAAAAGAGTAATCCTAAGCGCTTTATTTATGACTTTAATTTTTATCGGAGGATTTACTACTTCTTCTTTCGCTTCTGAATCCAATCCAATTACAGATGAATTGAATCGTATCGCAGATGAATATGAAGTAGGTGAGGTTCTTTCGGATGAAGATGCAGAGTTCGTTTTAGAACATGGTAACTTAGCTCCAGAAAGCACAGACATTATGCCAATATTTAGTTATTCTCCTACTTTATCGGGTAGCAAAACTTTAAATGGTGTGTGGGTAGGTGTACAAGCTAGTTGCAATATTAATCATTGGAACCCGTTTTCTAATAAGTATAATTGTACAGTTAAAGCAAATTCGAATAAAGGTACTGTTAAGGCTCAACTCGAACATGTAGCTTACGGACTTTTAGGCAAGGACGGAAAATTAGGTAAACTTTATGGACGTACTTTCCCTGCATCATCTTCAAAAGATAATCCAACACACGCTAGTTTATCAGCTGGTGATAATTATGTTGGCGGTGTTGTTGTATCAACGACTACAGTTAGAGGAACTGCAGTATACGGTTCAACTACTGTTTCTGCTTACGATAGTTATTAACACATGAAAAAACGGCTTTTAATCGTGATGATTATAGCCGTTTTGTTTTTTAGGAGAATTGTAGAATCAAGTTGAACACTTTAGAAAAATAAAAACATCGTATGTGAAATCGTGTATTATTGAGGCTCCTAAACCAATCAATAAGAAGGGATTTCGAATACGATGTTAGAACAGAATACATAAAAACACGGAATAAGAAACCACGCCTTACACAGTTTCAACGTGGAGAACTTCAAGGCAACTTAAATGCTGGAATTACTAATAAGAGCGAGCTTGCACGAAAACTCAAGGTTTCGCGCGAGACAATCTACAATGAACTTGCTCGGGCTGTATTGGCTATCTCCACAAGGGAAACCCCTAACAGATCTAGCCAACACAGGCTGAACGGACTAACGCCGACCGACGAACAGAAGACAAAGAAACCTCTGAGATGTTTTCGAAAAAAGTGTTCAAATTGATATTGCAATTTAGCTGTAATAATATAATTATAAATGAAACATTTAAATTATGATGATGAATATTCTTGAAGCTTTATCTAATCCATATCGGTAAAAAGTCATATTAAGATAAACAGTAAAAAATGTTTCAGAAAAAATAACCACACAAAGAGTAGGAGGATTGAAAATGGCTAGCCTTATTTTTAGTAATATCGTTGGTTTCTTCTTAGTAATCTCTCTATATATACTACCATTTGTTATTATTATAAAAATTTATTACGCTTTTAAAAAGAATGAAAAACGAAAAGATGAAATGTTAGAATTTGAAAAACAAAATGCCATCCTATTACAGAAACGTATGGATGAAATGAACACTCGACTAAGTGACATTGAGAAAAAATTAGCGAAATAGATTATAAATTTGAACATACCTATAGTAAATCATCAACAGTTACAATGACTCAAGGCACAAAATCAGAAACAAACATTACAAAACCTTGTACCTATCAGATAGATTTTTATATCAAAGGTATATACTATGATATAACAGGTAACTGGAAGGCATATACAATTGGTAAACCTAAAGTACAAACTACAGTAACGCGTAATTTAGTTATTTAATTGAGCCTACTGATTATTTACATCTTGATGTTACTAAGCAATAAACCTTTTAATCTAAAAAAGCAGGAAGACGTTTTTTTCTCCTCCTGCTTTGAAAATTCCCAGAAGATACTGATGACCATTATCTGTTAATTTTTGAGCTTACGCCACTCCCTGAGCAATTAATCGCAATTATTTCCCAGTAATAATTCTAGACTCAAAGCCTTGTATTCCTTACATCTTAGCTTTTTGGATAATCATTTGGATATACGGCTTTTTTTCTTTTGTATATGTCGATCAATCGTATCGATATTTAGACGCTAATTTATTTTTTAATGCAGCGTAGTCATTTGCTGCTTTGGGATGTGATCTAAGATAATCACGGAAAAGTAATTTTTCAATCCATTCATTACTGTTTATATTCGGAGAGTTAGACCTTAATTTTCCCCATCCGCTTCTCCCCTCATAAGTTCTTTTTAAATAAACCTACTAAAAATCCTTCTAAACCGAAAAACTGATCTTCATCAGACATGGCTATCATTTTTCGTATTTCAATTTCTTCAAATGTTTGAAATACTTCTTTTAGTTGATTTTTTGTATACCCTAGTCCACCTTCTAAGGTACGTTTTATATAAACTTCTTCATCCAAAATGGCAGAACCACCATATACACCATGCTCCTCAAATGTGCATAAGGCGAAGTAACCATTAGGCTTTAATAATTTATGAATCATTTCAATATACGTCACACGACGATGAGGTGCTATGTGGTGAAAACAGCCTGAATCATATATAAAATCAAAGCTCTCTTCTTGTAAATTCAACTCAAAAATATTGGCACAAATTAATTCTACACTTATGTTTGCTTCATCAACTCTTTTTTGCGCCCATTGCAATGCTTTATTCGATAAATCAACACCGACAACTGAACAACCTTGTTTTGCTAAGTAAATGGCATTTCGACCTGCACCACAACCTAACTCTAAAACTTTATTTGGACGAATCATCATTTTTTCTAAATAGCTTACTAAGTTTTCATCAGGTTTATTAACAAAAAAGGGTGTCTTTTTGAATGTTTGATCATAAAATTCATTCCAAAATTTCTGTGGTTCACGTAATAAATCATCTAATACAACTAGCAATTGTTCATTTGATTTGATTAGCATTTTACGCCTCCATTTTGCACCTGCCTTATTTTCAAAAAAACAAAATATTCTATCCATTAATTATAAAGCAAAGTTGGTCGCTACTGGAAATTAACCGATGCGATTTCGAAAAAAGGGTATTTATACATTTTTAAATAAAACTTTATAGTTATGGATATTTTCTCTAAATCAATTACACTATACATAAGATAAAGTGAATCAACAGAAAGGAGTTGCAACATGGAAGAAATCTTGACGATTACGAATTTGACGAAAAGTTATGGTAGCAAAGAAATTTTAAAAGGGATCGACTTGCACGTCTCAAGGGGAGAAATCATTGGCTATATCGGTCCGAACGGTGCCGGTAAAAGTACGACTGTCAAAATCATTTTAGGGCTTGAAGGTGATTACGATGGAGAAATTAAGCTTTTTGGGGAGAATATCGGCAAAGACAGCATTGAATATAAACGAAGAATTGGCTATGTACCGGAAATAGCAGACGTTTATGATAATTTAACGGGTTATGAGTATTTAACCTTCATCGGCCAGCTTTATGGCCTTGAATTAGAGGTTGTTGCTGATAAATCAAAATCCTTAATGGAATTGTTCGGTGTTGGAGAAGCGTATCATTCTAGAATATCTTCTTATTCAAAAGGGATGCGGCAAAAGCTATTAATTATTGCTAGCCTGATACATAATCCCGACTTGTTATTTTTAGATGAGCCGATCAATGGATTAGATGCGAATAGTGTGATGATTTTCAAAGAAATTTTGACTCAACTGGCTGCCCAAGGAAAAACAATATTTTATTCCTCTCATATCATGGATGTCGTCGAAAAAATCAGTAGTCGTATCATCCTGTTGAATGATGGAAAAATCGCTGCTGACGGGACATTTGCCCAACTACAGGCAGACAATACTGAAGGCACTCTGGAAAGGATTTTCAACCAATTGACAGGCTTCCATGATCATCAGGAAATTGGTGAGAAATTCGTTTCTATTGTACAAGAGGTATGAGCATGAAAGATTTCAAAATCCTACAAGTGCTTGATAAAATTCAATTTATTTTTGTAAAAATGGGCGTCGATTACGAAATCATGAGAAAGATCCTCCATATTAAACTAACAATGGATGAGCGTAAAGTACCGACAATATTTAACCAAGCATCAAATAAAAACAAGGAAGAGCAAAAATACGGCTACATCAAATCTTTATGGATTTATGTTTTATTTGGGCTTATGTTAATTCCTTTTATGGGATTTGGTCAAAACTATATTTTCCAGATGAGTATTGCTTATGCCATGATTATTTTTATCATCATGACAACATTGATTTCTGATTTTTCTTCCGTACTTTTGGATGTACGGGACAGAAGCATTCTCTCGACCAAGCCTATCTCTGCTAGAACGATCAATGCAGCCAAGTTTATGCATATTTTCATCTACTTGACGTATTTAACGATTGCTTTTACATCCATCTCTCTAGTAGTTGGCCTATTCAGACAAGGAATTGTATTCTTTATTGTAACGTTGCTCTTACTAGTCTTAATTAATATTTTTATTGTCGTTTTAACTGCTGTTTTATATATCGCTATTTTAAGATTCTTTGATGGAGAAAAGCTGAAAGATATCATCAATTATGTTCAAATTGGCTTATCATTAATGCTGATGATTGGCTATCAAGTTCTTATTAGATCCTTTGAATTCGTCAATTTTGATATGGTCGTAACATTTCATTGGTGGAGTGTTTTTCTTATTCCTATGTGGTTTGCCGCTCCTTATGAGTTACTGCTAAACGGTGATGTCTCTTTATTTACAGTGATATTCAGTATTTTAGCTGTCGTCATGCCAATCATCTCGATATGGCTTTACCTAAAGCTAATTCCAACCTTTGAACGTAATCTGCAAAAACTATTAAACACTAGCAAATCGAAAAAAGAAAAGAACAATCGACTTAAGACGCTTTTGTTAACAATCATTTGTAGAACGAATGAAGAAAGAGCTTTTTACCGCTTCGCCTCCCTTATGATGAAACAGGAGCGAGAGTTTAAACTGAAAGTATATCCGTCTTTAGGGTTTTCATTTGTCATTCCATTTATTTTTATGTTTTCTTTTTCAAGGTACGAAGCTACTGATTATTCCGATAGCATGGGCTATTTAAATATTTATTTCAGCATGCTAATTATTCCGACAGCTGTGCTTTTGCTCGGGCATTCAGGAAAATATAAAGCAGCTTGGATTTATAAAGTCTTTCCAATCAAAGATTATACAAACTTAAAAAAAGGTAGCTTAAAAGCATTTTTGATTAAATTGTATATTCCATTGTATATTGTTCTGAGCATCATTTTCTGCTTCATTTATGGTATGAGAATAATCCCTGATTTACTGACTGTTTTAGTAGCAAGCTGCATGTACACCGTCATTTGTTACCTCGGCATCGGAAGTAAGATTCCTTTCACAAAGCCTTATAATGAAGTTGGCGATGCCCAGAGCTGGAAAACGTTTATATTGCTTCTCCCTTTAGGTGTTCTGGCGGGACTGCATTACGTCATGGTAGCTCATATTTCTTATGGTGTAATCATTTACTTACTCGTGCTTGTCATCACGAATTTTATACTATGGAAACTTGCGTTTAAGCATACAAAAACGGCATGAGTCTAGGCTCATGCCGTTTTTCTTCTGAGAACTTTTTCAAAAAAATTTTAAAAAGCTTTTCTCTCATATATACGAATAGATAGTAGCCACGACCCAATATACAATATTACAATTGTAAGAATAGCTATGAGATACATTTGCGTTTCTTGTAGAGTCATGAACTTTTGTATTAACACTCTTAATTTATCATTAAAATCAGGAATAAAGGTATTAATTATTAACATATAGATACCAAATAAAGCACCTGATGCAATCATAAAATATTGCGTTTTAAATTTATACGCAATTGGTAACAAAAATGAAATAGCGATCATAACAAGGCCAAAAATAAGCAACATTTCCTTCCATATAAACAACACTTCTGTTCCATTCAAGAGGAAATTACCGACATAAACGATGAATATAAATATTGTTGCAAATATCAGCGAACCTATATATTTTGAACTAACAATTTCCTTTCTCGTATACGGTAGTGAATTAAGCAGAATATTCGCGTTATCTTTTTCATCATAAGAAAAAGCACTCAATATAAATACTACACTATAAACAAATCCTATTAATATTGGGGATGAAATATCTGCCACTAAATAAAGTATGATAGTCGCAATGTAAAATAGAATCAATTTCTTTTGTATTATAATATCCTTAAGTACAAGGTTAAACATACAGTTACCATCCTTTCTTCGTATAATACATAATATCTTCAAGCGTTGGTTTTTCCACAATAACAGAATCCCCAAATATGTTTGCCACACGATTTTTATCAGCTGTTAATGCTTCAAAGCCTGCATTGGTTTTTCGGATTGAAATAAATTCTTGTTCCGTTTCCTTATCCAATAAATCCAACTTCCCTTTAACAATGGCATATTCCTCTTCAATCTTATAAAATTCTTTCGTGAAAATATGTTCTCCGTTATGAATAAAGGTAATATAATCCGCAATACGATCTAAATCTGTTGTAATGTGTGTCGAAAAGAAAATTGTTTTTTCCCCATCCTGCATTAACTCATGTAAAATGTTTAGTAACTCTCTACGAAATATCGGATCGAGCCCAGCAGTTGGCTCATCCATAATAATTAATTCTGCATGGTGAGCTAGAGCAATGGCTAACGAAGCTTTCATCTTCATTCCCTTCGAAAAGTCCTTCATATTTTTATTCAATGGTAGTTCGAACTTTTCAACATAATGTTGGAAAACCTTATCATCCCAGTTTTTATAGGCGGGTTTAATAATCTTTTTCATATCCTTTAACGTTACATTTTCATAAAAGACATTTTCATCATAGACAAAACCAATACGTTCTTTTATTTCTTTTTCATGTCCCTTATATTTCATACCAAATAATGAAACAGTACCACTATCTTGCTGTAATAAGTTCATAATCAACTTGATTGTTGTTGATTTACCTGCACCATTTCCCCCAATAAATCCAGTTACATAGCCCTTTTTAACGTTAATAGAAAAATCCTTTACCTGAAATCCATTAAAGGCTTTATGAATATTCTGTAATTCAATGACATTTTCCATCATTCATCCTCCGTATACAATAATGTAAGCATTTCCTTGAGTGTCCTTTTCTTTCGCGAAATGAACGAACCTTTCCAGCAGATAGAATACATCCGTATTTATCAAGCTCTTCACAAAATAATGTATATACACTTTATATACAATATATACACACCAGATTATTTTTGCAAGTAATAAATTATTTTTAGCCAAAAAAAGAACATGAGATTGTTTAATCACAATCCCATGTTTTCAATTCCGCATTATTTAGTTGATAAAACTGCCAATGATGACCTTAGCTTAGGAAACTATTTAATTGGTGCATGATTAATTGTTGATAATGCTTCATTCACTTCGAAGATCTTCCCACGAATATCGGTAACACCAAAACTTGTTAATCGTTCTGAATGCATGATTAAATAATTTTCAGCATCTGTTTTGGTTTCAAATAAATAGATCCCACCAGCTTCTTTAGCCGCTGCATTCTCAGTCCAAATCTTCCAGATCATACCCGACTCTTCGTTAATACTTTTCGCTAAATCAACGAATGCCTCGGACATTTCTTCACCGAATGGTCCATCCATTGTAAAATCCACTTGTAATAAATAGTTCATGATTAACCCCCCCTTTTATATAAAACGACTCTTTTCTTTCATTACAAAATAAGTTTCACCAAGTATTTCTTTCGCATCATAAGCAGTTGATGCAAGCTCTTTTTCAGCAAATACGCTGATATCCTTTTGCTCAATATCATACATTACTTCGATCTCTCTCGAAAAAAGAAGCTTTTCTTTCTCAAGTAAACTGAAAAGTGCCGGCTGTTGTTTCGGCTGTAGTTCATCTAAATGAAGAACTTGTTTCAGCCCAGCAATATAGGAATCTAACGTTCGGCTACCGACAATTTTTACACCTTTATTTTCTTCGTTCAACATGATAATGCTTGGAAATCCTCTAACCCCTAGTTTTGAAGCTAACGCAAGATCTTCACTTAATAATTGCTGTCCAATCGTTAGTTCGGCCTCTTTTATAACCTTTTCCCCATCAAGTCCGATATTATTAACGATTGCAATTAAAACAGATTTCTCTGCAATATTTTGATTAAATACGAAAACTGCTTCTCTTGCACGGCGTAAAAATATATTTGCTAAATCCTCATTTTGCTGTTGAATCACTTTAAACACCTTAGATGGAGGATAGGAAGATTGAATGGGATTCTCAAGCCAAAGCGTACCATCAATCGGCATACGACTATGCTCGCCAACCTCTCTCCAGTGTCCAGCCACATCTGATGGGCTTGATATACCATTAGATACATCAGCAAAGCCGGCCCATTTTTCTAGCAAACCGCCCATTATAGTATGGACATTAACATAATGACCATATTGCTCTACAAAGCGACGAAGAACTGGCTCTAATGCCCAACAATGCGAGCAGATTGGATCAGTCACATAATATAAATCAATCGATATCCTTTTTTGATCGAAATCAATCACCTGCGTTTCGCTATCTTCTGAAACACCACATACACCCGTTTCTAAATCACAAATTAAATTATTATTGTTCGTCATCATACTCACCACTTTCATTTTAATTGCTTTATAAGCGTATTTTAGTTAATAATGAAAATCATCTGTACCAATAGTTCTTTAGATTTGTCGTATATACAACACATTGAAGAAATTGTTTAAAAAGTAGGAGTGATGCAAAAAAATGACTCAATCAAAGACTGATCCTCGTGTTCTTCGTACTCGCAAATTAATTATGGATTCTTTTATTGAACTTTCAGGTCAAAAAGAGTTTAAGGGTATTACTGTGAAGGATATTACGACAGAAGCTATGATTAATCGCGCAACATTCTATTATCACTTTCAAGATGTATATGACTTATTGGATAAAGTATTATCAGAAGTATTATTAGTTAATTTAAATTGTAGTATCTTCGAAAAAAGCGATCTAAATGAAGAATCAATTATTCTTATTTTTACAGCCATAACGAACTTTCAAAAATCTTTATCTAATCGTTGTCATAGAGGATACGAAGATACCATTTCCCGTATTATTAGGGAGCATCTCGAAATCGTTTTTTACAAGATGTTATTAAAACAACATAATATGAAAGAGGATGCGGCACTAAAAACTACCGCAGTCATACTAAGTTGGGGAATTTACGGTGCTTCTGAGGAATGGAGAAAAAATAGTATGGATAAATCCCCGGAGGAATTTATTAAATTGTCAATTCCTTATATATTATCTGGGATTACTTTAGATTCTAAAAACTAGGAGTTTCCATATCACATAAAAGTAGAGCATGTTCTGAAAAGATTGTTCAAAACATGCTCTGAAGATTTAACGATTTAAACTCTCTATATAATTTTCTGATTCATTAGCTATTCGCTTATATTCGATATCATGAATATAGTGGGAGCAATCTAATTTTATTAATGTTCCGTATTTATGCTTACTGATAAAATTCTTCTGAAATTCATTCCACGCCTCCCCATTCCAACCTGTCCCTTGACCGTTTGAAGAGAACAAAAGCATAGGAACATTTGGGATTCCAGCCGCTCCTACCTTTTCTGCATTTTTCTTAATATGCTTAACTTCATTCATCATATTTTTAGTTGCCGTTCTGCGATAAAAAATCACTTTATACAATTCTTTTTCTTCATCTGTCAAAGTCCCATATTTTATAGCATCACTTTCAGACAGACCCGAAATCCATCTAGTAAAACCAATATTTGCAGCAAAGGCACTTAAATGCAATAGAGGCATATTAATAGCATAATTTTTATATGCAGCAGGAACGGCCATATCCAACCCTATAATTGCCTTTACTTCATTCGGGTAAACCTGAGCCCAATGCAATGCTTCAATACCAGACATCGAATGCGGAAATAAAATATATGGCCCTTCAACGCCTGATTTTAATAGAGCTTCTCTTGTTTCATTTAAAATAGTATCCATATCACGGTCAGTATCTGAAATGTCACTAAATCCATAGCCTGCCTTTTCAACGACAACAATTTTATATTTATCGCTTAACAATGAATATAATGATTTAAAATCTAAAACAGGTGAGCTTGTGCCTCCTCCAGACATAAATACAAGCGTACCTTCGCCTTCTCCATCTCCTTCTATGTACACATGCATTTGATGACCATTCACTTCTACCATTTTCCCTGTTGGCGTAAATAATTGATCTTCCTTTGATAATTGTATTTGATGAATAATATAACTTGTCGTAATAATTAACAAAAGTATCGCTGTAACAATTGAAAAAAGTATCATTATTCGTTTGAACACGTCTTTCAACCACCCCTCACAGGATTTTTACTATCCAACAAGCCTAACTTAACCAATAGAAGACACCTTGGCTTTTAGAGTTCCAAAAGATAATCGATAAACTGTAGCTTTTGGCCATTCATTTCGAATTCATCATCACTTAAATACACTTGTTTAAAACCATTCTTTTCAAGAACCCTTTGAGATGCAATATTATTTGTTGTTGTTTTTGCTTTAATCTTTTTTACACTTACTTCTGTTTCTAAAAGTAGTTTTAAGGCTTTGGCCCCTATTCCTTTTCCGCCACATTCTTTACCTACTCTATAGCCAACCTCTGCTATATCGTTCGTTTTATCTATATCTACTAAATTAATTCTTCCGACAATATTTCCTGAGTAGTCCCTTATTAAGTAGAACCTTGATTTTTCTTCTTCTTGTTCTTCTAATAGCTCTCTATGTTTCAATTGAAACTTTTCAAACATATAATAATCTTCCCCACGACTGGGTACCATTTGTTCAAAGAATAGTCTATTATTCTTTTCAAACTGAAATAATTCTTCTGCGTCACTTTCTCGTAAGCTATTAATAGATATTTCCAAGCTAACTCATCCCCTCGTTCTTTAAAAATACATCACAAAATCCATACTCGTAATAAAAAAACAATTCGATTGCGGTATCATATTGGAAACTTGAAACAAAGAAATATACAAACATTCCGCTCTAGCGCATATGCGTAGACTACTAAGAAAAATCACCCCTCTAAATCTTTCAATCGTCTCCGAATAATAGCTTCTGAAACACGAAGTATTGTGCAATTACTCGATTACTTTTCCCAGCATTTTTCTCACCTTCTCATGCGTTATAACTCTAAATTATTTGTTATAAAGCTTTGTGAAAAATATATATGATTCTTTCATTCAAAAAAAGAAAGCAGATCTATATCTACTCTCTTGATTGTTTAGGAAAAATATAAAAATAAAAAACGAAACCAATGATAATTGCGGGTAGTAAAGCAATTCCTATATTTTGTACAAATGCACTTGCAAGCAATTTAAAAATCTCAATAATATCTTTAGATAAAATGTTTTGATACTGTTCTGCACCTGTCAAACCTCTGATTATTAAAGTTAAAACAAAAATAATGATATAACTAATTAAGCTATATTTGATACTTAACTTTATATTTCTCTCCATTTTATTCCCCTTTCCTTACTTATTGTATGCTTATTATTACATATCAAAAATTCTATTAAAAGGAATTTTCAGGAATATAAAAAAGTAGAATACTACCTAATAACGCGACAAAACTCATTAATTAGATTGTTGTCGCACTTCAAAAAGTCCGTATAATCATCCATTTCATAGATGAATTCTAGCAATTATCTCAAGGCATAATCTCCATCATTTACATACCGTCCTCGATCGTCGGGATCATTATTATCAAATAGAAAAGCGCCATCTGAGATTACCATAAAACTTATATATTCTTCTTCGAAAACTCGGTATTCAACAAACTATAGATCAACATATCTTTGCATTCTCCTGTAACGCTATGGCATTCAAACTGTCTTAAGCAGCCTTCTTCCTTAAAGTTGAATTTCGACAATAACTTCTTTGAAGCTATATTTCCTTCCGTGACAATTGCCTGTATTCTTACTAAACCTAACTGATTAAATCCTATTGATAATACTTCTTTAACAGCTTCAGACATAATACCACGATGCCAATATTCTTCAGATAATTCATAGCCAATTTCAGCTCGTTTGCCCGCAAATTCACTCAAGAAAATGGTACCAATAACTTCATCCGTTTCTTTGTTAGCAATAGCAAAACGAATAATCCAACCTTTATCATAGCCTTCGTTCCAAAAATGAATTACTTCATAACTTCTTTCTAAAGTCTCTGGTCCGTTCCAATCAAGATAGCGATATACATTTTCATTTGAATAATAATTGAATAACGCAGGAGCATCCTCCAACTTCAACTTTCTTAATTTAATACGTTCAGTTTGTACTGTTGGAAAAGAGGTTCCTAATAACTCGGTAAAGTTCATTTTTTTCTCTCCTTTTTTTGAATGCATATCAAAATAAACTAAAGATGCAAATTCTAAAGAATCTGATTAAATCATACCCTGCCTAGATTGCATGAAAAAACCTCATACATATTTCATAAAAGAAAATAAGCCAACGTGGCCAAAAACCACACTGGCTTATTCTATTCTTCTTTTTTTCTCTTTTAGTACAATTCTTTGAATACTCTTTGAGGACAAATAATATTTTTCACCTAAAGTAGCCGTGTCCGCTCCCGATAGATAATCGTTATAAAAAATCAATTATGCCTCGGCATAATTGCGTCCGGAATCGGCTTTGTGCTTGCACAAAGAACTCCTTTCCGATTCCGTGACATCCGCCGGAGGCTTTAACTTCTTTCAGCGGTTTTTTGGAAACCCGCTGAAAGAAGTTATAGTTTCTTACATCCAATTCTTTTCTGGTTGCAGTATTGGACCCCCAGTCCTTCTTATGTTCTGCTCTTCGCGGTATATAAATATATTCACCGTCCACATATTCTTGTATTAACTCTAACAACTCAGCTGGTAGAATATGCTTTGCTTTTTTATAGCTCATATTTGCACTCCTAAATGTTAATATTTTTTAGGAAGAGCAAAGGCTATTTTATTTATCTTATATTGCAATAGCCTTTGCTATGCAAAAAAAGTATACCTTCTCATCAAACAATCCCCCCTCTATATCTTTGTAATTTTATTCCATAATATACTATATAATCAAAAATACAAAGGGGTTTTATAAATTCCCGTACGCTTTGATAAACAAATGAAAAAGTACAGCGATATAACTGCTAATGTGGCAACTAGACTGTTTCTGAAAAATGCTAAGGATCTAACCGCTATGGTTGATGCTTTAAGATCGTATCGCAAAAAAGCTGATTCAATTAAGAATCAGCTTTTTTAGCATATATATTTATATCAATTTACTGTCTTTGAGTAAATCATAGATGATTGTGTCTTTTGTTTTATGAATACCAAATTTACCTATTTGTTTTAAGATAAATGGCGCATCTACATCTGTTAATTTTTTACCGTCAAGTAAGCGAGCAGTTGAAGATAATAAAGTACGGATATCATAAGTAGATGCAAATACTTCTGGAACGCCTCGATCAATATCTAACAATTGATAGACAGCTTCCATCGCTGTTCTTACTGAATACTCAGTTGTAAATACTGTGTCTCTTTCAGTTTCACTAAAGTTCCCCATGAAAGCTAAGTTAACAGATCCATTAGGGACAACTAAAGGACGATCTCCCATTGCTCTAGGCATGAAGTAAGATGTTATATAAGGCATGTAACATGGAATTGTATTACAAGAATTTTGCGCTAAATCCGGTATTTCATCTACTGGAACACCCATATGGTACAACCACTCTTGCGCTATCTCACTTCCAGAGCATTCAGTAATACTCTTTTTAATAAAATCACCTGGTTTATTAGATAGTAAACCATAAATCCAAACGACTAATTGGTCTTTTGGTTGATCTTTAAAATGAGGTTGTCGGTTCAACGTATAGCTTAGCATCCAATTAGAATCTGTCGCAGTTACAATACCACCAGTAACTACCTTGCCTGCATACGGATCTCTTTTACTGATCTTTTCAATATATGGAGCAACTTTAGCATCCAATGTAGTTAGTGTTGCTGAAACAAACCAACTTTCTTCCGGAAGATCATCGCAGAATTTTTCTGGTCTACCAAACTCAGAGTCTTGGGAAGCGATGTTTTTCCAAAGTGACCAGCTTCCGCCTAAATCAGTGCTTATAGGGGCTGGCGTATTATTGTCACCATAAGTTGTACTCTCCGTGATACTACCATTTGTAACAAACACTAATTCATTTTCTGTTAACTCAATATTCTTTTTCACACCATCTTGTTTTAACACTAAAGTATGAGCTACCTTTTTATCGCCAACTTTATCAACTAAAACATTCTCTACAACCGTATTAAATTGGAAATCAACATTGTGGCTTTCCAAATATTTAATCATAGGTAGTACTAAAGATTCGTACTGGTTATATTTCGTAAATTTTAAAGCAGATAAATCAGGAAGGCCCCCAACATGATGAATGAAACGCATAATATAACGACGCATTTCCATTGCAGAATGCCATTTTTCAAAAGCAAACATCGTAGACCAATATAGCCAGAAGTTCGATTCAAAGAACTCTTCAGAGAAAACATCTGTAATTTTTACATCATCTAATTTCTCTTCAGGCGTAAAGAATAATTTAATCATTTCTTCAGATGCTTTATCAGATAATGTAAACTTGCCATCATCCTCAAGTCTTTGACCTCTATTTTCAATCAATCTACATTTTGAATAGTTAGGATCCTCTTTGTTTAACCAATAAAATTCATCTAAAACTGAAGCGTTTTCTATTTCTAAAGATGGGATTGAACGGAATAAGTCCCATAAGCATTCAAAATGATCTTCCATTTCCCGACCACCACGAATAATGAAGCCTCTTGTCGGATTTAGAATACCATCAAGGCTACCGCCTGAGATATCTAGTTCCTCGAGAATATGAATATTCTCTCCCTTCATTTGACCATCACGAATTAAAAAACATGCGGCTGACAGTGAAGCTAGCCCCGAACCAACAAGATACGCTGATTTCTCATCAACACCCACAGGTTTTTTAGGACGTGCGAAAGCCTCATAATTACCATTACTGTAATACATAATACCGCCTCCATAAACTATTATCGTGATATAGCATACCACTAATTAGCATGATAATGGTAAAATGAGAGATAAATTAACAAAAAATTCAATTTCGGAGTTGGCATGTAAAAATACATATCCTTCTAATTTGACACATCATTTTATTGTATTTTTATACCAACACCTTTTGTATCAGCGGAACTGCAATAAATAAAAAGTAAATGCATCTTATAACGAATAAACTTGAAAGCGCTTGGATTAATTGCTTAATTCTCCTTCAATCATATTAACCAGAAGGCTATCCTAAAAGGATAAAGTATACAAATTTTCGAGGACAGCCTTGCATAATTATTATATTGAGAAACTAAAAGGGGACGAAAAAGGAACAAAATAATGGTTCAGGGTCCCCCTTTTATAAATCAAAACAATTTCAGCAACAAAAATAAGCCGTATACGCGATTAAAAAATCGTGATACGGCTCCGTTCAAAGGTTGATCAAAATGGCTTATTCTTCATTAGATTTTAGTTTGGATTTTTATTAAAAAATGTGATCATCTTTTATTTACATTGTTCTATAATCGCGCCCGAATACGGAATAACATATTTCTTTCTCTGTCGATTAAAATAATAAGATAACTAAATTATGTTATTTCTATACATTACCTTACTAACATTATGCCTTACGGTCTTATGGCCGACTTTAGTACCTTTACCAATGGCTATAAGCATAACATCTAAATACCTTTCAGAAATATTTAAGATATCTTTTAATTTCTTAGAATCATAGCCTGACATAGTAATTGTGTCAAAACCAGCTTCATTTGCTAACAAAATTAATGACATGGACGCAAGACTTACATCTCTAGTTAATTCTATCTTTAGATCTTCTTTTGATTTATTTTCATAATAATTTATTGCAGCATTCGCTAGATAATCTCTGAGCGATTCATCAAAATAACCCGCTTGGAAGCCTTCTTCATGTATTTTAATAATATTATCTTTGTCAAATGCCTGATAATCACCCAACATAACAATTAAAGTTGAAGCTTCTGTCACTTGTTGTTGATTAAAAGCTATAGGCATTAATAAATTTCTTAAGTCCGGATCATCAATAATTAAGTATCGAGTAGCTTGAATATTATTTCCATTAGGAGACTTACTTGCACTTTCAACTAATGAGGCTAGAATTTCAGAACTTATGTTATAACTTGAATCGTAATGTCTAACTGAACGTCTTTTTTCCAAAATATTTTTTACACTCATGGTATCAACTCCGAAATTTTTATTTATTGCACCTTTAATTATAGTAAGCAATAATAAATAAGAAAATAACGCACAAAAATGTGGTATAGCCACTTTTAAGTGCCTATTTAGGGGAGAAAGTACATGGTTAACTATAATACTGGAATCAACCTTTTTATGAATATCGCAGGTGGGAAATGGAAATGTTTAATACTCTTTTTCTTGAGCCAAAAATCAGTAAGGACAAAAGAGTTTTATGATTTATTACCTGGAATTACACAAAAAGTCTTAACGGATCAATTGAAACAGTTAGAAAGAGATGGACTTGTACGAAGAGAAATTTTTAAAGAGGTACCACCAAAAGTAGAATACAGCTTAACGGATTTAGGAAGATCATTTGTACCAGTATTAAACACAATGTGTGCATGGGGTAATCAGTATGCAACTATTAAAGGTATAGATAAAGAACAACAAATCTATTGTGATCAAACTTCACCTAATGATTCCCACTCATAATTCACAAAACAATTATTATTTAGTAGATAAACAAATCGAGAACTATATGAAGTTACTAGAATATTTATATAAAAAAGAGGACACGCTTGTCCTCTTTTTAACATTTTTTATTGCTCACTAGTTTGTGTAGATGGTTTTAATAAGAACCAAACAATTACTAAAGTTACTAGTGCTAATATAAACGTACCCATATAAATAAAATGTACACTTGAAGCTAATGCTTCTTGCGATTCAGTTACTATGTTTGCTGTCGTTCCTTCATGTCCACCAGAAGTTACAAGGTCAAGGTTTTTAATACCGCGTGCATGAATCATCGTGTTGAACATTGCCCCGAAAACTGCAGCTCCTAATGTTTGGCTAAACGTATTGATAAATGTGTTTAAGCCAATTGCTGTCCCGCGCGTATGATTTGGAACAGCCGCTTGAATTGTTACCATGTAGATAGGTGTTATAAGCCCCATTCCTAAGCCGAATAATCCAACTGCAACATAAATGAGGAATGCTGGTGAATCTGTTGACAATGTAAATAATGAAAAGGCAGCAACCGAAAGGACGCTAGCTCCAAGTAGAATGATTTGTTTCGTATTTAAGCTACCAACTAATTTACCTGAGAAAATAGTGCCAAATGTCCACATTACAGGTAGTGGCATTAAAATGAGTCCGGCGTCTGTTGCGTTTTTTCCTAATACACCCTGGCTCCAAATCGGAAGATACATTGTAATACTAATAATCATTGCACCAGAAATAAGAGTTAGTATATTTATAATAGATAATGTACGGTTAGAGAAAAGTGCTAGCGGAATTAATGGTTCCGGCGATTTTTTCTCAATGAATAAGAAAACAATGAATGAAACAGCTGCAAAGATTAAGAGACCAACAATCGTCATGTCCCCCCAGTTTTGCTTACTGCTACCTGTTAGTAATGCGTAAAGTAGAGCGATTGTACTTAATGAGAATACTGTTGCACCAAGATAGTCGATATGATGTTTAGCAGGCTTAATAGATTCTTTATAATAAATGACAATCATTATGCAAGCGATAATTCCAAATGGCACGTTTAAGAAGAAGATATAACGCCAAGAAAGGGAATCAACTAAAAATCCGCCAACTAATGGTCCAATAACGCCAGAAATACCCCAAACAGCACTAATCCACCCCTGTGCTTTTGCACGATCTTTCACTTCGCTATATAAGTCACCAATGATGGTCATTGTTATTGGCATAATAGCGCCAGCACCTAGACCTTGAAGGGCACGAAAGATGATGAGCTGTTCCATTGATGTAACGATACCGCAAAGTGCAGAGCCAATTAAAAATATTGTAGCTCCGATAAGTAAAACTTTTTTACGACCGAATAAATCAGCCAGTTTCCCGTAGATTGGAGTTGAAACAGCTGTGGCAAGCATATAAATTGCATAAACCCAACTAACAAGTTCGACGCCTGACAAATCATTCGTTATACGGGGGATTGCTGTACTAATAATTGTTCCTTCTACAGCAGAAAGAAATGTCATTAACATTAATGATAAAATAACTTTTTTTCTCATATTTTTCCCTTTCACTTCCATCTAGTTAAAAAAACCAATAGATAGCTAAGTATTTTTTTATTATATATCAACTAATAACTATGTATCTTCTAAAACGTCAAATTGAATATCTCCACCATTGAAACGGATATCAATCAAGCAATTATCGTCAGGCCCCGTTAATTTATCCCTCATCAACATTATGTACTTCAACTAATCCTCCCCAGTTAGCACAAAAAGCGATCAATGAACAATCGCCCTCGTTAATGAAACAAGAAAAGTTATTCATTAACCTTCTTGATAATTGCTCATTATATAATTCACAAGACAGTCATTAATTTTAACACAAATATCCATAAAAATAACCACCTCAAAGCATAGCTAAAGAGGTGATTGATGTGAAGAGATAATAAAGTTGTAAATTGAGAAAGTAGAATATAAGAGCGTTATAGTTAATCTCATTTAAAAGAGATTGTTACTTTAATTAAAAGGCCCAACTTCTCTGCAAATGAATATAGAGAAGTTGGGTTTTTACGTTACTTCATTTTGTTATATGAATAGGACTATCTTAAATTTTCAATAATTAATACAGATCATTTTCCAGACTTAAGCGGAATACGAAGCTCCTCGTTCGGCTTGTCGATTAAATACTTTTCAATGTAAATATCTAGCTCTTTCTTATTGAAATTTTCATACACATCCATTGCTTTATTACTTCCATCTTTAAGTGTACCCATCAGGTCTGGTTTCCCAAAGATAGGTCCATTATCGCCGTCCTGGTAATAGGTTTGATTGACTCCAGCAAACGCCGGGTCTGAGCTCAAGGATTCCACATAGAGGTTATTGTCCTTCAAATAATAAGTCCATGTGATTGGATACCCTGCAATGCTAGACGTTACGCTTTGAGGTTTTACTGATATGTCAGTCAAATGGATTGGATTGTCGTCTCCCCTAATTGCATCAACACGGTGCTTCGCGACGAAGGTTACAGGCTGATTAGCAAGAGAAGCCACATCCAGCCCTTTTACTTCAAAGCGTAGCTCTGTTTCGCCAATGTTTTTACCAAACCATACACCCCTAGAATTTAACAAAGTTCCACCTACATCCAGTTGATATTCCTGAAAAGGAATAGTTTCGTACATACCTTGATCTTGAGTAAGCAGCAAACGAACTTGGGTTGGTGTAACCTTCATTTCATGGATTTTCGTGTTAGGAACATTACCCATAGGGATGTCTAGCACTTGCTTATATGACCCATTTTCCATCTGTTTTTTGGAAAGATTCATATTTGTGCTCCAAGTACTTTCTTTTGTTTCTAGTATATGCTCATAAGAGATCTGGAATTTAGTTCCTTCTTTACGTAAAGTGTCAGACTTGAATAGTTGATCGACGTTTGATTTTCCGTCGCGGAATGAAAAAGAAGTACCTTGCACTTGTTTAACAGATTCACCTGCATCATTGATTGCCTCGAATTCTACACGTTTGTACGGCATTTCAGTATCCGTAAGCGTAACGTCTGATCTTAGGAGAACTTTACCTTCAGCTTGTTCAAAAGACTGTAAGGTCACGCTACCCACCCCATCCTTTTGAATTGGGAACACTTGCGTAGTTGAGTCATTAGGATTATAGCTAATGGACTGCTTCTTATTGCCGATGAATTGGATATTCTCCATTATAAACTCAACATCGGTCGTCTGCCCTTCGGCAACCCAGTCCGTCTCAAAAAATCCCTGGAATTCACCATGCTCCTCATTCCACTCGTTCGTATAATTCCCTTCAATAAAGTTACCCTTCGAATCTTTTAGTCCGATAAGTTTAAAATTTATATCCTTTACATCCTTTACATCTTGGGATGTTTCAGGTTTCAAACTATACAGCAATACAGTTCTGTTCTCGTCTACAAACGCCGTGTGAATGGTTAACGTGAAACCTTCCTTTGTAACGGATTGCTCAATCTTTTGGCCTAAGCCCTTCTCTAACGCGGACTGAATACCTTCTCTATAGGTAAGCATGCTGGACCAGTCATAAGTGAGTGCTGCATAAACTGGTGTAGCCATCAAAGCTACAGATAGCCCTGCCACCAAAGCAAAGCGTTTTCGTTTTCGAGGGCGAAGGCCAATCGCTTCACCACCAGCAACCTTTAGCTCGTCCTGCTGGATACTGCTCCACATCTGATCAAAGTCAGGGTAATCGACGTTATTTGAATCCTTCATTTGGTTTTTAACCTTGTTTTCAATGCGTTCCAAATTGGTTCTCTCCCTTCAACCATAAGTTGTTTTTTTGATCAAGTTTTTTGCGCATGATTTTTAATGCCTTATGGAGTCTCGACTTCACTGTACCCACAGGAATCTGCAGGGTTTCAGCGATCTCAGCCATGGATAGCTCACCGAGATAGCGGAGTGTAACAACTGCCATCAATTTGTCTGGTAGTTGCTTCAGTAGTTCCTCCCATTCTTCCTGAGCTGTTTTTTCTGCTACAATCGTGTCTACGGATTTAATTGAAAATGTGGCCTGCTCATGAAGCCATTGAACCTGACCCTGTTTATCCCGCTGAGTCTGATTCCGTTTTAGCAAGTTTAAGCACTGGTTCATTGCGATGCGCATAATCCAGGCACGCGTATGCTCAACGCTTTGCCAATCCTGACGAAAAACGGTGATAAATACGTCATGGCAGAGATCTTCCGCATCTTGTGCGTTTCGCAGCATGTAATAACATGTGCGGTATACATCCTTGTTATAAGAATCGAATAATTCACGCTCTGTCAATCCAAGGCACTCCTTTCTCTGTCTTATACTTTATAAACAAATGACTATTGGAAAAGGTTCATCTTTTTTAGTTAAATTATTCTTTAATTACACTTAATCCCTTTTTGTATACTTTGTTATTCAATACTAAGATAGCTGCAATAGACGAGAAAGCTTTTATCCTAAAACTCCATCTTGTGCGTTCCGCAGCATGTAATAACATGTGCGGTATACACACTTGTTATAAGAATCGAATAGTTCACGCTCTGTCAATCCAAGGCGCTCCTTTCTCTGCGTTATACTTTATAAACAAATGACTATTGGAAAAGGTTCATCTTTTTTAGTTAAATTATTCTTTAATTATACTTAATGCCTTTTATGTACTTTGTTATTCAATACTAAGACAGCTACAATAGAAGAGAAAGCTTTTATTCTAAAGAACCCCGCATTTTGAAACAATGTCAAAGTGCGGGGTTCATTTTATCTATATTTATTTTAAGTTATTTACAACCTCATAATAAATGCAGACGGTGATATAGAGGCCCATTATAGAACTTCTAAACCATCTGCTTTTGTTGGGAAGTACTTTCAAGTTGGCGAAAAGGTAGTTCCTCTTTCTAAACCTCCAATTCTACACTTCTCCTTTTTTACGTGCTGCCATTTCATCTTTCATTTCTTCTTTTAATCCTTCAATCGACTTTTGACGTCGCTTATTTTTTTCTTTAATCATTTCACTTTGCATAGGGTCTGCAAACTCCAAACTAATTTCCGCTTCATGGAGTTTTTCTTCAGTGTTCTTAACGATATCACGAATTCGTTCAACGTTATTGGATCTATCATCTGGTTTCGAGTGTCTTGAATTGGCCATTGTAACCTCCTAAAATTTCGACGTTACAATTAGTTTGTATTTTTTTTATGTTTATATGTACACTAATTTTTACTAAGAAAAGTGCTTTTGCCCTTTTTGGCACAACAAGCACTGGAGAAAGGCTTACAGTTTTCTTGCCAAGTGAGGAGACAAAAAGCCCTTAAGGAAATAGATCCCTTAAAGGCTTTTTTACTCAAATAACTATATTAAGGTACAACTTACCCTTAATCCCCGTGCTCTTTAGCTTTTTTTATTGATAAAATGGCTTCACTTTGTACTCGTTTTTCTCCAAATGATAGCGAATGCTTTTCTCACCTAAGAAGTGACCTGAACCAACAACAACAAAGTACGTACCTTTTTTATCTTTAAGTACATTCATGATTTTCTTTGCCATTTGTTCATCACGTAAACCAAATAGCATTTCATTGTACTCTGACGTTCCGCCTTCCATCGCTTGGAAGCTTTTTGCAAACTCTTCGACGTTGCCCTGCTTCCAGCTTGTAAACCACTCTTGGAGGATGTTAGATTGGTTTTCTTCAGATGGAATGATGATGTTATCCAACACAGCAACTAATGACTGTTCCTGTGCTTCTGGCGATAACGCGTCAAACATATCAACTTGTGCTTTCATACCTTCTAATTCAATCACTGGCTTTTGTTGCAGCTGTGCATTTAATAAAAAGTACATATCAATACCGTGCATCGCCATTTCTTGTGGTGTTATACCAAAGGAATCATCTGTTGACAGCATTGCTAGGGTGCTTGACAACGTCCAAGGCTTTTGCAATGTCAGTTGTTCCATCGGAAGATTGTATAGCTTTGCAACTTTCTCAAGCTTCGCATATGTTTCTGGTGCAACAGCATCTTTCAGTGTTGAGCCATCTGAATACATTGCCTTTTCCGCATAATATTCGTGCCCTTTCGTATCCAGAAGATTTGCCTCTACTAATAGCGCATCAGCTTCATCGAACGCCTTCACTAATTTTTGATCGAATGGATATAAGTCAGGTGTACCTAGGTGAATGGAACCTAGTAAATACACACGTGTATCCTCATCCTCCACTACCCAGGCTACCCCCTTCGCTCCTTGCTCAGCAAGTGCATATGTACTCTGAATGAAGCGAACAGCTAGTAGCACAGCTTGTTGCGTCGTTGCTTCCTTCTCTAATTGCAGTCCGTTTGAAGAGCCTTGTAAAATATTATGTTCTTTCATAAACTTAATGGCATCTTTGCCAACAGGTAAATCATACCGCGCCACGATATTATACAAACGCTTTACAATATCACCGCGTGTGTTATCGTTCTTCACGCTTACTGGCTTATACTTTTTATTTTCCGCTAAGCCCAATGAGGCAATTTTCTTTTCCGTTAATGCTAGCAGTTCATTTACCTTTTCCACAGAGATTTCTTGAAGGAAGTCTTCGTAATACCATTCAATTGGGAAAATACCGTATTTTTCACCCTCGTTTAAGGTCTCAATAGCCCACTCACTAATCGATGGCGCTAAGGGAGGTGATTGCTCCTCTGCATGGATCACTGGCACAACTGTAGTCAGCATCAATGAAGCGCCAAGCAACGCAGCACCCGTACGTTTCATTATCTTTTTCATCATATTATCTTCTCTCCCTTGGTCCTATTTTCTGAGTTAACATCGTTTGAAATTATAACATATATTTCCGCTCTGTTTTATACTAAATGTGAAAATGTTTACAATTTTGTATCGACTTTAAAAACCAGAAAATGCTTGGTTATTTAATATCCTATTTGGGTTTCAAAAAAGAAAAAGCCTTGTGGAGATATCTCCACAAGGCTTTTATATTTTGAACGGTTTACATTACAAACTTATTATTTTGAAATAGAACCGTCTTTAACTTTGTTGTTATTAGCATCAACTAGGTTCGTTGATTTGAATTCAACTACAATGCTATCTGTTTGATCATAGTCAGCTTTAGTTTTAATAGTAAGTTTACCACCGTCTGCAACAGCAGAATCAAGATCTACAGTTTTTCCAGCAATTTTAACTGTTAAACCTGTTGCTGTAACTTGGTTAGTAATACTTTTAGAGAAGTCTACTGTAAATGTTTTGCTATCTACTACCGTTACTTTAGAAGCTACAGGCACAACATTTTCTTTAAGTGCTACTAGAGTAGTAGCTTTTCCATTTTTAAGTGTGTTACCTTTAGAATCTACTACATTCTTAGCTTCAAATACATAATTACCATTAGCTGTGATAGTACCTTCTGGTAAAGTGAATCTTACTTTTTTAGTACCATCTACAAATTGAAGTTGAGTTCCAGCAGGTAGCTCTTTTCCTCCAAGTGTGTAGTTAGCAGCATTTGTTGCTGTTGCAGTCACATCTGCAGCATATTCAACAGTAAATACATTGTTATCTGTTACAACAACTGGTGTAGTTCCAAATACTAATGAATCTGTAGTTGTTTCAGGTGTAGCTTCGAACGTACCAGTTGTAACATTGAATGTAATTGTATCTGTAGTCACGTTGCCAACTAAATCTGCAACTGCTTTAGCAGATAATTCAAATGTATATGTTGAATTGCTATCTAAATCAATGTCAACTTTCACTGTGTTTTTCTCTGCACCCTCAATTTTACCGTTACCATCTACATCGAAGCCAGCATCTGCTTTCACCGTTGTTTCTTTTCCAGTCGTGTAAGCAATACCATTTTGAGTTTTGATTGTTAATTTTCCATCTACTTTTACAGGTTCGCTAAAAGTAAGGTATAAAGCATCTACGTCTGTAGTAGCATTTACATCATCAGCTACTAACATTTTAGTAGAGGCAGATACAAGTGTAGCAGGCGTTAAATCTTTAGATAGAATAGCATTGAACTCAAATGCATCTCCAGCATTTCCAGCTAAATCTTTATGTCCTTCTACTTTAATGTTTGTATTAATGAAATTCGCTGTATCTAATGCAGATGCTGCATCAATAGTGAATACTGTTTTATCATCTACATTTTTAATATCAGCATCTGTTAAGTAGAAAACAGTTGAGCCAACAGTTACTTTTGCATATTCTGCAGCAGGAGCTTTTCCATCAAGATTTTGTTTCTTTAATTCTTCTGAGAAATCAAAAGTGATTTCTGTACCGTTCACAGCTGTAGAAACAGTTGGTTTTGAATTATCAACGTCTGCTTTAAGAACTGTAAAGTTAACTGCGATAGGATTTGCGATATTATTAGCGAAATCAGTTGCGCCAACAATGTCTACTTTATAAGTTTGTTCAGCAGTTAAACCATTGATTGTTAACGTTTTACCAGATAAAGTATAACGATCCTTAGCAAGTTCAGTACCATTTAAGCTTACTGTTCCTTCACTTTGTACAGGCTCATCGAAAGTGATAACGGCTTTAGTGCCTTTTGCTTCAACAGAATTTACGCTAACAGGAGTTGTGTCTGCAAATGTGATTAATTTGTTGAACTCTTCAGTTAGAACTTTAGCATCTGCTTTCGTTTTGATTGGTTTTACAGTAACTTTGTCATTAGTTAATTTTAACTCTTTATTAGTTGTTAAAGTAACAGTCATGCCGTCTTCAGATACTTTTGCGTTCGTGATAGTTACACCATTGATAACATATTTCGTTGTCATTTCAGCATCAGTTTTATCAACAGCTGTGTTGAACTTCACTTCAAGTTCCTTCGCATTAAGTCCTTTTACAGAATCTACAGCTGGTGTTACCACTTTAGTTGTTGCATCAATTGTACGTTTTACCATAGTAGCGAATTCTTCGCGGCTAATTTTATCTTGTGGTGCTAATAATGAGCCTTTACCATTGATTACACCGTTTTCAACAGCCGTTTCTAAGTAAGATACAGCCCATTTAGAAGCTTTAGAAGCATCTGAGAATTTGCTAAGATCTGCTTTACCTGTTAATTGGTAACCTTGTACGATAACTTTAGCAGCTTGTTCTCTTGTTAATTGAGCTTTAGGTTCAAATTTACCATTGCCCATACCGTCAAATAATTCTGGTGAAGTTGCAAGTACTGCGTTATAGAACCAGTCATTTTCATTTACATCAGAAAAATCTTCTGTTCCTGTAGCTTTTAAATCCAATGCTTTTGATAAAATTTCAGCAGCTTCCGCACGAGTAAGGGTACCAGCTGGGTTGAAGTTTCCTTTTTCATCACCTTGGATGAAACCTTTGTCAGTTAAAAATTGTACAGCTTCTTTTGCCCAAGATGAAATGCTATCTGCATCTTTAAATTCAGCAGCTGATGCTACTGGTACGATTGCTGATGCTACTAGAGCTGCTGTAGCTGCAGTTGCGAAAAATTTACGACCTTTGTTTTGCTTTGCCATTATTATATTCCTCCAGAAATTTAGTAAAATCTGATTATTCTGCGAAAACAATATTATCGCTCTATTAATTTTTAAAATATGTATAATAAGTTTTCGAAAATAATATATTTATTACAAAAAATTATATGTAAAGCATCTTCTAAATTTATAATGATTAAATATACCAATCATAATTTGCCTTACTAGACAATAATATTACTTCCATTCCAAAAAATAAATACTAAAAATAAGGTAATTTTACTACTAAATTGGTCTAACAGGTAATTTATACCTCTATAATTGGTAAATAAAATACATACTATCTGAATAACGGTATTTATACATCCATGCAAATCAAAGATCGTAAGGCAAATGCAATTGAACTGATTATGAAGCCTTATTTCCACAGTAACGTTATCATTATTGAGAATATTTATGGTGAGATTAGGGCGGATTACGACATTAATGGAAAACAAGCTGATATTGCAACCAAGATAAATGTTTATTCTGATATCATACAGAAACTACCATAAATAATTATTGATAATTAAAAAAGCAGTGCCCCATTTTTTCTGGGCACTGCTTTTTTAAGGAAGCAAACATCACCGTATTGGCCACCCTTCAGTCGATGAACCAATATTGATGTTAATGTAAAATAAATAGGTAAATAGCTAGTACCTAATTTAAAATTTGAATGTATTAGTTTGAGCTATGCATTACCATTGGAGTTGTGAGTGGGAAACAGGCTGAGCTAAGTATTAGCGTGAGTAATTCAGTTAATACTTCAATGAGATCCCTTTAATATTAATATTGATTTGCAAGAGTACTGAAAAACGATATTCAAATTATTGAATGAAAAAAAATATTGATATCTTATTTTAGTGATGTTTATATAACAACAGCTGGGTTGTTTTACAATAGGGCTCTTAGAGAAATAGATCAACATTTAAGAATGTTGATCTATTTCTCCTCCTGCTTTTTTCAAAGCTCTTTGAAGTTGATAAATTTTCATCATACTAATTAATCCAACTAATAGGGCTCCCAATAGGACTGACCCAATAATAACGAGGATCAATGGCCACTCTGCTTTTCCAAATAAATAATTAACCGTTACCTTGTCAACATTTATAACTGAAAATACCGCGATAATTAAGACCACAATTATTGCTAATATTAAGTTCCATTGCTTTTTCATAAGTCACCTCATTCATTGTTATTTAACGATTCTATATTCACTATTATAGAATCTGGATTAACTTAGGACAATCACTATTTCGCAGTAAGGGTATAGCCTTAACAACTCTATTATTTTTCAAATATCTTTATTACCATGAAACATCCAAAACAAAAAACATCCGCTCGCTTCTTTTATTACAAGCGAACGGATGCAAATTGCACGATATTTAAATAATTATTTTTAACGACTTTATTTATATGCTAACAAGAAGAAACCTGTAGCTTACATAAAATTACTCAACCGTCACTGATTTAGCCAAGTTACGTGGTTTATCCACATCACAGCGGCGGTGTAGTGCTGCGTAATAGCTAATTAATTGTAATGGCACTACAGATACAAGTGGTGTTAGGTATTCATGAACTTGAGGGATTACTAAACGGTCACCGTCTTCATCTACGCCAGCCATGGCAATAATGCATGGGTATGCTCCACGTGCAGCTACCTCTTTAACATTACCACGGATGTTTAATGATACCGCTTCTTGTGTAACAAGGGCAAACACTGGTGTACCTTCTTCGATCAAGGCAATTGTTCCGTGTTTTAGCTCGCCACCTGCGAAGCCTTCTGCTTGAATGTAAGAGATTTCTTTTAGCTTCAAGGCACCCTCAAGGCTTACATAAAAGTCGATGTTACGACCGATGAAGAATGCGTTGCGTGCGATTTTTAAATAGTCCTCTGCGATATCCTCTAATACATCTTTTGAATCGATAATTGTTTGGATACCATTTGCTGCAATCGCAAGTTCTTGTTTCAAATCGAATTCTAAGCCTTTGCCATTAGCTTTCGCCGTTACATAGGCTGTTACAGCAAGTACAGCTACTTGCGCTACATATGCTTTTGTAGAAGCTACTGCAATTTCAGGGCCTGCATGTAATAACAGCGTATGATCGGCTTCACGTGATAGTGTAGAGCCAGGTACGTTTGTAATTGTTAATGTTGGATAACCAAGCTCTTTAATTTTCACAAGTACTTGACGGCTATCTGCTGTTTCACCTGATTGTGTAATAAAGATAAACAATGGTTTTTCTGAAAGTAATGGCATATTGTAGCCGAATTCACTTGAAATATGAACTTCTACTGGAATACCAGCCATTTTTTCGAAATATTGCTTACCAATTAGACCTGCATGATAGCTTGTGCCGGCAGCAATAATATATAGACGGTCTGCTGCTCGTAATGCTTCTAAAATATTTGCGTCAATTGTTAATTCGCCATTCTCGCCTTCGTATGCTTGAATGATTTTACGAATAACTGTTGGCTGCTCATCCATTTCTTTCAACATATAGTGAGGGTAAGTACCTTTTTCAATATCGCTCATATCAAGCTCTGCTGTGTATGGTGCACGCTCTACTATTGAACCGTCTAATTTTGAAATTTCAACGCTAGCTTTGTGTACGATTACGACCTCTTTATCGTGTAGCTCCACATATTGATCAGTTACCTGTAGCATAGCCATCGCATCTGAAGCTACTACATTGAAGCCTTCACCAACACCTACTAAAAGTGGCGATTTGTTTTTCGCAACGAAAATTGTATCAGCCGCTTCTGCATCTAGAAGAGCTAAAGCATAAGAGCCGTGTAATAAAGATAAAGTTTTACGGAACGCCTCAGTTGTGCTTAAACCTTCTTTCACAAATAACTCTACTAATTGCACGATGACTTCTGTGTCTGTATCAGATTTCATCGGGATACCTTTTAAATAAGTTTTTTGTAATAAATGATAGTTTTCAATAACTCCGTTGTGTACTAACGTAAAACGTCCTGATGTACTTTGATGAGGATGTGCATTCAGACGGTTTGGCACACCGTGAGTTGCCCAACGTGTATGACCAATACCTACTTTTGCAGCAACGTCCTCGTCTACTGCGTCACGTAAATCAGCAATACGGCCCTTTTCTTTGAAGACTGTTACACCTTCTTCATTACGTACTGCAATACCTGCTGAGTCATAGCCACGGTACTCTAGTTTCTCTAAACCTTTTAATAAGATTTCCTTTGCATCTGATTCACCAATATATCCTACAATTCCACACATAATTTCTTGTCCTCCGATATCGTCAATTTGACGCAATGACAAATTAGACCTTAACTTATCGAATTTTTTATGAATGTAAAAGCTATACTTATTTTTAAATAAAATAAGCGTAACTAATACATACACATTTTTAACACTCATTCAGCCATCTGAACAGTAACCATTCGATACGTGAGGTTTCTCTATTTATCTATTGCTTTAACTATACCTTCTCCATTTTCTGTACATTCAATCACTCAAATGCTTTCAAAATGAAAAGTGACAATCGGGTATGTCGATCGGGAGGTATCCGCCGAATTTTCGATAAACCTCCACCTCGTCTGCTGAAGATAGTTTCGTCCAATTTCTTCAGCTCAGGCGCTATAATTGTTTTTCCGATTTTGCGCTTTCTTCCCTCCTTATGCGCTCTCGTTAAATGATAAGGTCGGACCTCATATTCAACTTCTCCATAATACTCAATCATATGCTGTACGTCAAATTTTCGTTATAAAAAACACCTATTTCCCCTACTTTTTAGTGACAACATGTAGACAAACAATCTGCTATAAAGCATTATTTTGAAATTCCTATTAAATATATGATGTATTTTTCATAGGTCAGCAACAACTATTCTCTGCTATAGAAGCTGCGTTAGCACTGCGCTTTCGCACAAAAAACATCTGTTGCTGACGCTTCGCTTTCGCACAAAAAACATCTGCAGGCCTAAGCACAAAGCCGATTCCGGACGCAATTATGCCGAGGCATAATTGATTGCGCTTGACAAAACCCACTACTTAGCAATACTATATACAGTACTTAGCAACACTTAGTACAGGTAAAGCTTAGTCTAGGGGTGAGATCGTGGATAATCTGAGTGAAATGCTCAAAGGAGTTTTAGAAGGTATTGTATTAGAAATCATCAGCCGTGGTGAAATCTATGGTTATGAGATTGTCAAACATCTCACGCAAATGGGGTTTGAGGGCATAGCTGAAGGAACTGTTTATTCGTTACTTATGCGGTTAGAAAGAAACCGTCTTGTTAATATTGTCAAAAAGCCATCTGAAATGGGTCCACCAAGGAAATTTTATACGCTTAATGAACAAGGACAAGAAAGATTGATGTCCTTCTGGGCTAAATGGGATTTTTTAAGTAGTCGCATTGAAATTTTAAGAAATAATGGAGGGAACGAACATGAGCTTTAGTCGTGAAATTCAGGAGAGAATTAATCGTTTTGCAAAAGAACAATCTCAGAATTATTTGCAAGACGCAGAAATGACCTATATGGAAAAGCTGCGCAAAAAAAGCGGGCAAACTAAACGTAAACTAGACAAGCAACTGGCCAAGTTTAAAGGGCGTTCCGATCAGGGTCGAGAAGCACAAGACGACATGACACTATATATGAGCGATTATATGAATGATTTAATGTCACAAGGTTTAACGGAGCAGGATGCTTTTAATAAGGCCAGCGAGGAATTGAAATTTGCTAGTAACTCTGAGCAATCTGAGGATTTAAATGAACGCTTCCAACAGTATTACGAAGATCGTGACCCTGCAGATTATGAGGCGATCGGGTTGTTTTATGGTGGTTTTCTATTTTTAGGATTGGGTATCGGCGGTTTAATCGGTTTTCTAACTGGCGGTGGATATGAAGCTTTTTTGGACAGAGGCTGGATTAATACTGCAATCGGCGCTGGTGTTGGCATTATCATCGGTATCGGACTTGGGCAAATTACCAATGCTATTATCGCGTTGAAAAAGAAGTAGGACTGTCCTAATTAGAATCAATTATGCCTCGGCATAATTGCGTCCGGAGGCTTTAGGCCAACACGATGTTGGTCACTCAGTCGTTGCCACAGGACGTGGCGTTCTTAGACTGAGTTCCTATATTTTAGCAGGTGTTTGGACACCTGCTGAAAAGTAACTTTAATTTGCATTAATCCCACCACTATAGAGGTGGGAGAATTCTGTACCTGTCGCTACGCTTTCGGTACAAAAGACATTTACCGAAAGAAGTTAAAACATAAAAGGCACAAGCAGAATCGCTTGTGCCTTTTAAACTTAGCCTTCTTCACTCTCTAATAATTTCACAATTTCTCGATTAAATGCTGGTAGATCCTCCGGTGTGCGACTTGTTACTAATTGTTTTTGGCAAACAAACACTTCCTCATCATGGAATATCGCACCTGCATTTTCTAAGTCTACTCGAATTGATTTGTAGCCAGTTGAGTCACGACCATTTAATGTTTTTGCTGTAATGAGTAATTGAGGCCCATGACAAATAGCAAAGGTTGGCTTCATATCGTCCATAAACTCCTTTACAAATGCCACAACACGATCATCTACACGTAATATATCAGGAGAAAACCCACCTGGGATGAACAATGCATCAAATTCAGAAGCCGTTACCTCATCGATGCCTTTATCAATTTTTACTTTCTCTCCGTGCTTACCTTCTACCTCAATGCCCGCTGTCGTATCAATCGTTATTAGTTCATGACCTGCCGCTTCTAATGCTCCTTTAGGACTCGTAAATTCGGCGTCCTCGAACATATCAGTAATCACCGTAGCAATTTTAGCCATTGCAATACAACACTCCTTGTCATTGTGACTCTGTACTACTGTTCCCATTCTCTTTGAAAACATTCATTTCATCGGCGAGCTTTCAATACTATCCGTCACTTCGATAATTCTATCCACAACTCTTGCTTTTCTATCCGTCTCTTTTTTCTGCCTAATAAAAAAACCCGACCTCCTTTGAAAGGAGATCGAGTTGTTGATAAATTTCGCCTTGGCGTAATTTCGTCTGGATTTTGAATTGTGCCTAGGCCTGCACGAGGGCCGACACGATGTCGGTCATTTCGGTAATGCCACAGGACGTGGCGTTTTTACCGATGCAGGTCAGTTAGCCATTTTCGCAGGATGCGAAGGTTTTAGGCTAACATCCTTATATTCATTCCTTTCAAAATCCGTGACATCTGCCAGAGGCTTTATCTTCATTCAGTGGGTGTTTATCACCTACTGAATGAAGATAAACTATTTATTCAGTTAAGCCCATTTCAGTACGGACAACATCTGCTATACGCCCTACATAACGCTCGCAGTCTTCTTCCGTCGCAGCTTCCACCATTACTCGTACAAGTGGCTCAGTACCAGAAGGACGCACTAACACGCGACCGTTACCAGCCATATCTGCTTCTACTTCAGCGATCACTGCAGCAACTTTTGTATTTTCCGTCACAGCATGCTTGTCTGTTACACGTACGTTAACTAAACGCTGTGGGAAAATTTTCATTTCAGCAGCAAGCTCTGACAGTTTTTTACCTGTAGATTTCATAATGTTAACAAGCTGAATACCTGTTAATAAGCCATCACCAGTTGTATTAAAGTCTAGGAAAACAATATGGCCAGATTGCTCGCCACCTAGATTATAATCATTAGCACGCATTTCTTCTACGACATAACGATCACCTACAGCTGTTTGTACACTGTGCATTTCGTTATCTTCAACAGCTTTGTAGAAGCCCATGTTACTCATAACCGTTGACACGATTGTTTGCTTTTTCAAGCGACCAACTGTATTTAAATGTTTCCCAATGATGAACATAATTTGATCACCATCAACAATTTTACCGTTTTCATCTACTGCGATTAAACGGTCACCATCGCCATCGAATGCTAAACCAACGTCAGCACCCTTTTCTTCGACAAATTTAGCTAACCCTTCAGGATGTGTTGAACCGACACCGTCATTAATATTTAAGCCTGTTGGTGAGGCACCCATCGTTGAGATATCCGCTTCTAAATCTGCAAATAGGTGTGTAGCTAGTGAAGACGTAGCGCCATGTGCACAATCTAATGCTACATGGATGCCCTCAAATTCTTCAGCCACTGTTTGCTTTAAATATTGAATATATTTTTGTCCACCCTCGAAGTAGTCACTTACTGAACCTAAATCTGCCCCGATTGGACGTGGCAATGTATCTTCTTGTGCATCTAATATTGCTTCGATTTCGGCCTCTTGCGCATCTGTTAGCTTAAAGCCATCAGGACCGAAAAATTTAATACCATTGTCAGCAACTGGGTTATGTGAAGCTGAAATCATAACGCCTGCATTTGCGCTCATAATTCGAGTAAGGTAAGCCACACCTGGCGTTGAAATAACACCAAGACGCATTACCTCTACGCCGATTGATAAAAGACCAGCTACAAGTGCACCTTCAAGCATTTCACCTGAAATACGTGTGTCACGACCGATTAAAACCTTTGGACGGTCCGTTGCATCCTTAGTTAAAACATAGCCACCTACGCGGCCAAGCTTAAATGCAAACTCCGGTGTTAATTCACTATTCGCGACGCCACGGACGCCATCTGTTCCAAAATATTTACCCATTTTGATTATTCTCTCCTTCAATGCAAGACGGTGGTCACGCTTGTCTACACTGACAACTAGACCACTCGTCTGCTTACTTTTGGAAAAGTCTATTTTCGTTCATTTTCTGGTAACTATTCATTTTACCCCTACGCCCATTTATTCGGATTTGTAAATCAGCGAAGATAAATTGAGCATAAGGTATTTTGATTTTAGCCTGAGCAACTTTTTTCGTTAATGTTTCAAAATCGAAAATGACACCCTACCGATAGAGAACGAAATCTCTACTGAATCAAAATAAAATTATAGTCAGTTATTGTTTAAGAATCAACATCTTCTGTTTTTTCTGTTGGTGGTGTGTTGTCCTCAGAAGGAGTGTCCGGTTCCTCCTTAGTAGGCGGAGGAGCAGGTGTAGGTGGAGGTGGAGCAGCAGGAGTGGTAGTTGTTGTCGTTGTTGTCGTTGTTGGTTTTTTCTCCTGCTCTACCTTCGCAATGTCTGCTTTCACTTTAATCCTTGATTCAGATATTTTTGTCACACCTTCTGGTAATTTTACATCAAATTCATAAGTTTTTGATTCTGTAATTTTTGATAAGTCCACCTCTATTGGTATTGCAGTTAGACCATCTAGGATAGATTTCCTACCGTATACCCTCACCGTTGTCGGGCTAAATGTTAATTGGTTAACGGTCACACCATCTGCCACTTTTCCTACTTCCTTAAGCACGACAGGCAACTCTCTGCTGTATGCGCCAATATCTACTTGTACCTTCACAGATTGCGGTTCAATCGTAACATCTAACTTATTTAAATCACGATCTAGCACTTTAACTGCCGCTACTTGTGAGAACGATTCTTTCAAGCCTTGTTCACCCGTTACAGTAGCTTTTACATAGCTAATGCTTTCAATTGCACTTTTGGCACCTGTAACATACACCGTAGCTGGATTAGAAGTCATGCCATTTAAAATATATCCTTCTTCAATTAAACGATTACTCATCTCAGGGTCAACACGAAACTCCTGCGTGACTTTTTCCTCAATGTTTACCTTAACCGACTCAGGGTCAAATGTAACTTGCAACTTATCAGAAATATTTTCATATTGTAGCTTAACATTATGTTCACCTATAAGTAACTTACTCAAATCCACAAATACAGAAAAATCCTTTGTTGTCTTTGCTTTTATAACTAGTGGCATTGGACCTTTTATCGTAACATCCACCGTCTTAGGTATACCCGTTACAATGAGGTTCTTATCATCATAAAAAACATCTACTGGTACATCTCGAATTACCTCTGTTTGTTCACTCGTTATTGTTTTATTTTTAGGAGATAATTCGGTACGGACGGAGAAAAATAACAAAAAGGCTAGAAATAGTGCGACGATTCGTAACACCCAAGGGCTATCCATCATTTTATCCATTCTTTTTCCCCCTCCAAGTTAACTTAGAGGCTGCATTTGACTCCTGTGCTAATCCGAACCACATTTTACGCAAAAGTCCTTCGAATTCCTCTAGAGAAAGATTTCGATGTAGATTACCATTCATCGTAAGACTAATGGCACCAGTTTCTTCTGATACGACAATAGTAATGGCATCTGTCACTTCACTTAAGCCAAGTGCAGCACGGTGGCGTGTCCCAAGCTCTTTAGAGATAAACGGACTCTCAGAAAGCGGTAAATAACAAGCTGCTGCAGATATTTTATCTTTCTGCATAATCACTGCTCCATCATGAAGCGGTGTATTAGGTATAAAAATATTGATAAGTAACTCTGATGAAATCTCAGCATTTAGTCCTATGCCCGTTTCAATATATTCATTTAGACCAGTTTCTTTTTCAATAGAAATTAACGCCCCTATACGACGTTTGGCCATATAACTAACAGATTTCTTCATCGCCTCAATAAGCCTAGTTTGTTCTTCTTCAACTTGACTAATGGAACGTTGGAAGAGCTTTCCTCTACCAATTTGTTCAAGGCCACGTCTTATTTCAGGTTGGAAAATGATAATAATCGCCAAGAAACCGAACTCGATAACTTGTTGTAACATCCACCCTAACGTTTCTAACCCAAAAAAGTCTGTAGCAAGGCGCGCAATAATAATTACGAAAATCCCTTTTAATAATTGGACAGCCTTCGTACCTTTAATGAGGGTTAAAATTTTATAAATAACGTACCATACAAGCAGTACATCTAATAAGTTAATAACAATATTCACAGGTGTTAAATTAGCGAAATGTTCGATAATTTGCACGTGGCATCCCCCACTTTTCATTGCGAATCCAATACACACTTAAGTATAGCACATTCTTAACAAATGTAACTTTTTTCAAATAAAAAGTCTACTCAAAAGAGTAGACCTTTCAGCCTCTCACGTGCACTAACTATTAGGACGTATAGAGTGTTATTTAGTTGCTTGGTTCTCCTCGAATGTTACAGCAGACTTTACTGAATTTTTAATCGTATACCAAAGCCATTCAAATACTTCGTCAATTTCTTCTATTTTTCCTGAAACAACTGCCGAAGACGCCATATATTGTCCGTTAATAACGGTAACATTGCCATCCACTTCACCCTCAACAATTAAATCACCATTTTTAACAACAATGTCGCCTTTGACAACTTCTCCCTTCGGTACAATAACCGTTTGACCTTCAACAACAAGGTTTGGCTGTTTAGTCACGGAGAATTGTTGGTCATCCATGAAACTACCTAGCAAAGTTGCACTCATGAATAAACAGAAAACTGCTGCTGCCACAAAGAATGGATGCCGGCGAATCCATTTTTGCATACCTACACGACTTTTGGGTTTCGGTAAACGAGCCATGATGGCTTCTTCAAAATGCGGAGGTGCTGTAATGTGGGAAGCACTCTTCACAAAGGCGATTGTTTCACTTAATTCCTGCATCAATTGTTTACAATCACTGCATGTATGCAAATGGCGTTTTAACTCTTGCTCATGCTCACGACCAATGTCACCATCTAAATAATCATGGATATAGTCTATAATATGCTCTGGACAAGTATTCATGACGCTCCCCCTCCTACAGATTGTTTAATTGCTTACGTAATGCTTCACGTCCGCGGTGAATCCTCGTTTTCACCGTTCCAAGAGGCATATCTAAAATCTCGCTAATTTCTTGTAATGATAATTCTTCAATATATTTCAATACTATAACTGAACGGTATTTATCCGGTAAACGTCCAATCTCATATTGAATGCGATCTTGCAGTTCCATTTGCTCTATCTGTTCCTCTGGTAGCTGGTCATCTGCTGCGATCTGCGAATACATATCAAGCCCTTCTGTACCAGATACTTCCGCATCTAAATAGTAATCAGGCTTTTTCTTCCGGATTCGGTCTATACAAAGGTTTGTCGCTATGCGATAAAGCCACGTCGAAAATTTTCTTTTCTGATCAAAAGTATGCAAGTTCATATAAGCACGAACAAACGCTTCTTGTGTAATATCCTCAGATTCTTGCTTGTTCCCTAACATCCTATAGCATACTTGGTACAGTTTGTGCTGATAGAGACTCACAATATCTGCAAATGCGTTTTGATCACCTTTAAGCACTTGTTTTATTCTCTTGTTTACTAACGCATCCATTGTGTTGATTTCTCCACCTTTACAACTGTCTTATACTATACGACCCATCGATAAGAAAAGTTTCATTTTGTTATTAATTATAGCAAAAGATTTTTATACATTGTGGCAATAGGCAATTTTTTGTCAAATATCTTTAAACTACGGTGATCGCCTAACGTGTGGTTGACTTCCATTCCGACTAAGCGCTTTCCTGGCCACAGGACGTGGCGTTTTTAAATCGAATGAAGATAATGGCATATTTCTCGACAAATGTCATCCGCAACTTTTAGTGATGAGCATTAAACTAAGGTTTCACCAAATAAGGAACCCATCAATGCTACAGCAACATCAGCTGTTCTATTCTTTTCATCTAAAATCGGGTTAACCTCAACAAATTCAGCAGATGTTAGCATACCTGATTCCTGAAGCATCTCCATCGCCAAATGGCTTTCTCGATACGTAATCCCACCAGGTACAGGTGTCCCAACCCCTGGAGTATAAAGTGGATCTAACCCATCTAAATCAAGTGATAAGTGCAAACCATCTATATCACGCGCTCTTAAATAGGCAAGTGCATCTTCCATTACACGCGTCATTCCAAGACGATCTACCTCGTGCATTGTATACACCTTGATTCCTTGCTGACTAATTAATTCACGTTCACCTGGATCTACAGAACGCGCTCCAATAATAATGACGTTTTCGGGTTTAATTTTCGGTACATTATTACGAATTTTCACTAAGCGTTCATGACCAAGGCCAATGCTAACTGCTAACGGCATCCCATGTATATTACCAGAAGGTGTTGTTTCAGGTGTGTTAAGGTCAGCATGCGCATCAAACCAAATAACACCTAAATTTTTATAATGCTCACCCAGCCCTGCAAGTGTACCAATAGCAATACTATGGTCACCACCGAGTACAAGTGGAAACGCCTTTTGTTCCACCGCCTTATTCACACTATTTGCTAAAGATGTACTTACATCGATAACTTCCTCTAAATTTAGTAGCTGTTTATCAACAATAGCACCTTCCAGTTTTTGACTAACACGTATATCCCCTTGATCATGTACTACATGCCCAACTGCCTCTAAGCGTTCTACAACACCTGCGTAACGGATGGCACTCGGACCCATATCTACCCCTCTACGAGTTTGCCCATAATCTGTTGGTACCCCAATAATAGAAATATTTAGTTTATTCATTTTTTCATACCCCCTTTTACTTGTAAGTCTATTGTAAAGCCTGTATCCTATCTGGCTCAACCTAACAATTATATGAATATTTATACAATTAAAGAGAGCATAAAAAAATCTCCTGCTGTTTTCAGCAAGAGATTAGTATCTGTAGTTAATGTTACACTTTTGAATATGATTTATTCTATAAAAGTGAGCCATGAAGGACTCGAACCTTCGACCCTCTGATTAAAAGTCAGATGCTCTACCAACTGAGCTAATGGCTCAAAAATAAAAATGGCTGGGGTACCTGGATTCGAACCAGGGCATGACGGAATCAAAATCCGTTGCCTTACCGCTTGGCTATACCCCAATCATATATAAAAAAACTGGTGGAGGGGGACGGATTCGAACCGCCGAACCCTAAGGAGCGGATTTACAGTCCGCCGCGTTTAGCCACTTCGCTACCCCTCCGAAATAACACATTATGGTGGAGGATGACGGGCTCGAACCGCCGACCCTCTGCTTGTAAGGCAGATGCTCTCCCAGCTGAGCTAATCCTCCATAGAAACAGGTGTGTATTTCTTCACAGTTTATTTTCTTTTTAAGCCTTTGCATTACTACAAAGTTAAAATGGTGACCCCTACGGGATTCGAACCCGTGTTACCGCCGTGAAAGGGCGGTGTCTTAACCACTTGACCAAGGGGCCATTTTTCAAATGTCTTGAACAAGACAATAATTATAATAACATTATTTACTGTTCGATGCAATACTTTTTTATACTTTTTTTCATATGTATAACATCATCATTATAAATGGGCAAAAAAATGGCTCCGAAGGCAGGACTCGAACCTGCGACAACCTGATTAACAGTCAGGTGCTACTACCAACTGAGCTACTTCGGAACAATACTATTCAATTCGGTTTTTAAAAACCTCTTAAGTACATTTATTATTATAGCAAGCATTATAAATTATGCAATACTTTTGTGAAAATTTTTATATTTTTTGTCGAAGTATTCCTGTATATTAACCTAAACCCTAATAGTTCTCTATTAAATCTAATATTTCTATTTTATGTACAGAATATTCTTGCTGTATATTATTGTAATTGATAAAATGGAGATAGTTTTATGAATTTTCTATTAAATTTGTTTGGGGGAGGAATGTTCACATGGTAACAAACGATTTAATTGCACCAGAATTCTATAATATTACAGAGGAATTAGAGAAATTTTCCCAGGATAGTGATCGTCAAGCAATACGATGGCTAAATACTCAACAGGAGCGCCGAACAATTTCCTATGTTGAACTTGTTCAAAAAATGAATCAATATGCGAATGTCCTTACGAAGAAGGGGCTTCAAAAAGGAGATCGCGTATTAGTTATTATTCCACGTCTGCCTGAGGCTTATTTTGTCTTTCTTGGCTGTCTAAAGGCTGGAATTGTTCCTATTTCATGCTCAGAAATGTTACGTGCAAGTGATTTAGAATATCGTATGGAGCACTCTTCTGCAAAGGCAGTAATTGCCTATGAAATGTTCACTAGTGAAGTAGATTGTATTACTTCTTCAGTAGAGGCTTTAAATAATAAACTAGTTATAGGTTCTGCTACAGGTGATTGGACTTCTTTAAATGAATTAGCTAGTACACAGCCAGATACATTTAAAGCAGCGGCGACGAAAAGAGATGATATGGCATTTCTTTCTTATACATCAGGCACGACTGGTAAACCAAAAGGAGCTGTTCATTCGCATGGTTGGGGATATGCACATATTAGAACAGCCGCTTCGGGGTGGCTTGGTGTACGTGAAGGTGATCTAGTTTGGGCTACAGCAGCTCCAGGGTGGCAAAAATGGATTTGGAGTCCGTTTTTATCGACTATTATGCTAGGTGCAACTGCATTTGTATACCATGGAGGATTTGATGTAAAAACATATCTTCAACTGCTTCAGGATGAGAAAGTCAATGTATTATGCTGTACGCCAACGGAATATCGCATAATGGCGAAGCTTGATAATTTAAAAGACTATAATCTATCTTCACTACGTAGCGCTGTTTCTGCTGGTGAACCATTAAATCGACCAGTCATCGAAACATTTATGAACAACTTTGGTCTTAAAGTGCGCGATGGCTATGGCCAAACGGAAAATACTTTATTAATCGGCACACTTGAAAATTCTGAGTTACGTCCTGGTTCAATGGGTATTCCTACCCCAGGCAATATTGTCCGTATTATTGATCATGAGGGTAACGAGGCACCAATTGGAGAAGTTGGAGATATTGCAGTACATAAATCATCTCCTGCTCTATTTAAAGAGTACTATCGTGAACCTGAACGTACACAAGCTGCCTTCCGCGGAGATTGGTATATTACTGGTGACCAAGCAAAATGCGATGAAGACGGCTACTTCTGGTTTGAAGGTCGAGGAGATGACATCATTATTTCATCAGGCTATACAATTGGACCATTTGAGGTAGAGGATGCTTTAAATAAACATGAAGCTGTACAAGAATGTGCTGTAGTTGCAGCACCAGACGAAATTAGAGGACATATTGTTAAAGCCTTTGTCATCTTACGAGAAGGTTTCCGAGATCGTGATGAGGCTGAGTTAACAAAAGAGCTACAGGAGCACGTTAAAACATTAACAGCGCCTTATAAATATCCTCGTAGTATTGTCTTTATTGATGAACTACCAAAAACAACTTCTGGTAAGATTCGTCGTATAGAGCTACGAGCAGCAACTGTATAAAATATAGAAAGGAGACATTTCCACCAAGTGATTGGTGAAATGTCTCCTTTGTTACGGAATTATGCCTCGGCATAATTGATTATTCTTTTGGATATTAAAAAAAGCCACTACTGAGTTTATCAGCAGCGACTTTTTGCGCCTAGCGACGTCCTACTCTCACAGGGGGAAGCCCCCAACTACCATCGGCGCTAAAGAGCTTAACTTCCGTGTTCGGTATGGGAACGGGTGTGACCTCTTTGCCA
>NZ_JBNNSS010000008.1:0-193492 GCF_050277945.1 Lysinibacillus sp. NPDC097214
TCAAAGGAGCAAGCTCCTTCTCTGTTCGCTCGACTTGCATGTATTAGGCACGCCGCCAGCGTTCGTCCTGAGCCAGGATCAAACTCTCCATAAAAAGAAATTTGATTAGCTCAAATTGTTTTGCTGGCATCATGTTTGATGTCCAAAATTTTGTTTCGTTCACCAACTCAAGGTTAGCTACTAAAAACTTTATTGATTACGTTTTGCTTGTTCAGTTTTCAAGGTTCATTAATCTTTTTTAAAGTGTCACCTCTTGGCGACTCACTAATAATATCAAGAATCTAAAACTATGTCAACACTTTCTCAAAAAAAAATAAATAGTTTTTTAAAATCTATTATTTTTCTTCTACATTACTATGTTCAAAGGATTAGTTAGCCTTAAATTCGCATTCATCTCACTATCTATAGAGGCGGACTTCTATAACCTGTCTCTTTGCTTTCGCTACGAAAACATTTGTAACTGCCGTTTCACTTACGTTACATAAAACACTTGCTGAAAGAAGTTAAATATTTTTAAAGAGATCATTTTCACTATTTGGCTTGGTTTTTAAGAGATTCATTTTCTCGTACTTAACTTTTTACATTTAGACGATGAAGTCTTTGTTGATACGTTGGTTTTATCTCCTAAATAATTTATCAATCGAATTAAAATAAAAAAGGCGAACGCCAATGTTAATGGGTTGCCTTTCAACTATTATAAATTTGTTATTATACGTGAAATATAGAAGGTACGATTTTTTTCTAAATCAAATATCTCCCCTGATTGGCTTAATTTAATAAGTGGTCGAGATGGTGCAAATTTATTTACAAACATCACTTCGCCTTGTTCCAGATTAGATAGTTCAACGATTGTCCCTATAGGAAGGTCAGCAACAATATCTATCAGTGCACGAACTACTTTTATATCGAACTTCCCAAATTCAGATTCATGAATCATCTCTATAACTTTAAAGGAAGATTGCTTTGTTCTATATACTCGCTCACATGTCATTGCATGGAATACATCTGCAACAGCAATAATTTGAGCGAAAGTAGAAATATTAGCAATTTTTTCTCCTTTCGGATAGCCACTACCGTTTAAACGCTCATGGTGCTGGAAAATAGCCTCTTTTATTGTATCTTTTAAGATTGTTACATCTTTGACCATACTATAGCTATAAATCGGATGCTTATAAATTTCATTAAACTCCTGCTCTGTTAAGGTTGTTTTTTTATCGCGGATACGCGGATGAATTTTTGCCATTCCACAATCAGCTAATAACCCTCCAATTGCAACTTGAATCGTAATTCCTTTGTCATAGCCTAATTTTTGTGCAATCACCGAAGAAATCAATGCTGTTGCTACACAATGATGGTACAAATAGTCTTTTGGATTTGAATACTCATTTAAATCCAAAATTATTGTACGATCTTCTAAAACCATTTCTAATAATGGCAAAATAATTTTACGTGCTTTCGCAATATCTACCTTTGCACCAGCTTCCCAATTTTTAAATTCCTTTTTAAATTGTTCAACTGAATTGTCATAAATCTTTCTAAAAGTCGGTATAGGTTCTGTTGGAACAACTAAATCTGTTTCTTTTACTTCTGATTGAGCCTCTACACCTTCTTTATAAACAGGAACCCTAGAAATATTAAAAGCCAAAAAAACTTGTAGATGCTCATAGGAAATCATTGTGTTTTTAAAAATTATTGGATACTGTGTATTAGCAAAAATATCTTCAGAAATTACTTTACCAACGCGTAACTCTGAAATTGGGATATGTATAGTTTCCACGTAATTAACTCCTCTTCACTATTTCACTTGCATAAATATAAGGATCAATTATGCCTCGGCATAAAATGCCACAGGGCTTAGACTAAGCTCCTCTATCTCAACTGGTGTTTGGACACCTGCTGAAATAAGTTAAACTTATTTTATCATGGAATTCAAAATAATTACTTATTTTTCATATTCTATGATAAAAAAACCGATGAACGGCAAACATTAGCTGTCGTCATCGGTCTTTTTATTATTCCTCTACTTGGTCATTTTCTTCGATCGACTCTTCTTCGATCGATTCTTCTTCTTTTTCAACCTTCGCTACAGTTGCAACAAGTTCTTCATCGCCTAAACGAATTAAACGAACTCCCTGTGTACTACGACCAATTAATGAAATATCATTCACATCCATACGGATTAGCATGCCGTTAATTGTAATCAGCATTAAATCTTCTGAACCATCAACCGTTTTTACAGCTACCATTGGACCGTTTTTATCAGTGATTTGAATTGTTTTTAATCCAACACCACCACGGCTCTGTAAACGATATTCCTCTTCAGACGTACGTTTACCGTAACCTTTTGCTGTAACAACTAAAATTTCCTGTCCTGGTTCAACGATTTCCATACCAACTACTTCGTCACCATCACGTAGCTTAATACCTCGTACACCACCTGCAGTACGACCCATTGAACGAATATCATCCTCTTGGAAACGTACAAGCATTCCATCACGAGTACCGATAATCACTTGTTTCTCGCCATCTGTTAAACGAACAGAAATGAGATCATCATCTTCTCGCAAACTTATAGCTATTAAGCCGTTTGTTCGGATATTAGCAAATTGAGATACTGGCGTACGCTTTGTAATACCTGTTTTAGTAGTGAAGATAAAGTATGCATCTTCTTCAAATGAACCTACACGGATCATTGCTGTTACTTTTTCACCTTTTTCAATATTGAGTAAGTTAACAATCGGTAATCCTTTCGCTGTACGACCAAATTCCGGGATCTCATAACCTTTTGCTCTAAATACTTTCCCTTTTGAAGTGAAGAATAAAATTGTATCGTGTGTAGATGTATTCATAAGATGCTCTACGAAATCATCTTCATTTGTGCCCATCCCTTGTACACCACGACCACCACGTTTTTGACTGCGATATGTATTTGCAGCTAAACGTTTGATATAACCATTGTGCGTTAAAGTTACAACTGAATTTTCGACTGGGATTAAATCCTCGTCCTCAATCATTTCTAAACCGCCAGATGTAATTTCAGTACGGCGTGTATCATTAAAGCGTTCTTTTAGTTCTAATATTTCAGTACGAATAATATCAACAATTTTAGTCTCATCCGCTAAAATTGCTTTTAATTCAGCAATTAATATTTGAAGCTCTTGGTATTCTGCTTCAATTTTTTCACGCTCTAATCCACTTAAACGAACTAAACGCATATCTAAAATCGCTTGCGCTTGACGTTCAGATAAATTGAATCGCTCCATTAATTGAGGTTTCGCTTCATCACCACTACGTGAACCACGAATAATAGCAATAATTTCATCGATATGATCAAGGGCAATACGTAAGCCCTCTAAAATATGTGCTCGATCTTCTGCTTTCCTTAAGTCAAATTCCGTACGACGACGAATAATAACCTTTTGGTGCTCTAAATAATGATACAACATTTCTTTTAAGCCCATTACTTTAGGCTGACCATTTACTAATGACAGCATATTAATACCGAAGCTTGATTGCATGGCTGTTTGTTTATATAAATTATTTAAAACTACATTGGCATTTGCATCTTTACGAATTTCAATGACTACTCGCATACCACGTCGGTCAGATTCATCACGTAGATTTGTAATACCGTCAATTTTTTTATCGCGTACAAGCTCTGCTATTTTTTCAATAAGCTTAGCTTTATTCACTTGGTATGGTAATTCATGAATAAGAATTGTTTCTTTACCATTTGATTTTTGTTCAATCTCTACCTTTGCGCGAATAATGATAGAGCCACGACCAGTATCATAAGCACGACGAATACCGCTACGACCTAAAATTAATCCGCCAGTTGGGAAATCAGGTCCTGGAATGATTTCCATCAATTCTTCTGTTGTGATAGCTGGATTTTCTGAAAGTGCTATCACTGCATCTATCGTTTCCCCAAGTTGATGTGGTGGAATATTTGTCGCCATACCAACCGCAATTCCTGCCGCTCCATTTACTAATAAGTTTGGATAGCGACTAGGAAGGACAATAGGCTCTTTTTCTGAACCATCATAGTTATCCGTATAGTCAATTGTGTCTTTATTGATATCACGAAGCATTTCCATTGCAATACGAGACATACGTGATTCTGTATAACGCATTGCTGCCGCTCCGTCGCCATCGACAGATCCAAAGTTACCATGACCATCGACTAGCATGTAACGATAGCTGAAATCTTGCGCCATACGTACCATTGCATCATAAATAGATGAGTCACCATGTGGGTGGTATTTACCCATTACGTCCCCAACAATACGTGCTGATTTTTTGTACGCTTTATCTGCTGTATTCCCTAGCTCTTGCATGCCATATAAAATACGGCGATGTACAGGCTTTAATCCATCTCTCACGTCTGGTAACGCACGAGAAACGATTACACTCATCGCATAATCGAGGAAGGATGTTTCAATTTCTTTTGTTATATTAACTCCTTTAACACCGGAGCGTTCTTGTTCTGACAAAGTGTAGACCTCCTCTCAAGAAAAATTAAATATCTAAATTAGCGTATACCGCATTCTCTTCGATAAATTGACGGCGTGGTTCAACTTCATCGCCCATTAAACGTTCAAATGCTTGGTTTGCTTTAATTGCATCATCTAATTCTACTTGTAACAATGTGCGGTGCTCAGGATCCATTGTAGTATCCCAAAGCTGCTCTGCATTCATTTCTCCAAGACCTTTGTATCGTTGTACATTTGGTTTTGGCATTTTCGGTAACCGTTCTAAAATTCCTTGAAGAGTAATATCATCATAGCAATACTCTACATGTTTACCTTGCTTAACTTGATAAAGAGGTGGCTGTGCAATATAAATATAACCTGCCTCTATAAGAGGTCGAAGGAAACGGAAGAAGAATGTTAAGAGTAATGTACGGATGTGCGCACCATCAACATCGGCATCTGTCATAATAACGATTTTATGATAACGAGCCTTTTCTAAAGTAAACTCTTCACCAATACCTGTGCCAAATGCTGTAATCATTGCACGAATTTCTGCATTCGATAAAATTTTATCTAAACGCGCCTTTTCAACGTTAAGGATTTTACCACGTAACGGTAAGATGGCTTGGAAGTGTCGGTCACGTCCAGATTTCGCAGATCCTCCGGCAGAGTCACCCTCAACGATATAAATTTCGCATTCAGATGGATTTGTTGATGAACAGTCAGCTAATTTACCTGGCAAACTCGATACTTCAAGTGCATTTTTACGACGTGTAAATTCACGTGCTTTTTTAGCGGCGACACGTGCACGAGCAGCCATTAAACCTTTTTCTACAACTTTACGAGCGACAGTTGGATTTTCTAACATAAATCGTTCAAAACCATCTGAGAACAAGGAGTTAGTAATTTGGCTAACTTCAGAGTTACCAAGCTTTGTTTTTGTTTGTCCTTCAAATTGTGGATCTGGATGCTTAACCGAAACAATAGCTGTTAACCCTTCTCGAACATCTTCACCAGTAAGATTTGCATCTGACTCTTTTAAAAGTCCATTTTTTCGTGCGTAATCATTAATAACACGTGTTAGAGCCGTTTTAAAACCAGACTCATGTGTACCGCCTTCATACGTATTAATGTTATTAGCAAATGAAAAAATATTAGAAGAGAATCCAGCGTTATATTGCATAGCAATTTCAACTGAAATACCATCCTTTTCTCCAAGAACATCTATCGGATCATGGATTGGCTCTTTAGATTGATTCAAATGCTCTACATAAGAACGAATACCACCTTCATAATGATACGTAGTAGAACGTTCTTCACCTTCACGTTCATCAGCAATTGTAATCTTGATACCACGATTCAAATAAGCTAATTCACGAATACGATGTGCTAAAATGTCATATTCATAAACAGTCGTTTCTTTAAATATTTCAGGATCTGCTTTAAAACGTGTAGTCGTTCCGTTACGGTCTGAATCACCAATAATCATTAACTCTTGAACAGTTCTTCCACGTTCAAATTTAATTTCATGAATATGACCTTCACGATGAACTTGAACGATCGTCTCAATTGATAGAGCATTTACAACAGATGCCCCTACACCATGAAGACCACCTGAAACTTTGTATCCTCCACCGCCGAACTTACCTCCGGCATGGAGTACTGTCATAATAACTTCAACAGCAGGCTTACCCATTTTCTCTTGAATACTTACCGGAATACCACGACCATTGTCCTCTACACGAATCCAATTGTCTTGTTCTATCGTTACTTTTATATCTGTACAAAATCCTGCCAGTGCTTCATCAATACTATTATCAACAATTTCCCATACTAAATGGTGAAGCCCTTTAGAGCTTGTTGAACCAATATACATCCCAGGTCTTTTACGTACAGCTTCTAATCCTTCTAATACCTGTATCTGATCGGCTTCATAAGCTTGATTTTGTAAACCTTCGTTCTCTATAGCCACGGCTTTCATCTACTCCTTCATAACATCATTGTGTGTAAATGAATGAACAGTCAACCGAGCTGACTATTACCATTCTTTTGTAATCTAAAAAACTCCCCGGGCTAACTTTCTTCAATCGCTCCTTGTTTCACGTGAAACAGCTGTGCATGCTCCATCGTTTCATGATGAATTCCATCAACACTTGTAGTCGTAACAAAGGTTTGAACTTCACCTTGAATGGTGTTTAATAAATGCGATTGACGATAATCATCGAGTTCCGACAATACATCATCTAAAAGTAGTATGGGTGTTTCATTTGTTTCTTGTTTAATTAACTCGATTTCAGCAAGCTTTAATGAAAGAGCGGTTGTACGTTGCTGTCCTTGTGAACCGTATGTCTGAACATCATAGTTATTTACCAAAAACTGTAAATCATCTCGATGTGGACCAACTAGTGTTACACCTCGATCAAACTCACGGTCCTTAGCTTCTATTAGCTTTTTATGCAAAAAGCCTTCAATTTCACTGGAAGTATGTTCTTTTTCAATACCAGCTACTGTGCGGTATTTAATAGCTAACGTTTCTTTACCTTGTGAAATACCTGCGTGAATTGGCTCTGCCCACTCCTGCAATAAATCCATGAATTGAAATCTTTTTCGAATAATTTGGGTAGCTGCGTGAATATATTGTTCATTATAAACTTCGTACATCACGTCATCTGGCATTTTTTTACCTTGATTCATTTTTAAAAAATGATTACGTTGCTTTAAAATTTTTTGAAAGGTTAATAAATCATGCAAATAAACAGGCGAAATTTGCCCAATCTCCATATCAATAAAACGTCGTCGTAATTGCGGACTCCCCTTTACGACGTTTAAATCTTCGGGTGCAAACATAACGACATTCATTTGGCCAATATAATGACTGAGGCGGCTTTGTTCTATATGATTTATCTTACCTTTTTTGCCTTTTTTCGTAATCGTAAGCTCAATCGGTAAAATACCATGCCTTTTTTGAACGGCCCCTTCTATTTTACCATAGTCTGAATCCCAACGTATTAATTCTTTATCGTTCGTCGTTCGATGGGATTTAGCCATCGCCAATACGTAAATAGATTCCATAACATTTGTTTTCCCTTGTGCATTTTCACCAATGAAAACATTAATTTTTGGAGAGAAGTTTAATGCTAAGTCATCATAATTACGGTAATTTGTAAGTTTTAACTGCTCTATCTGCATAATCTACTGTCCAGTTGTGCCAACGATACGATATCGACCACATCCAGGAATATTTACAATGTCACCATCACGTAATTTACGACCGCGGCGGTCATCTACTTCTCCATTTACATAAACCTCATTTTCATGTAAAAACCACTTCGCCATGCCACCAGAGCTTATAGCATCGGTCATTTTTAAAAGTTGCCCTAATGTGACAAATTCCACATCAATTTTAATGTCCTTCATAGTTGTGTTCCCCTCCAAATACAGACTGTCTATCTCTCTATCATACCTAAAATTCCGTCATAAGTAAAAAAAGATAGCCGCAGCTAGCGACTATCAGAACGTTTTTCAAAATATTTAGAGCTTGAAATTATGGAGTTTATTCTCTCCAACAAAAACTGTTTGAATTTTAATAAGTTCGTACAGGTAAAATTAACTGTAAAATTGCATCATCATGAACAGAACGCAAAATAAACGGTCTCATTGCTCCTGTGAATTGAATGACTACTTCTTGACCATCTATTGCTTTCAATGCTTCCATCATGTACTTCGCACTGAAGGAAATTTTTAAGTTCTCCCCTTCTAATGACTCAACAGGAATTTCTTCTTGAACCTTACCGATTTCTGGTGAATTAGAAGAAACTTCAACAGATTGATTATCAAAAATCTCAAAACGTACAACATTATTACGATCACCACGAGCAACAAGAGATGCACGATCGATTGCTTGTAATAACGATTTACCGTTAATCGTTAGATTTGTTTGATATTCTTCAGGGATTAGACGTGTTGTATCTGGGTAGTTACCTTCAAGTAAACGTGAGAAGAATAATACTTCTCCAGTTTTAAATAATACTTGCTGGCTTGTAATAACGATTTGCACAAGATTTGTCGAATCCTCTAAAACTTTATTTAACTCATTTAAACTTTTACCAGGAATGACAACACTATGTTCAACCTCAGGTAAATTTTCCAGTTGAACTTTGCGTCTTGCCAAACGGTGGCTATCTGTTGCAACACAGATTAACGCTTCGTTTTTTATCTGCCAGTTTACACCTGTCAACACCGGTCTACTTTCTGAAGTGGCAACAGCAAATACTGTTTCACGGATGATTGTCTTTAATAGGTCTGCAGGAATAGTAAATTTTTGATCCTCTGTTAACTCAGGTAATAAAGGATATTCAGCAGCATCTGAGCCAATTAAGTGGAATTCAGATTTACCTGAACGGATATGAGTCTGGAAACCAGTTGTTACTTGAATTTCAACCTCATTTGTTGGTAACTTACGTACAATTTCATTAAACATACGAGCTTGTACAACAATTGATCCTGTTTCTGTAATATGAATTATTTGTTGGCCATCTTCTTCAACTGGAATAAATGTTTGTATAGTGATATCAGCGTCACTACCTGTTAAACGAATACCCTCAGATGTTACATCAATTTTAATCCCCGTTAAAATTGGAATAGTTGTTTTAGAACTTACGGCTTTCATGACATCATTTAAACCCTCTAATAAACGGTCACGTAAAATATCAAATTTCATTCGTTTTCCCTCACATATTTATATTATTTATTTATATAAAATAAAAAAGATATAGTAATAGGTCCTGTGGATTTGTGGATAAGTGTGTTTAAGTGAATAAAATCAGTCTATCCACATGTAGATAGACTGTGTATAAGTTTGTGTTTAAACGTATGGGTTGTCCACAGTTTTATTTCCCTAGCATGCTTCGAATTTGTTTAATATCTTGCTGTAGCTGAACGTCATTTTTCAACATAGAAGATATTTTTTCGTGAGCATGGATAACAGTAGTATGGTCACGTCCACCAAATTCTTCGCCAATTTTCGGCAGCGAAAAATCTGTTAATTCGCGAGATAAAAACATCGCGACCTGACGTGGAAAGGCAATTAACTTTGTACGTTTTTTCGCGGCAAAATCCTCTAAACGAATGTTAAAGTGCTCACCTACTGCATTTTGAATGTCTAGTATAGTGACAGTTCGTGGCTTCGAATTAGGAATAATATCCTTTAGTGCCTCAGCAGCCAAAGTCGCATTAATATCCTTGTTAACAAGTGATGAATAGGCAACGACGCGAATAAGCGCACCTTCAAGCTCCCGAATATTGGAGTCAATCTGGTTCGCAATATAGAGCATGACTTCATTTGGCACTTCTAGACCATCAGCCTTTGCTTTTTTTCGAAGAATGGCGATACGAGTTTCCAAATCAGGAGGCGCAATATCTGTAATTAGTCCCCATTCGAATCGAGAACGTAAGCGATCTTCCAATGTCGGGATTTCCTTAGGAGGACGGTCACTGGAAATAACAATTTGTTTCGATTCTTCATGCAATGTATTAAAAGTGTGGAAAAATTCTTCCTGAGTTGATTCTTTTCCAGCTAGAAATTGAATATCATCAATTAGCAGTACATCAACATTGCGATATTTATTGCGGAAATCAAGTGCCTTATTATCTCGAATTGAGTTAATAAATTCATTTGTAAATTTTTCAGATGATAAATAAACTACCTTTGCATTTGGATTGTGTTCCAATACATAATGACCAATCGCATGCATTAAGTGTGTTTTGCCAAGCCCTACTCCCCCATAGATAAAGAATGGGTTATAAGCCTTCGCAGGTGCTTCTGCAACAGCTAACGAGGCAGCATGTGCAAAGCGGTTACCAGAGCCAATAACAAACGTATCAAAAGTATACTTCGGGTTTAACATACCTGGTGAAATATCATGGTGATCGTCATTTTTTGCTTGGATAATCGGCGCTGGTAAATCGAAATCGTCCGAATCCTGGTTTTTTTGAACAACAAACTTAATAAGCAAGTCTTCGCCTGTAAGCTCCGTTAATATACCTGTAATCAAATGAATATAATGATTTTCAAGCCAGTCTCGAGCAAACGAATTTGGCGCAGCAATTGTCACAGTAGAACCACTACCATTGTAGGAAAGTAGTTTTGTAGACTTTAGCCACGTTTCGAAGCTTGGTTTAGAAATTTTTTGTTCAACTTGAGCCAGGACATTATTCCATAGTTCTTCTAAATGTTCCAAGCTGCTAATCTCCTTTACAGTTCAATACAATTAAAAAAGCGCATTTATAGAAACGGTAAATACGTTCATTTTACAACTAGTCCACAAACTCACAAGTTGTGGATAAAAGTTAACCAAAGGCTGTGATAAAAATTATCCACAGCATATTAACAGTTGTGGATAAAATAATAAGTAATTTCAGTTTTCAACAAAGTGAAGCACAGATATCGTATCAGAAAAACAAAGCTATTTCAATAGTTTGTGAAACTTATCCACATACCTTTTATTTATGCACGTTCAAGTTGTCCACAAGGTCTGCGTATGTGAAAAAGGTGTAGATAAGTGTTGTGGATAAAAAATAATGCAAAAATTACTATACACAACCCTGTGTAAAAAAAACAAGTATTCTGTGGATAATTTATTTTATTCAGAAGAAGAGGATTGTAGGTAAAGATAGACATGGATTTGCTTAAATATATAAATTTATAAAAGTCATTGACAAAATAACTAGTTACTTTATATAATATTCAGGTCTGTATGTTGAAAAATTCAACTCATTCAGGAGGTGTCTATATAAATGAAACGTACTTACCAACCAAAGAAACGTAAGCACAGCAAAGTTCACGGTTTCCGCGCACGTATGAGCACGAAAAACGGTCGCAAAGTTCTTGCTGCTCGTCGTCGTAAAGGAAGAAAAGTATTATCAGCATAAAATAAGTCCACTGAGACACATCAGTGGTCTTTTTTTTCTTTATTTTTGGGAAACCTAGAAATGAGGATCAAAGGATAATTATCGAGTAGCAGGTGAAAGTAATGAAAAAACGCCAACGAGTGAAAAAAAACGATGATTTTCAAAAGGTGTTTAAGAAAGGTAAATCTTTCGCTAATCGTCAGTTTGTCGTATATTTTTTAGAAAAAGAGGGACAAACAGAATTTCGTGTAGGATTATCGGTTAGCAAAAAACTTGGGAATGCAGTAACACGCAACCAGATCAAGCGCTATATTCGACAAAGTATTCATGAAGTAAAAGATGAACTAAAGCAGAATATGGACTATGTTATTATCGCCAGACAACCGGCGGCCACTATGGATTTTTATGAAGTAAAACAAAGTTTGCAGCATGTACTACGAATCGCAAAAGTATTGAAGAAGACGTAATATGGATGGCAACCAAAGTGGTGAAATAGAAGCGTTTCTGCGCGAAAGTGAAGTCGCTGAAAATACGCATAGGGGTATTTTGAAGATAGGATTTCACTGCGATATGTGAATGATTAGTAACATTACTTAGCAAATATATGTACATTGTTAGAATATTTAGTAGAGTGAAACGTTATATGCATGATAAAATAACTGATAACTTTATTCAGTCGCAGGAAACTGTAAATGTATAAAGAAGAGAATGCATATAGTTTTAGAAAAAGTGAATAGTATTTGTAGGGGGAAGAAGGTTGAAGAAACAACTTTGGGTAATTTTGTCGCTAGCATCAGTAGTATTACTACTATCTGGTTGTACAGAGTTCAAAGAACCAATCTCCAAAGAAAGCACAGGCTTCTGGAATGAATTCATTGTTTGGCCTTTAGTGTCAGCAATTAAATACTTTGCTGATATGCTTGGTTCATATGCATGGGGGATTATTGTTGTAACGATTATTATTCGTTTAGCTATTCTTCCATTGATGATTAAACAAACAAAGAGCTCTAAAAAAATGCAAGAAATTCAGCCGAAATTGAAGGAATTGCAAAAGAAGTATGCTTCTAAGGATGCACAGACACAGCAACAGTATCAAAAAGAGATGATGCAGCTTATGAGTGAGTCTGGTGTCAATCCACTTGCTGGATGTTTACCTGTACTCATTCAAATGCCAATTTTAATGGGTTTCTACCATGCGATTAGTCGTATGAATGCTACAGCTGCTTTCGATTTAGGGAATTTCTTTATTTTCCCGTTAGCAGATCCTGCACCGGCATTAGCAATTACTGCTGGTTTAATGCAATTTATCGTTCTACGTACGGGCCCAGCAATGGATAACCCTCAAATGAAAATAATGATGTACATTATGCCATTTATGATTATTGGTTTTGGTATGGCATTACCAGCAGCATTATCACTATACTGGGTAATCGGTAACATTATTTCGATTGCTCAAAACCTGTTTATTTATAAACCTTGGAAAAAAGATAAAACACAACCTGCTCAAAATGGAGGGGCTAAAAAGTGAAACAACTTACGCAAATAGGCGCAACAACACAAGAAGCGATCTCATTGGCGTTACAGAAACTTGGCAAAACCCGTGAACAAGTAGATGTTGAAGTTTTACAAGAAGGTAAAAAAGGATTTTTAGGTTTTGGGGCACGATCTGCAGAAGTTCGTGTAACAGTAAAGGAAGTGCAGGTTCGACCAACGATTGAGGAAGAAAAAGCTGAACAGCGAAATACGACTCAATTTGTCGAACCAACAGTAATAGATGATGTTGAAACAATAAGTTCACAAGTTTCTGAACAACAAAGTGATATCGAAGCTGTTCAACAAGTCGTGGAGGAACAAAAAGAGGAAGAAGAAACCTCAGTAAACCCAATTGAAGAGGCAAAGAGTTATTTAGTCAACATTGCTGAACAATTGGATATTCATGATCTGGAAATTGAAACGACACGAGAAGGGAAATATGTATTATTTCAACTGAAAAGCGAGAAAGCTGCACTGCTTATAGGGAAACGTGGTCAAACATTAAATTCCTTGCAGCAATTAACACACCTTGTGTTAAATAAAAGTTCCAAGCAGTTCTTAATGGTGAAATTAGACGTAGAAAACTATCGTGAACGTCGTCAAGAAGCATTGGAGTTACTGGCAGATCGTATGGCGGATAAAGCACTTCGCTTAAATCAGCGTGTGACGTTTGAGCCAATGCAGTCGTACGAAAGAAAAGTTATTCATAATCAATTGGCAAATCGCTTTGATATTGAAACATACTCAGAAGGAACGGAGCCTAATCGTTATTTAGTCATTGAACCTGTAAAGAACGACTAAACTTCGTAGAAAACATACAGACAAAGCTAAAGTCATTTTATCGTCATGATAAAATGACTTTTTATGTTGTTGAAAACAAGATGGTCAATGAACATTGCTGAAGTTTTCATTGTATCGCTATAAATTTTGAGTGACATGCCAGGTTGATTGGAGTGGAGACTGAGCGACTCCTTGGGGATCAGTAATAGGGGAACCAAGGCTAAAATCATCACATCCTGTGATAACGCCTTCTTGACCAACATCGTGTTGGCCCGAGACCCTGGAGCGAGCAAATAGGGGAACGAAGGCTAAAAGCATCACGTCCTGTGATAACGCCTTCGTGACCAACATCTTGTTGCCCCAAGCGGCTCATCGGACGCCCCCAGGAAGCTTTGCTCTGTGCGAAAGCGTAGTGCTAACGTAGCGACAGCAACAAAGCGCTCAGTCGGAACGGAAATCAACCCCTCGTTTTGCCGAAGAGCATATTTTATTCATTGGCAAGATAGTTTTTTTATGATCTAGAATGAACGCTCTAGCATTTGCAACTTTTGTCGAAATACGTGCTATAATGTTGAGCTTTCTTATTATCCACAATTGGAAATTATCCTTACTTTAGATTTTGCAGAAAATATGTTAGTCTAAGGTGTTAGTAAGTATTGGTCGGTTTTTATTTATCCACATGTGGATAACGTTAAGGAGGTCATTAAATGGAGTTCGATACAATTGCTGCGATATCCACACCTATGGGTGAAGGAGCTATTGCTATTGTTCGTTTAAGTGGGGACGAAGCAGTCGCAATTGCAGATAAAATATTCAGATCGCCTGGTGGAAAAAGTTTAACAACGAAGGCTTCACATACAATTCATTATGGACATTTAGTCGATCCAAAAACAAATGAGATTGTAGAGGAAGTAATGCTGTCGTTAATGCGCGGACCTAAAACATTCACTCGTGAGGATGTAATAGAAATTAACTGTCACGGTGGACTTGTTTCGGTGAACCGTGTATTAAAGCTAGTATTAACAAATGGCGCAAGACTCGCAGAGCCAGGTGAATTTACAAAGCGTGCATTCTTAAATGGACGTATCGATTTATCACAAGCTGAAGCAGTCATGGATTTAATAAGAGCGAAAACAGATAGAGCGATGAATGTAGCATTAGGACAAATGGATGGCAAATTATCGCGTTTAATTGGTGACTTACGCCAAGCATTACTAGAGACATTAGCGCAAGTTGAGGTTAATATAGATTATCCGGAGTATGATGATGTAGAAGAAATGACAGTACCAGTATTAGTAGAAAAATGTACATGGGTACGAAATGAAATTATAAAACTTTTGCAAACATCTTCTCAGGGGAAAATATTACGAGAGGGTCTATCAACTGTTATTTTAGGCCGCCCAAACGTTGGGAAATCTTCTCTTTTAAATAGTTTAGTACAGGAGAATAAGGCTATTGTGACAGATATAGCAGGGACAACTCGTGATATTATAGAAGAGTACGTGAATGTACGTGGTGTTCCGCTTCGTTTAGTCGATACAGCTGGTATTCGAGAGACAGAGGATATCGTTGAACGAATTGGTGTTGAACGTTCACGTGAGGCGTTGCGTGGCGCGGATTTAATTTTATTTGTTTTAAACTACGCAGAAGAATTGACCGCTGAGGATGAGCGTCTATTCGAAACCATTAAAGCGATGGATTACATCGTTATTGTTAATAAAACAGATCTACCGCAAAAAATTGATTTAGCACACGTCAAAGAGCTAGCAGGCAACCGTCGCGTTGTGACAACTTCTCTTTTACAAGAAGAGGGTATCGTAGAGCTAGAGGAAGCGATTGCCGCGTTATTCTTTGAAGGGCAAATTGAAGCGGGCGATTTAACATATGTTTCAAATGCAAGACATATTGCATTACTTCATCAAGCACAAGCAACTGTCGAGGATGCATTAGCTGCAGCACAAGCTGATGTACCTGTTGATATGGTGCAAATAGATGTAACAAGAACATGGGAATTACTTGGTGAAATTATAGGTGACACAGTACAGGAAAGCCTAATTAATCAGTTATTTTCACAGTTCTGCTTAGGAAAATAATTTTACTAAAGAAAGGAAGATACGAGCTATGCCAACAAAATATGAGGCAGGCACGTTTGATGTTATCGTAATTGGCGCAGGTCACGCAGGTTCTGAAGCTGCATACGCCGCAGCCAAAATGGGTGCTAACACACTGATGTTAACAATCAATTTAGATATGATTGCATTTATGCCATGCAATCCTTCCATTGGTGGTCCTGCCAAAGGAATCGTAGTACGAGAAATTGACGCATTAGGTGGCGTCATGGGGAAAGTTATTGATAAAACGCATATTCAAATGCGTATGTTAAATACAGGGAAAGGTCCTGCTGTGCGTGCATTACGTGCGCAAGCGGACAAAGTTTTATACCAACAAGAAATGAAACGCGTGTTGGAGGAAAATGAAAACTTAACAATGCACCAAGGAATGGTAGAAGAGCTAATTATCGAAGACGGGGAAGTAAAAGGTGTTATTACACAAATTGGTGCTATTTACCGAGCTAAAACTGTTGTTATCACAACAGGTACATTCCTTCGCGGTGAAATCATTATTGGAGACATTAAGTATTCAAGTGGTCCTAATAACCAACAACCGTCCATTCGTTTAGCTGATAACTTAAAAGAAATTGGCTTTGACCTTGTGCGTTTTAAAACAGGTACACCACCACGAGTGAATAGCCGTACAATTGATTATGATAAAACAGAGATTCAACCAGGGGATGATGTTCCACATGCATTCAGCTTTGAAACAACTGAATTCATCATGGATCAGATGCCTTGCTGGCTGACTTATACAAGTCTAGAAACGCATGAAATTATCGAGGCAAACCTACACCTTTCACCGATGTACTCAGGGATGATTAAAGGTACTGGTCCACGTTATTGCCCTTCTATTGAAGACAAAGTTGTGCGATTTAACGATAAACCGCGCCACCAAATTTTCTTAGAGCCAGAAGGTCGCAATACACGTGAAGTGTATGTACAAGGTTTATCAACTAGCTTACCAGAGCATGTACAAACACGTTTACTAAAATCAATTCCAGGCTTAGAAAAAGCAGAAATGATGCGTGCAGGCTATGCTATTGAGTACGATGCAATCGTGCCAACACAATTATGGCCAACGTTAGAAACAAAACGTATTAAAGGCTTATATACTGCTGGTCAAATCAATGGAACATCAGGTTACGAGGAAGCAGCAGCCCAAGGCTTAATGGCAGGGATGAATGCTGCTGCTAATGTGCTTGGAAAAGAAGAATTAATTTTAGGTCGTTCAGATGCTTATATTGGCGTATTAATTGATGATCTAGTAACAAAGGGAACAAATGAACCGTATCGCTTACTAACATCTCGCGCAGAGTATCGTTTACTACTTCGTCATGATAACGCTGATTTACGTTTGGTAGAGCAAGGGTATAATATGGGAATGATTACTGAGGAAAGATATGCAATATTCAATGAGAAAAAAGAGCTGATTGAAAACGAAATTGCACGTCTTCGCGAAGTTATTATTAAACCAAATGAAGCAACACAAGCCGTTATCCGCTCTGTAGGTGGCAGTGAGCTAAAAGATGGTATTCGTGGAGCAGATTTATTAAAACGTACAGAAATGCATTATGGTTTAATTTCTTCATTAATTCCAGCAGACATAGAGTTTTCGGATGAAGTGAAGGAACAAATTGAAATTCAACTTAAATATGAAGGCTATATTGAAAAAGCATTGCAACAAGTTGAAAAGCTTCATAAAATGGAGAATAAAAAAATCCCTGAAAATATTGATTATGATGCTATTTCAGGTCTAGCAACAGAAGCTCGACAAAAATTAAAACAAGTTATACCACTTTCCATTGCCCAAGCATCGCGGATCTCTGGTGTAAACCCAGCAGATATTTCAATATTGCTTGTTTATATTGAGCAAGGTAGAATCGCACGCGTCAGCGGCGAATAATTAAGAACAGTAAAGTGAATATGAGGCGGGCATACCTTTGTGCCCGCTTCCTATTTTTAACTTCTTTCAGCATTCATCTCCCATCTCCATAGGTGGTGAGATGAATGCGGTTTTAAGTCACTTTTCAGTGGGTGTCCAAACATCCGCTGAAATAGAGGAACTCAGTCTAAGGACGCCACGTCCTGTGGCAACGACTGAGTGACCAACATCATGTTGGCCCAAAGCCTCCGGCGGATGTCACAGAATCGGAAAGGAGTTCGCATAGGATGTTAGCCTAAAATCATCGCATCCATGCGATAACGACTAACTGACCTGCGTCATGTTGCTGTCGCTGCGTTAGCACTACGCTTTCGCACAAGAAACATCTGCAGGCCTAAGCACAAAGCCGATTCAAGACGCAATTATGCCGAGGCATAATTGATGGTTATGCTATTTTTATATAGTTGATTTGGGAATGTAAACGAATATATGCTTACAAATCAATAATAGAGATAGTAAGGCCATTTAGAAAAAGGAGACTTTACATGAACGAACAACAATTTATCGAGGCTTTAAAGAAAAAGGGCATCGAACTTTCTGAAAAGCAGATTGCTCAATTCAAAAAATACTTTGAGTTACTTGTTGAGTGGAATGAAAAGATGAACTTAACAGCTATTACCGATTTAGAAGGTGTTTATTTAAAACACTTTTATGATTCAATTAGTGCCTCTTTCTATTTTGATTTTTCAAAAGTAACAACAGTTTGTGATGTTGGAGCAGGTGCTGGTTTTCCAAGTATTCCAATTAAAATCTGTTTCCCACATTTACATGTAACAATTGTCGATTCTTTAAATAAAAGAATTACATTCTTAAATCATTTAAGTGATGAGTTACAATTAGAGAATATGAATTTTGTACATGCACGTGCAGAGGAATTTGCTCAAAATGCGAAATATCGTGAACAATTTGATGTTGTAACAGCTCGTGCAGTAGCCCGCTTATCGGTCTTATCAGAGTTATGTGTACCACTAGCAAAACAAGGTGGCTATTTTGTTGCTTTAAAAGCAGCAGCTGGTGCGGAGGAATTAAAAGATGCCAAAAAAGCATTGACTACATTAGGAGTCGCGCTAAAAGAAGAGTTTTCTTTCCAGCTACCTGTTGAAGAAAGTGACCGCATGTTATATATCTTTGATAAAATAAAAGGAACACCAAAAAAATATCCGCGTAAACCAGGTGTACCAAATAAATCACCGATTCAATAATTAGTGTTTCATGTGAAACTTCTCAAAGTAGAAAATATTTTTTCTATTTTGAGCATACATACTAGTTATGGATGGTTCACGCAAATGACATCTACGAACTATATACATTTTAAGAAATATAATAAATAATAATAGAATAAAACAGAGCAAGATAGTTACTTAAAGGTGGTGCCACTTGGATGAAAAGTCCTTTTTCACGTTTTTTTGGAGGCGGAAATAAAACTGAGCCTATTGTGAAAAATGAAGTAGAACAAGCAGAGACGGTTCATGCAGCGGAAGAGGTTATAAAGCTGCCGATTGATCAAATTGTGCCTAACCGTTTTCAGCCACGTACTATTTTTGATGATGAAAAAATTGAAGAATTATCAAGAACCATTCATACGCATGGTGTAATTCAGCCAATCGTTGTACGTAAAACAGCAGAAAACCAATATGAAATTATTGCTGGTGAGCGTCGTTATCGAGCAATGAAAAAGCTACAATGGACAGAAGTTCCGGCAATTATAAGAAATTTAACTGATAAGGAAACAGCCTCTATCGCGTTAATTGAGAACCTACAGCGTGAGGAGTTAACAGCAATTGAAGAAGCTGTTGCCTATCAAAAATTATTGGAGCTTCATGAGCTGACACAAGAAGCTCTAGCCCAACGACTTGGAAAAGGACAATCCACGGTAGCCAATAAATTGCGTTTATTAAAACTTCCTGAAGAAGTGCGGCAAGCTATTTTGAAACGTGAAATCTCTGAACGACATGCACGAGCATTAATTGCAATTAAAGATCAGCCACTACAGCTAGAGGTTTTACAACAAACGATTGAAAATGATTGGAATGTTCGTCAGTTAGAAGAGCAAATTTATTCTTTATTGCATCCAGAGTTGGAAGTACAAGAAGAAGCAGAGCCGAAGAAAGTAAAGCCGAAGCGTAAGGCCATTAGTAAAGACGTACGAATTGCTTTAAACACGATTAAACAATCGTTATCAATGGTAACAAAGAGCGGTATTACAGTTAAGACTGAAGAAGAAGATACAGAGGAATATTATCAAATTACAGTGAAAATACCTAAAAAGAAAAAGTCTTAGGTCGTGATTGAAGTTTTATTAGAAAAATAAAGAATTGACTTTTGTGACATCATCAAAATTGAGGATGTCATCTTTATAACGTATACCATATAAGTTGATGATAAGTCGCTTTTATATCTCTGTACGGAGGAGACATCTTAGTAATATTTCTGAGATGTCTCCTTTTTTGCATATATTCTTAATATTTTATACAACTCTTTTCTGTTTTTTTGATAGAATGAAAGTAAGATAGAGGTATTTAACTTCTTTCAGCAGAAGTCTCTCACCTCTATAAGTGGTAAGTTGAATGCGGGTTTAAGTTACTTTTCAGCGGGTGCCCAAACATCCGCTGAAAGAAGTTAAAGCCTCCGGCGGATGTCACGGATTCGGAAAGGAGTGCTTTGTGCAAGCACAAAGCCGAATCCGGACACAATTATGCCGAGGCATAATTGATCAGTGATTTTACAAATGATTTGTCAAAGTGAACTTTGATAGATGAAAGCAGGTGCTTTTAAATGGGTAGAATTATAGCAATCGCCAATCAAAAGGGTGGCGTAGGAAAAACAACGACATCGGTCAATTTGAGCGCTTGTCTAGCATATTTAGGAAAGAAAGTGCTCTTAATCGATACTGATCCACAAGGAAATACAACAAGTGGACTTGGTGTTAATAAGGGAGAACTTCACGGCTGTATTTATGATGTGTTAATTGATGATGAAAAAGTTGAAAACGTCATTCAACAAACAAATGTTGAAAACTTAGCAATCATTCCAGCAACCATTTCATTAGCAGGTGCAGAAATTGAATTGGTTTCGACCATTTCCAGGGAAGTACGTTTAAAGCATGCACTTCAAGATGTAAAAGAAGACTATGATTATATTATTATTGATTGTCCGCCTTCGTTAGGGCTGCTAACAATTAATGCTTTAACGGCTTCGGATGCACTCATTATTCCTGTACAATGCGAATATTACGCATTAGAGGGATTAAGTCAGTTATTATCAACTGTCCGTTTAGTGCAAAAACATTTAAATCAGCAATTATACATTGACGGTGTATTATTGACGATGCTTGATGCACGAACAAACCTTGGCTTACAAGTTATTGATGAAGTAAAAAAATATTTCCAAGAAAAAGTATACAAAACAATTATTCCTCGTAATGTGCGTTTAAGTGAGGCTCCTAGTCATGGACAGCCAATTATCACTTATGACGCAAAATCAAGAGGTGCAGAGGTGTATTTAGAGATGGCGAGGGAAGTGATTAAAAATGGCTAAAGGTTTAGGAAGAGGCATTAGTGCATTATTTCCTGGGGAGTCTTTAGAACAAAGTGGGCAAGTGGAAGAAATACAATTAGAACTTATCGTCGCAAACCCATTTCAGCCTCGTAAAATTTTCGATGAAGAAACTTTACAAGAATTAGCTGACTCCATACAGGAACATGGTATTTTACAGCCTATTGCCGTACGTAAAAAGGGACGTAAATATGAAATCGTAGCTGGGGAACGCCGTTATAGAGCAACTCAATTAGCAGGGTTAGATGCTATTCCAGCTATTATAAAAGAGCTATCAGATACGCAAATGATGGAACTAGCTATTTTAGAAAATCTACAGCGTGAAGATCTAACAGTTATTGAAGAGGCTGAGGCATACCAAAGCTTAATGGAAAACTTACATTTAACACAAGAGGAGCTATCCAAACGCTTAGGGAAGAGTAGACCACATATTGCCAATCACGTTCGTTTACTTGCATTACCAGATGATGTTCGTGAGTTTATGAACGATGGAACATTATCGATGGGACAAGGGCGAGCATTACTTGGATTAAAGAATAAAAGACAAATATCAGAAGTGGCAAATAAGGTCATTAAACAAGGTTTAAATGTGCGGCAAGTTGAAATGTTAGTACACAACTTAAATGAAGAAGTTTCACGTGAAACAACTCAACCAAAGAAAAAGGATATATTTGTTGCAGCTAAAGAATCGCAGTTACGTGATTATTTTGGAACAAATGTACAAATTAGAAAAGCTAATAATAAAGGGAAAATTGAAATTGAATTTTACTCCGAAGATGATTTAGAACGCATTTTAGAAATACTAAATTTACAAGAAGAGTAAGAAAGATCGATAACGTAATCAGAGCGCCGAACTACAAGGCGCTCTCTATTTTTCTAGAGAGAAGGAAGGTAGGGACGTGGTATTACTAGGGGCATTCATTAACGCGCTGCTCATTATGGTAGGAGCATTGGTAGGACGCATTTTTAAAAATATACCTGAATCGATGAAGTCTACTGTATTATCGATTATCGGTTTAGCAGTTGCACTTTTAGGGATTAAAATGGGCTTTGAAAGTGATAATTTTATTATTCTAATGATAAGTTTAGTGGTCGGTACAGTAATTGGTGAGTGGTTAGATTTAGATAAGCAAATGAATAGACTTGGACAATGGGTAGAATCTTTATTCGGTAAAAAACGTACTGATAATAATCAAATTAGTATAGCGGAAGGCTTTGTAACAGCTTCTTTAATCTTTGTAGTTGGCTCTATGGGCGTCATTGGTGCACTCGATAGTGGTCTGCGTAATGATCATAATGTACTGATTACGAAAGGATTAATCGATGGATTTATATCGATCATCTTAACATCTACATTAGGTATTGGCGTGCTATTATCTGCATTACCTGTATTCGTCTATCAAGGATTAATTGCACTTTTTGCGGGTGTTATTAGCTCTTTTATACCAGAGGCTGCACTACAAATGTTTATTCATGAAATGACTGCTGTAGGCGGTGTTATGATTTTTGCTATTGGTTTAAATATAGCAGGTTTAACTAAAATCAAGGCTGCTAACTTGTTGCCAGGTATCGTTGTTGTCGGTATTGTGGTTGCTATCTTCTATATTTTTCAATGAGTAACGATGTGCAGCGAGCAATAGAGCTCTTGAAAGCTTTTCAGCCATTGCATAGGAAATATGAAGTCTTGTATTTTGTAAAACAAGCATTTCCATAAAGCCTCCAACATTGACGATTCCCTTAATGGAAATGTCACCGATTGGAGGTAATTGTTTTTTTACGGCTTTTCCCGGGAAAATAGGTCCGTTCTGTACAGAAATATGTCCAACATTTTGTTCACTTCCAAGACATGCATCAATCGCAATAATGAAAGGTTTTATAGTATGATTGTGTAGCTGTTGCATAGTAGTGTCTAAATTAAGGGCATGCAAAGGATTGTCTAAAGATCCTACAATTTCATATGGAAAACTAACTGACTTTTTTAGGAAGCTACCTGTTAACGGCCCAAGCGTATCACCTGTACAACGGTCACTTCCAATACAACAGAAAATAAGGCGTTCATGATGAAAGGGTATATGTTCTAAAAATAATGTACTTAATTGCCAAACGATATTTTTACTTTCATGATGAATAGAATAAGGGAGTAACAATTTAGGTATAGTATTCATAAAAAAACTCGCTTTCCTTTTTATTTGTAAGAAGTGCTCGATTTTTATGAAGTATACGCAAATTTTTAGCAAGTTATTCAAGAGGTGGTAATAATGGATTGGTTTAGTGAAAAGGTATTAAGTAACTTATGGGATAAGCTGCTGTCAGAGAAGCTTTGGGAAACGATAATGACTGCTTCAATTAAGATAACGGTTATTTTGATTGCATCGTGGTTAGCTGTTCGATTAGGTAAAAAATTTATTAAAAAAGTGTTTTTAATGCGTATGCGTTCGCCTTTAGATCATTCAGAACGTCGCCAAACAACAATTTCAAGATTATTACAAAGTGTCATTTCCTATGCTGTTTATTTTTCAGCAATCATTGCTATTCTCTCTATATTAAACATTAAGATAGCAGGGTTACTGGCAGGAGCAGGGATTGTCGGTTTAGCCATTGGTTTTGGTGCGCAGAGCTTAGTAAAGGACGTCATTACTGGATTCTTTATTATTTTTGAAGATCAATTTGGTGTTGGCGATTATATAAAAATCAATGCAGCTGAAGGAACTGTTATAGAGATAGGCTTACGTACGACAAAGATTAATGGTTCTACAGGGGAGCAGTTTATTATTCCGAATGGTTCGATTGGCGATGTTGTCAATTACTCTGTCAACAACTCTAAAATTTATATAGATTTACAAATGACGACGGATGCCAATTTTGAAAGAGCTGAATCTATTATTCAAAAGTATTTGAATACTTTACCTGAAATTCATAAGGAACTTGTAGCAGTACCTGCCTTTTTAGGTGTACAAAATGTTAAGGGTACAGAAGTAACGATTCGTATAGCCGCAGAAACATTACCACAGCAACAATATGGGGTGGCTCGTACTATTCGTCGTGATGTTACAAAACTCTTTGAAGAAAATAATATACCAATGGCTCATCCGAAAATGATGTTCTATGGTGTGAATGGAAATGAAGAGGGGAGAAGTGAGTAATATGGACGCAAAGAAATTTGGTTTAAATGATATTGTTGAAATGAAAAAGCAGCATCCATGTGGCACAAATAAGTGGAAGATTATTCGGATGGGGGCGGATGTACGCATTAAATGTGAAGGCTGTCAGCATAGCGTCATGATTCCACGCCGCGAGTTTGAGAAAAAAATGAAAAAGGTTTTAATTTCCTCTAGTGAAGACTAGTTTGATGTGTATTAGACTTTTTATGAGTGAATCAATATAATAGATAAGGTTATACAGTGATTCATCAGTGGGGACTTCTGTAACCTCACAGTATCCGTTAGTACGGGAAATAAAAACAAATTTGAACAGATCATAGAAAGGTTGTGTCCATTCATGGCATTAACAGCTGGAATCGTTGGTTTACCTAACGTTGGAAAATCAACATTATTTAACGCAATTACAAAAGCGGGCGCATTGGCTGCAAACTATCCATTCGCAACAATCGATCCGAACGTCGGTATTGTTGAAGTACCAGATGCACGTTTAGATAAATTAACAGAATTAGTAACACCTAAAAAAACAGTACCAACAGCATTTGAGTTCACAGATATTGCTGGGATCGTAAAAGGCGCTTCAAAGGGTGAAGGGTTAGGGAACAAATTCCTTGCTCATATTCGTGAAGTAGATGCAATTTGCCAAGTTGTACGTTGTTTTGTTGATGAAAATATTACACACGTATCAGGTGGAGTAGATCCGATTGACGATATTGAGGTCATTAATTTAGAGCTTGCACTTGCTGATTTAGAATCTGTTGATAAGCGATTGCAACGTGTTGGCAAAATGGCAAAGCAAAAAGACAAAGAAGCAATGATCGAAGAACCAATTCTTGTAAAAGTTAAAGAGCAATTAGAAAACGGTCGACCAGCACGCGCTGCAGAGCTTTCAGAAGACGAGCTAAAGGTTATTAAAGGACTTCATCTTTTAACAATTAAACCTATGCTTTATGTGGCAAACGTTTCTGAAGATGAAGTTGCTGACGCAGATAATAACGAATATGTGCAAAAGGTACGTGAGTATGCAGCTGCTGAAGGAGCTCAAGTTATCACAATTTGTGCAAAAATCGAGGAAGAAATTTCTGAGCTTGATGATGAAGAAAAAGCAATGTTCTTAGAAGAACTAGGCATTAAAGAATCTGGTTTAGACCAGTTAATCCGTACTTCATATGATTTACTAGGACTAGCAACTTACTTCACTGCTGGGGTACAAGAGGTACGTGCATGGACGTTCCGTAAAGGTATGAAGGCACCACAATGTGCTGGAGTCATTCATACAGACTTTGAACGTGGATTTATTCGTGCAGAAACAGTTGCTTTCGATGATTTAGTAGAAGCTGGTTCTCAACCTGCTGCTAAAGAAGCTGGTAAAGTACGTCTTGAAGGTAAAGAGTATGTTGTACAAGACGGCGATATTATGTTATTCCGTTTCAATGTGTAAAAAACGAACAGGGGCAATCTTTCAATAGATTGCCTTTTTTGTATATATTTTTATCTGAATTTTCAATCTGGAGGATTAGTATGAACATATTACAAATAAAAGATCGTGGTTTAGAAATTGAGGAGCTAGGTAGATTACCAGAAGATATAGTAGAGCTTATTTATGAGCATCAATTGTTTAAGCTATTCACAGCAAAAGAATTAGGCGGTAAAGACTTAGAGCTACTAGAGGGCGTTAAAGTATTCCAGCAGATGTCTGCACTTGATGGCAACTTTGGCTGGCTTGTCACAATAGGGACAGGGGGTAACGCATTTATTCCAACATTGAACAATGAGATTTGTGAAAAAATATTTTCACCAAGAAATGCAGTCATAGCAGGCAGTGGCTATCCTACAGGGATAGCGGTGAAAATAGATGGGGGCTATCGTGTAACGGGTCAATGGAAGTATTGTAGCGGAGCAGATTATGCTACAACTTTTACGATGAATTGCTTTGTCGAGTATGAAGGTATTAGAACTGATAAAATAATTAGTTGCTCAGTAAATTGTGATCAAGTAGAGGTTCTTCATGATTGGCGAGCAATGGGCTTAAAAGCGACAGCTAGCCATACGATTCGTGTGCAAGATGTTTGGGTACCTGAAAAGGAAATATTCCAATTGGGCATAATTAAAAACAAGTATGGAAGTGCGGTACATAGTTTTCCGTTTGGTGCATTTGCAGAAGCTTCATTTGTAAGTGTTTGTCTTGGGATAACAGAAAATTTCTTAGAAGAGGCATCAGTTTTAGTAAAGCAAAGAAAGCATGATCCAAGCCGTACCGAACGTATGGGTGCCATACAATTTTTATTGATGCAACAACAGAAGAACTTTAAACAGCTTGAAGAGAAATTTTACTCAAAGTTGAATGAATACTGGCAAAAACATAAAGAAGGTCATGAGTTGACCGAAGAAGAACTACAACTATTTTCACAAATGGGTAAAGACATTGCAGCGTCTTGTGTAGACATTGCCAATAGCTTAATACGTAAACTTGGTATGGATGCGATTACGGAGACATCTTCAATTAATCGTATTTGGAGAAATTTATATACAGCTGCACAGCATAGTTTTTTAACGCCATAACTTTGTGTTAAAAAATAGAATCTGCTTGGAGACAAGCAGATTCTATTTGTAACGTGACTCTCAGCAAAGTTATTTCTTTCCCTCGGACAAATATACATAAAGCTTAGGTAAATGAGGATCATCCTGTATTAACGCATTTTTGGGGTATTTACGCAATTCTTTATACATGGAAAAATCACCGACTGCTCCAGCGATTAAAAAAGCACCTACTAATACTAAAATAGTACTGTTAAAGTAGAAACCAGCAATTGTCGGGAGAACACCAGTTGTCCAAAATGGAAGTAATAAAGCTTTTTTCATTGCATGATTCGGTAACGGTTGTTCAGTTGTTGCGTACGCTATGCCAAGCTCTAAATTCAGTCCATATTTTAACGATTTAAAGGGTACGCCTCCAAAGACCATAAAGCCAATTAAATGAAAGGCTTCATGTAAGACAATGAAAACAATATACAGAATAACAAAAAGGATAGATCCAATAATCATATTCCAAAATGAAAAATCAAAATCTTTAAAGCAAATAGATTGAATAGCTACAAATAATATGACGAGACCACTTGTGACAACAATATTGTCCATCATTAGTTTTTTTATATCCAACTCTATTATGATAGGTTCTTTATCTGGTAGCATGAAGATCCTCCGTTCATTCATGAATTAAGTTCATTATATAGAAAGAATTGTTTAGTTGCGACTTGAAAGACATGTATCTATATGTTACAATTCATTGATGTGAGTAATAATTATTACTTGCTCCTTGCTCCCTGTGTACAGGAGAGCCTAAGTCCATAAGGAGGTGTAAACAGATGAGAAAATACGAATTAATGTACATCGTACGTCCGAACATTGAAGACGAAGCGAAGAAAGCTTTAGTTGAACGTTTCAACGAAGCCTTAACTTCTAACGGTGCAGAAGTCATCGAATCAAAAGAGTGGGGCAAACGCCGCTTAGCTTATGAAATTCAAGACTTCCGCGAAGGTTTCTACCAAATCGTGAAAGTAAACGCTACTTCAGAAGCAATTAACGAATACACACGTCTTGCTAACATTAGCGAAGATATCATTCGTCACATTGCTGTTCGCCAAGAAGCATAATCATTTATTTTTAACAAAATGCTGAAAAAGGAGGTTGCATTTCTGATGATTAACCGTGTCGTATTAGTTGGAAGACTAACAAAGGATCCTGAGCTACGCTATACGCCTAATGGTGTTGCGTCTACAAGATTTACAGTTGCTGTAAATCGAACATTCTCAAACCAACAAGGTGACCGCGAAGCTGATTTCATTAGCTGTGTTGCTTGGCGCAAACAGGCTGAAAACTTAGCGAACTTCATGCGAAAAGGAAGTTTAATTGGAGTGGAAGGCCGCATTCAAACAGGCAGTTATGAAGGACAAGATGGTAAGCGAGTATACACAACAGATGTAGTGGCAGATAGCGTACAGTTTTTAGAACCTCGTAATGGTAGCGGTGCTCCTGCATCTCCTCAATACGGTGGACAGACTTACGGTAATAACCAACCGTCATATGGCGGTGGTCAACCACAACAACAGTTTGGTGGTGCTATGCCAGGACAGGGTTCATTTGGCGGCGATGCTTATCAGCAAAATCAACCACCTGTGAATCAGCCGAATTATACACGTGTAGATGAGGATCCATTTGCTAATAGCAAAGGACCGATAGAAGTATCTGAGGATGATTTACCGTTCTAATACTTCTAAAATAAAAAATGATAAGGAGGAGACACACTATGGCACCACGTCGCGGAGGCCGCAAACGCCGTAAAGTTTGCTACTTCACTGCTAATAACATTTCGAATATCGACTATAAAGATGTGGATTTACTAAAAAAATTCATCTCTGAACGCGGTAAAATTTTACCACGTCGCGTAACTGGCACTAGCGCTAAGTACCAACGTAAATTAACTTCAGCTATCAAAGTTTCTCGTATTATGGGATTACTTCCATTCGTAGCAGAAGATAAATAATATTTAAAATAAAGGCACAACAAGGTTTAATCGCTTTGATTGTGCTTTTTTTATTTGTGAAAATGGAGTTGCTAATCTTATAACCGCCAATATGGAAATATTAGAAGGTGGAACTTGTGAACAATTACAAAGGGTAGGAGTATTGAAAATAGCAATCCTTATTTTGATAATATTGTTTATTTTTCACCAAAAGATGTGGATGACGCTTGTTAAAATGTAGTCATTTATATTAGTTGATTGGAGTGGAGACTGGGCGACTCCTTGGGGATTAGCAATAGGGGAACGAAGGCTAAAATCATCACATCCTGTGATAACGCCTTCGTGACCAACATCGTGTTGGCCCGAGACCCTGGAGCGAGCAAAGCGAGTGAAGCGGCTCATCGGACGCCCCCAGGAAAGCGCCCGGTCGGAACGGAAATCAATCCCACATTATGGAGGTTGATGAGCTTAGTTTATCTCAGTAATTGCTCTATAAATTACCATTTGCTATTATGATAAGAATTTATTACACTCTTAATAGACATGAATAAAGAAAAGATGAAATTTTAGAGATTGAGAAACAATCGACTAAGTAACATTTTTTAAAACAAAACGGCTTATAATCATTTCGATTAAAAGCCTTTTTTCATGTATTAGTAACTGTCGTAAGTTGCTTTTTTTTATTGTTAGAGAAATTTTGAAATATATATATAGAAGAACATAATCAATGAATGAATTTGTTATGCTTTTTCGGTAAAAAATCTCCTATATAGCTATGTATTTTATGCTTTAGTCATTGGTTCTACAAAATTAATGACAAAGCATACAGTTGTTCTTAGCGTTTTTTGTTCAATAACCTGAAAAAATGGTACAATAAAGGTCAGTAAGTTTGACTAAAAAAAGGAAGGTTTTCAATGCCGAATAATCAAACAAAGGCGCTTGTACAAGGCTCAATGATGGTCGCAATCTTTACGATTCTAATGCTTATTTCTGCATATGTACCATTCATTTTTATAGTAGGTCTACTATTTGCCCCACTACCGATTGCTTGGTATAGCGCAAATTACAAGCGTTCTTCATCAATACTCGTAGTAGTAGTAGGATGTATCTTAACCACTTTAACGAGTGGCATAACTATGTTACCATTTGCTTTTATTTTGGCATTACTTGGTATTGTTATAGGAAGCGCAATAAATCAAAAGAAGAGCAAACTTTACCTATTCATGTCGTCTGGGGTTTCTGTTCTTCTGTCAATGGCAATTGCCTATGTAGCCTATGTTCAATTTGCTGGTATCAATATCATTAACATGAGCACAGATCTTTTACGCGAAAATTATGAGCAATCAAATGAACTTGCAAAAAATGTGACAGGTCAAGTAGTGTTTCAGCAAGAACAAATTGAGGCTATGTTAAAAACAATTGAGCTGACAATACCTGCAACAGTAACAATCTTTGCATTTATGGCAGCATTTATTATCATAACGTTAAATTTACCTGTATTAAAACGTCTTGGTTTAGACGTACCAAAATTTGCACCGTTCCAAAATATGCGTCTACCACGATCTATTTTATGGTATTACATGATTGTTTTATGCATTAATTTATTTATGCGTCCAGAATTTGGATCTACATTAGATATTATTGTTTTAAATGTTTCTTCTATCTTATGGATGTTATTAATCCTGCAGGGAATTTCCTTTATACATTACTTTATTTCTAAAAAGGAAATGCCCAATGTTGTCAAATGGATAGCGACTTTGTTAGCCTTACCACTATCATCCATTATGATATTGCTAGGCATCGTAGATTTAGGTTTCGACTTACGTTCACTTGTGAAGGGGAAAACCAAAGAATAAGGGGCTGATGTAATGGGGACTTTTAGAAAACGACCAATCCGCTATCCGCTTTTTGTTCTTTCCATTTTTGGCATTGTGACGTTCGTACTTCTATGTATTTGGAGTATCGGGATAGGTATCGGTTATGGAGTAGGTTTTGTTCTATTAATGGCCTATACGTGGAAGGTAGAAAAGATTACCTTTGAAGAAACAGAAAAGCATATTGAATCCATCTCTTTCCGCATGAAAAAAGTTGGGGAAGAGGCATTGCTTGAAATGCCAATTGGGATTTTGCTTGTCAATGATCAATATGAAATAGAATGGTCGAATCCATATATGCAAGGTGTTTTAAATATGGAGAGTTTAGTAGGTGAAGGAATCGTTAATATATCTGATGACATTTACGTGCTAATGAAGAACGAGGAGACAAACGAAGATACGATTACGCTCCGTGATCGTAAGTACCGCGTTTATTATAAAAAAGAAGAGAATTTACTATATTTCTTTGATATTACTGAGCAGATAGCTATTGAAAAACAATACTATGCTGATAGTACAGTTATTGCGATTTTATTTGTTGATAACTATGACGAAATTACACAAGCAATGGACGACCAACCACGTAGTATAACGAATACGATGGTGACATCAATTGTTAATGATTGGGCGGCTGAGCAAGGGATATTTGTGAAACGAATTTCATCCGATCGTTTTTTAGCTGTATTAAACGAATCCATTTTAATGGAGCTTGAAAAGAAAAAATTTGCTATTTTAGATACAATTCGAGAAAAAACAGCGCAAAAAAATACGTCATTAACATTAAGTATTGGCGTTGGTGCAGGATCATCTTCATTAATAGAGCTTGGTGAACTAGCACAATCAAGTTTAGATCTTGTTTTAGGCCGTGGTGGTGATCAGGTTGCCATCAAGCAACCTACAGGAAAGCTAAAATTTTATGGCGGGAAAACTAACCCGGTTGAGAAACGTACACGCGTTAGAGCTCGTGTTATTTCCCATGCACTACGCGATTTAATTCAGGATAGTGACCAAGTGTTTGTTATGGGACATAAAAATCCTGATATGGACTCTATTGGTGCCTCTGTTGGTGTACGTAAAATGGCACAAATGAACGATGTGAAGGGCTACGTAATCATAAATTTTGAAGAATTAAACGGAAGTGTAACACGTTTAATGAATGAAATTGAGAGTAAATCGGATTTCTATGAACATTTCCTAACACCAGAGGAAGCTGCGACAAAAATGACAGAAAAATCATTGCTCGTTATTGTCGATACACATAAACCGAATTTAGTCATAGATTCGCACCTATTGAAGTTGGCTGAAAAAGTTGTGGTCATTGATCACCATCGTCGAAGTGAGGACTTTATAGAAAATCCAACGCTTGTTTATATGGAGCCGTACGCATCGTCCACAGCTGAGCTTGTGACAGAATTACTCGAGTATCAACCAAAACGTGCAAAGATTAATATGCTAGAAGCTACTGCATTGCTAGCGGGAATCATTGTCGATACGAAAAGTTTTACACTACGTACAGGAGCGCGTACGTTTGAAGCGGCTTCTTATTTACGGACAAATGGTGCCGATACAGTGCTAGTACAGCGATTATTAAAAGAAGGTGTCGATACGTATATTGAGCGTTCTAAAATAGTGCAGACTGTTAAGTTCGTGAAGCCAGGTATTGCTATTGCTGTAGGTGAGGAAGCGAAAGTATATGATTCTGTACTAATTGCGCAAACAGCTGACATTTTACTAACAATGAAGGATGTTAGTGCTTCCTTTGTCATTGCGCATCGTTCAGATGGCAAAGTCGGCATAAGTGCAAGATCACTTGGCGAGGTAAACGTGCAGCTTATTATGGAAAAGCTAGGCGGCGGCGGGCATTTAACTAATGCTGCTTGCCAAGTAGAAGCAAATTCCATTGATGGAGTAAAAAAATATTTAGAAGAGGCCATAAATGAGGTACTCGAAGGGAGTTCTGAATCATGAAAGTAGTATTTTTAAAAGATGTTAAAGGAAAAGGGAAAAAAGGGGAAATAAAAAATGTAGCAGACGGCTATGCACAAAACTTCTTAATTAAAAATGGTTTTGCTGCTGAAGCAAATGCACAAGCATTAAGTCAATTAGAAGGTCAAAAGAATTTAGAAGCTAAAAATGCTGCTGCCGACTTGGCTGAAGCGGAAGCATTAAAAGAAAAATTAGAAGCTTTAACGGTAGAACTAAAAGCAAAATCAGGTGAAGGTGGTCGCCTATTTGGTTCAGTATCTTCAAAGCAAGTTGCCGATGCACTTCAAAAAAAGCATGGCATAAAAATTGATAAACGTAAAATGACTTTAAGTGATGGAATTCGTGCGCTAGGCTTTACAAATGTACCTGTAAAACTACACCATGAAGTATCTGCTACATTAAAAGTTCATGTAACGGAAGAATAAGGGGCGACAATCCATGACCGAACCGATGATGGATCGCGTTCCACCGCATAACCGGGAAGCCGAGCAATCGGTTATCGGTGCGATTTTCCTCGATCCTCAATCGTTAATCACTGCATCTGAAATTTTACTAGCAGATGATTTTTATCATAATGCACATAAGCAAATTTTCGAAACGATGCTACGTTTAAGTGATCAAGGGAAAGCGATAGATGTTGTCACAGTTACTGAAGAATTATCAGCTAAAAAAGAAATTGAGGATGTTGGCGGGCTATCGTATTTACTAGAGCTCGCCAATGCTGTCCCTACAGCTGCTAACGTCGCACACTATGCGAAAATTGTCGAAGAAAAGGCCCTATTACGTCGTTTAATTCGTGTAGCTACTAAAATAGTAGAAGATGGCTATACTCGTGAAGATGAGGTAGAGGCGTTACTTGGTGAAGCAGAGAAGAAAATGATGGAGGTAGCCAGTCGTAAAAATGCGGGTGACTTTAAGCATGTTAAAGACGTATTGGTGGAAACCTTTGATAACATTGAGCAGCTTCAATCACAAAAAGGTGATGTTACAGGTATTCCGACAGGCTTCCGTGACTTAGACCATATAACAGCTGGCTTCCAGCGTAACGATTTAATTATTGTTGCGGCACGTCCATCTGTAGGGAAAACAGCCTTTGCATTGAATGTCGCACAAAGTGTTGCCGTTCAAGCGCGGGAAAATGTTGCGATCTTCTCCTTAGAGATGGGTGCTGAGCAGTTAGTTATGCGTATGCTTTGTGCAGAGGGAAATATAGATGCACAAGTTTTACGTACTGGTGCTTTAACAACAGAAGATTGGGGTAAACTAACTATGGCAATGGGGAGTTTATCAAATTCAGGAATTTTTATTGACGATACACCGGGTGTACGTATTAATGAAATTCGCGCAAAATGTCGACGTTTAGCACAAGAGCATGGCCTCGGTATGATTTTGATTGACTATTTACAACTTATTCAAGGTAGTGGTAAACCAGGGGAGAACCGTCAGCAAGAGGTATCTGATATTTCACGTTCTTTAAAACATTTAGCGCGTGAATTAAAGGTTCCAGTCATTGCATTATCACAGCTATCTCGTGGCGTTGAGCAACGTCAAGATAAGCGACCAATGATGAGTGACTTACGTGAATCGGGAAGTATTGAGCAAGATGCTGATATTGTTGCCTTCTTATATCGTGATGATTATTACGATAAGGAGTCCGAGAGTAAAAATATGATTGAAATTATTATTGCTAAACAGCGTAACGGTCCAACGGGTACAGTTACTCTTGCCTTTAAAAAAGAATTCAATAAATTCATTAATGTGGATTGGTCGCAAATGCCGCCACCACCACCACGTGATTAAATATTTATTTGGCTCATCACCAATAGTTGGAGATGATTTTTGTTAAAACGTATGCTATGTTGGCCAAATACTGATTGAAAAAGAGGAACATAACGTTTCCGATTACGCCAAAACGGAATTAATCTGAATGTTAGATAATATTCATACCATTCTGTTATTAAACACGAACGTTGAATCATATTTTTTGATTTTATGTTCGTGTTTATAAGTATTTATGTTGACTAGGCGTTTCTATCATTGTTACAATAATTAACGGCTTAAAAATTGAGATACAAATCGTATCTAACGGAGGTGCTGACTATGACATCAGTTGTAGTTGTAGGAACACAGTGGGGAGACGAAGGAAAAGGTAAAATTACGGATTTCCTTTCACAAAAAGCCGATGCAATCGCTCGTTTTGCAGGCGGTGATAATGCAGGACATACTATTAAATTTGATGGTGAAACTTATAAGTTACACTTAATCCCATCAGGTATTTTCTATAAAGAAAAAACTTCAGTAATCGGAAATGGTCTTGTTGTAAATCCAAAGTCATTAGTGACTGAGCTTAGAGGTTTACAAGAGCGTGGCATTGATACAGATAATTTACGAATTTCTAACCGTGCGCATGTTATTTTGCCATATCATATAAAACAAGATATCGCTGATGAGGAAAGCCGTGGCGATAATAAAATTGGTACGACTTGTAAAGGGATTGGACCATGTTATCAGGATAAAGTAGCACGTATTGGTATCCGTATGGCTGATTTACTAGACAAGGATGTATTTGAAGAAAAACTACGTCAAAATTTAGCAATTAAGAATAAATTATTTGAGAAATTTTACGAAGTTGAAGGCGTAACATTCGAAGAAATTTTCGAGGAATATTACAACTATGGACAAGAAATCGCAAAATATGTAACAGACACGTCTAAAATCTTAAATGATGTACTAGATGAAGGCGGCAAAGTGTTATTTGAAGGAGCACAAGGTATTTTACTTGATGTCGATCAAGGTACGTATCCATTTGTAACATCTTCAAATCCTGTTGCCGGCGGAGTAGCGATTGGTGCTGGTGTTGGCCCATCACGAGTTACAAGTGTTATTGGTGTATCTAAAGCCTATACTTCTCGTGTTGGCGATGGTCCGTTCCCGACTGAATTATTTGATGAAGTTGGTCAACAAATTCGTGAAGTTGGTCGTGAATACGGTACAACAACTGGCCGTCCACGTCGTGTAGGCTGGTTTGATACGGTAGTTGTGCGCCACTCACGCCGAGTAAGTGGTATTACGCATCTTGCACTTAATTCAATTGATGTTTTATCTGGTTTAGAAACAGTGAAAATTTGTACTGCGTATAAATATAAAGATGAAACAATTACTGAGTATCCAGCAAACCTTCATATTATTGAACAATGTGTACCAATTTATGAAGAGCTTCCAGGCTGGTCAGAAGATGTTACAGGCTGCAAAAAATTAGAAGAGCTACCTGAGAATGCACGACGCTATGTAGAACGCGTGAGTGAATTAACTGGTATTGAAATTGCTACTTTCTCTGTTGGTCCTGCACGTGAACAAACGAACGTTTTAGTGGACGTTTGGGAAGCAAAATAATTATAAATCACAAAAAGGCGTACCATACACGGTACGTCCTTTTTTATACCTCTTTCCTTACTCTGAATTTTGGGGCGAGACGCAATTATTGTCCGTTATATTTTATATATTCAAAATTAAGTAAGACTCTTCGGCAAAACGAGGGGTTGATTTCCGTTCCGACTGAGCGCTTTCCTGGGGGCGTCCGATGAGCCGCTTCACTCGCGCTGCTCGCTCCAGGGTCTCGGGCCAACACGATGTTGGTCACGAAGGCGTTATCACAGGATGTGATAACGCCTTCGTTCCCCTATTGCTGATCCCCGAGGAGTCGCTCAGTCTCCACTCCAATCAACCACTTCACTTAACATATATTTTCTGGCATATTACTCTAATTTATAGTGATAATATGTGAAAATATAGCGGTCGTAATAGATGTCTTTTGTGCGAAAGCGAAGCGGCAGCAATAGATCCTTTTTGCAAAGCGTAGCTACACAAAATGTAATATAGCGTCACTGTAATAAGCCTATTCAATTTGATTATGGTAAGTAGCCATAATGTTCACTTTCATAGATGTTTTTCAAATAACATTAAAAAGGGCGTGCCATATATGGTACGCCCTTGTCATTAGTGAATATCTTTCTTCTTGAAGCGACCACCCTTAACCTCTGCAATATTGCCGATTGCTAGGAATGCATTATCATCAATTTCAGCGACGATTGATTTTAACTTCGATTCCTCTAATCGGGTAATGATGGTAAAAATAACTTTTTTATCGTTCCCCGTATAAGCCCCTTCACCATGAAGGAAAGTTACACCTCGACCAAGTCGGTCCATAATGGTCTGTCCGATTTCATCAATTTCATCACTAATGATATATACAGATTTTGATTCCTCCATCCCTTGAATGACGATGTCGATCATTTTATAGGCAATATAGTATGCCAGGATAGAGTACATAGCTTGTTCCCATGTGAACACAAATCCCGCTACCGTAAAGATGAGTAAATTAAAGAACATAATAATTTCACCAACGGAGAACGGTGTTTTTCTATTGAATAAAATAGCTAAAATCTCAGTCCCATCTAACGAACCACCATAACGAATGACGATGCCGACACCAATACCTAATATCATGCCTCCAAAAACTGTGGCCAATAAAGTATCTTGAGTAAATGGTTTTAGATTATGTAAGAAAAGTGTTGTTAATGAGAGTACTGTAATTCCGAGCCCTGATGAAAGTGCAAAAGTTTTACCAATTTGTTTATAGCCTAAAAAGATAAAAGGTAAGTTTAAAATGAAGATGAAGATACCGAGAGGTAAATTTAATAAATGAGAAGTGATAATGGATACGCCTACGATTCCACCATCCATAATGTTGTTTGGTACTAAAAATAGCTCCAGCCCGAGTGCCATAATGACTGCACCTAATGACACCATAATGGTCCTCATTATAAGTTTACGAACAGTATTCTTACTTTGGGGCTTTCTTACTTTAGGGGTTATTCCAGAGGTTTGTGAATCATTCAAATTAATCGCTCCAATCAACTAGTATATCTCTATTCTATTTTATCGGAATATTAAAAAAGTAAAAAGTGGTAAGTCTTAAATCATACTAAAAATAAATGAAATACTACGTTTTTCTCAAACACTACAAATTTACTGAAAGAATTTAACTTCTTTCAGTAAACGTCTTTTGTACCGAAAGTGAAGTGTATTGAGTGGATCCACATCAGATATCCTTTGAAAAGACACGGCTGGAGCGAAAATCCACACCTGAAATTATTTTTATTAATTGCTACAAAAATAGGAATTATGTAACAAGTAGTAGAGAAATAATACATTTACATTACAAAAAGATGAAAACAATCTAACTGTATTTTCTTTATGGTACAGTATATTGGTGCAAAAAATCCTTGTGGGTAATTAATCCTACGATAGGTTAAAGTTGGAAGGGGCTTTATTGATGAGTTCGTCTTGGTCAAGAAAAGGAAAAAATAGTAGATTCACTTACAATTTTTCTTCAATTAAAAAGATATCCATTATTACAGTGTTAATGACAAGTTTAACGGTTAATGTAGGTTTTGCAAAAGAAAATCATAATGAAGATTTGAATAAAATTTATCACGTTTACGTGGGAAATAAATATATAGGTGCGGTCTCTAATGAGAAAGCTATCGAAGAAATCATTGCGTCAAAGGAAAAAGAAGTAGGTCAAAACTACAAAGAGTTATCTATCGATGCTAGTTCTTCTGTCAAAGTAATTCCAGAGAAAGTATTTAGTAATCAAACTAAAGATGTGGAGATTTTGGAGAAATTAGAGCAATCTTTAGTAGTTCAATCTCCATCATTTACATTATCTGTAAATGACAAACCTGTAGTTTCTTTAAAAGATGCAAAAGACTATGAAGATACTATTCGTATGCTAAAACTACAATATGTTTCACAGCAAGAGCTAAATAGTTTATATGTTAACCAGCAATCAACGAACGTTCCACCATTACAGACTGGTGAAGCGCGACTTGTAGATGTTTCTTTTAAACAGGAAGTTTCAGGTACAACACAAAAAGTAGCACCAAATGCTATTGTAACGCCTACGGAAGCTGTGAAATATTTAATGACAGGCTCTCTTGAACAAGAAACATATAAAGTTCAATCAGGTGATGTTTTAGGCTCGGTTGCCCAAAAACATGGATTAACAACAACTGAGCTAGCAGCGTTAAATCCAGGTATCACTGTTGATACAGTTTTACAGATTGGACAAGCATTAAACGTAACAGTCGCTAAACCATTTGTAACACTTGAAGTAAAGCAGGAGAAGAAAGTTACTGATACTATTCCGTTTAAGAAAATAGTTGAAGAAGATCCGACGATGTATAAAGGTGAGAAAGTGATTAAACAACAAGGCGTTAATGGAAGAAAAGAAACATCTTATTTATTAACGTTTGAAAATGGGACTCGTATATCCAAAGTTGCGTTAGAAGAAGAAATTATACAACAACCAGTTGACGAAATTGAAGTAGTTGGTACGAAGGTAATTTCTTCACGTGGTACGGGTGAATTTACTTGGCCAACAGTGGGTGGCTATATTTCAAGTGGAATGGGTCAACGTTGGGGAGAACTCCATCGTGGTATTGATATTGCTCGTCCTACTAATTATAATATTTTAGCTTCAGATAATGGTGTTGTTGCCGCTGCTGGTGTCTCAGGTAGCTACGGTAATCGTATCGTAATTGATCATCATAATGGTTATACAACGCTTTACGGACACCTTTCTTCAATTGAAGTGGAAGTAGGACAAGTAGTAGAAAAAGGTTCTGTTATAGGTATTATGGGCTCTACTGGAAATTCAACAGGTACACATCTACACTTTGAAGTTGAAAAAAATGGTTCGTTAGAAAATCCATTAACATATGTAGGGCGTTAATCAGTTCGAATAGAAGACAGTCCAAAATAGGGCTGTCTTTTTGTATATGTTGTATATAAATCTATGTTATTTCCCGAGAAATATTTGTCGAAAAATAGTTCGATACAATATCGTATATTGTCTTAGGATTTAGAATAATGCATAGAAGTTAAAAGCATGGTAGAGTTAGAGTAGTGACTTTAACTTTTTTCAGCAAAATTCCCCCACCTCTATAGGTGGTGAGTTGAATGCCAGTTGAAGTTATTTTTCAGCGGGTGCCTGCTGAAATAGAAGAACTTAGGCTAAAAACTTCACATCCTGTGAAAACGCCTGAGTGACCAACATCGTGCTGTTGTTGCTGACGCTTCGCTTTCGCACAGTTAAAACCGTGTTGCTGACGCTTCGCTTTCGCACAGTTAAAACCGTGTTGCTGTCGCACAAAAGACATTTGTTGGCCTAAAGCCTCCGGCGGATGTCACGGATTCCGAAAGGAGTGCTTATAGGATGTTAGCCTAAAATCATCGCATCCATGCGATAACGGCTAACTGACCTGTATCGGTAAAAACGTCACGTCCTGCGGCATTACCTAAATGACTGACATCGTGTCGGCCATGTAGGCTTAGCCACAAAGCCGAATCATAATTGATAAAATACAAATCGTTTAAGAATAGATAAAAAGCGAAAGGGAGAGAAATATATGGAAAAAACCATTTTAGTTGTTGACGATGAAAAACCAATCGCAGATATTTTACAGTTTAATTTAATAAAAGAAGGTTACAAAGTTATTTGTGCTTATGATGGAGATGAAGCCCTAGAGAAAGTTGAGGAAGAGCAACCGGATTTAATGCTTTTAGATATAATGTTACCTAAGCGTGATGGGATGGAAGTTTGTAGAGAAGTACGAAAAAAGTATGATTTCCCTATCATTATGCTAACGGCAAAAGGCTCAGAGATTGATAAAGTATTAGGCTTAGAAATGGGCGCAGATGATTATGTGACGAAGCCATTTAGTACACGAGAGCTTATTGCGCGTGTAAAGGCAAATATGCGTCGCTTACAGGTAGTAGCCCCTACTGCTGAAGAGGTCGAGGAAGAATCCAATGAAATTGTAGTAGGCTCTCTTGTTATTCAGCCAGACGCTTACTTAGTATTGAAACGTGATGAAGCAATTGAACTAACGCATAGGGAGTTTGAATTATTACATTATTTAGGTAAGCATATCGGTCAAGTAATGACGCGTGAACATTTACTGCAAACTGTGTGGGGCTATGACTATTTCGGCGATGTACGAACAGTTGATGTAACGATTCGTCGTTTACGGGAAAAAATAGAGGACAATCCTAGTCATCCAGCTTGGATTGTTACACGCCGTGGTGTAGGTTATTATTTACGAAATCCTGAACAGGAGTAAAAAGGAATGCAGAAAGTAAGCTTCTTTAAATCAATTCATGTCAAGCTAGTACTAATTTACATTTTACTCATCCTACTTGCATTGCAAATAATAGGAATCTATTTTGCGCAAGAATTAGAGAAAAATTTAAAAAGCAACTTCCGAGAATCCATTTTTCAACGTGTCGATTTGATGGAATATAGCATTCGTGAAGAAATGTTAAAAGAACGCGATGAAAGTAGTATGCCATCTCTTGAAGAAAGCTTGAAAACGATAGTTATGGAGTTTTCCACGGGGTTGAGGGAAGTTTCTAATAGCGATATTTTAGAAATCCGTGTCATCGATAATAGACAACGTATTCGCGCCACATCTGAGGTAGACAATCAAAATTTGATTGGACAGCGCTCGAATAATGATCTCGTGCGCCGTGCAATCTCTGCAGAAACTTTATTTGAAAACATTAAACTTGATAATAAAACAAGAAATCGAGTGTGGGTGTTAGCTTCGCCAATTCGAGAGGGTGCAGGTCCTGATGATGAAATCGTAGGGGTACTCTACATTGAAGCTAATATTGAATCTGTTTTTAAACAAGTAAATGACATTAACGGTATTTTCCTTGGGGGTACGGCAGTATCCTTGGTGATTACTATCTTTTTAGGAATTTTAGTGGCACGAACAATTACACAGCCAATTGTAGATATGCGTAAGCAGGCACAGGCGATGGCAAAGGGTAACTATTCTAGAAAAGTGCGGGTTTATGGTACAGATGAGATAGGACAGCTTGCGATCACCTTTAATCATTTAACGAATCGCTTGCAGGAGGCGCAATCTACTACAGAGGCAGAGCGACGAAAGCTCGATTCGGTCCTTAGTAATATGACGGATGGTGTTATTGCGACAGATCGAAAAGGGCGCATCATTCTTATTAATGATCCTGCGCTAGAATTGCTGCATATTTCAAGAGATATTACATTAGGTCGTCCGATTGCATCTGTTTTAGGTATTGACCAAGAGTATAGTTTTGAGGATTTAATTCATATGAATGATGCGGTGAATCTAAATTTCAGTACAGCAGACGCACCGTATATTTTACGTGCGAATTTCTCGGTTATTCAAAAAGAAACAGGCTTTATTAATGGGCTCATTACTGTACTGCATGATATTACAGAGCAGGAAAAAATAGAGATGGATCGTAGAGAATTTGTATCGAATGTGTCACATGAATTACGGACACCATTAACGACGATGCGTAGTTATTTAGAGGCGTTAGCAGATGGTGCATGGAAAGATGAAAATATTGCTCCAACATTTTTGAATGTCACACAAACAGAGACAGAGCGTATGATCCGTTTAGTGAATGACTTATTGCAGTTATCACGAATGGATAGTTCAGATTATGAGTTGAATAAAGACATTGTTCTATTCAATTCATTCTTTAACCGTATTATCGATCGTTTTGAAATGTCTAAGTCAGACAAAGTAAGATTTGAACGTTTATTACCAGAGGCATCTTATTATGTAGAGATTGATACGGATAAGGTGACACAGGTTATTGATAATATCATTTCCAATGCTATTAAGTATTCACCAGATGGAGGTAATATTCGTTTTGGTTTTACAGTGCAAGGAGATATTCTGAAGGTTATGATTTCTGATGATGGTATGGGAATTCCTAAGGAAAATGTAGGACGTATTTTTGAACGTTTCTATCGAGTAGATCGAGCTCGAGCTCGTTCTATGGGAGGAACTGGTCTAGGGCTAGCTATTGCCAGGGAAATGATTGAAGCTCATGACGGTAAAATATGGGCTGAAAGTGAGGAAGGACATGGAACAACAGTGTTCTTCACATTACCACTTAATTTAGATGATTTTGACGAGGCAGGTGAGTGGGAATGAAATATATAGAACCAGTTAAATCAGTTGTATTATTTCTACTCGTTGTGCTAAGTGTGGTTTTAACTTTTATAATTTGGACATACACGCCAGATTATAAATATATTGAACAGACTGAGGGCAAAGAAATCCTGATTGGACCACAAAAAAAAGTGGCGGATGTTATTCGTCCATATAAAGCTATTTACCGTTTTGATAAGGAATTTACCGGAACAGTTTCTAATAGCGTCATGGAAGATATTATGCAAACATTTGAGGGATGGAATGTTCTAGATTTAATGCCTGTAAACAATAATCTTACGGCCGACTCTGTAAACGAGATGATTCGTACTAATAATTGTATGACTGTCTTTTTTACTGGTGAGATTCCTTACTCTGCCTTTAACACAATTTTTCAGTTTGCTGATAAGGAGCTACCTGAAACAACCTTTAATCGTATGATTATAGATTGGAGTACTTATAGTAACAAAGATTTACAGGTGTTTTTCATTAGTGGCAATAATGAATCATTGATGCGTTCGCATGTAAGTCTAGAAAATGCTAATCAGTTTGTACGAAATATTATTGAGCCAGCGAAAACATATGGCACTTTTACAGAGGTGGAGCGAGATGGCTTTACCTCACTATATATTGCAAACGATAAAGTTGAAGCAGCAAAGTATACGTATTTTATAGAAGAGAAACCCGAATTATTTAAAGATGTATTATTTACAAATCTAAAAAATGTTCGGCGAACTGATGAAAGTACAACTACTGAAAAATATCATGATGGAATGTCACGGATGGTGCTTGATTCAAAATTGAAATCATTGACCTATGTCTATCCAGCTGCAGAAAGTAGTTTAAGAATAGAACCTTCCAAGCTCTTGAAGGATAGTTTTGAATTTATCAATGAGCACGGAGGCTTTTCAGATGATTATCGCTATGTATCAACAAGTACAAGCAATAACCAATTAGAATATCAGTTATATTTACACGGATTACCGATTTATAGTGAACAGACTATGACTATAAGTCGAATTACAACCGTTTGGGGAGATAATACTATTTTCGTCTACAAACGTCCATACTTTTCTTTTGAGAAAGATATTTCATCCGAGAGAGAGACGAAAGTACTTCCGTCAGGATCGGAAATCGTTGAAAAAATTAAAAAGCTAGATAACATTGCTTTATCAGATATAGATGACATTGTTGTGGGTTTCAATTTGACTCATGATCAAAGTACAATAGTGACATTAGAGCCGTGCTGGTTTGTCATTCGTAATGGTGTATCCACGAAACTGACGCCTGAAATAGTAGGGGGTGTCAAAAATGGATTGGAATAGAACAAAATCTATTTTTATATTCGTTTTTTTAATCTTAAATATCTTCTTGTATTGGTTGTATTTAAATCGCTATAATGAAGCGCAGAGTGTAGAAATACTAGGTGAAAAAACAATAGAAGCCCGTTTAAAAGATGATAATATTACGTATGGACCACTGCCTAATAGTAACGAGTCTGCTACTTACATTACAGGCGAAGTGCATATTTTTAAAAATACTGCTCCTGATAATAATCAGAAAGTGAGTTTCACTGATGAAGCACATACACAAATAAGTGCTAATTTTATCAATCCTGTGAAATTACGAAATATTAATGATGATACAAGCTTTATCGATTTTGTCCACACAAACGTTAAGAGTGGAGATTCTTATGCATTATGGAAGGTAGACCGTGAGGAACGAGTCGCAGTCTTCTTCCAGAAGAAAAATAATCGAATGTTCTATTACAATGATAGTGCCTTATTAAAAGTACATTGGAATATGGATAACGAAGTGATAAAGTATGAGCAGACAATGATTGACAATATCGAAGAGATGGAGCAACAGGAAACTGTCATTCCACCACTTCAAATTTTCCAAACACTTTATAATAAAACGCTATTAAAGTCAGACTCGAGTATTACGCAAGTGAAGTTAGGATACTCGACATTTAGTAATTTAACGCAAACGCAAGTGTTAATACCAACATGGGAAGTACAAGTGGAATTATCGGACGGAGAAATAGAAGAGTACTTCGTTGATGCTATTGATGGAAAAATTATTGAAATTCAAGGAGACAAGCAACAAGAGGAAGACTGGGGAGTTGAATGATGCGATTTAGTGTTTTAGCCAGTGGCAGTACAGGAAATTCGATTTATGTAGAGAATGATGATCATGCATTTATTGTCGATGCTGGTCTAAGTGGCAAAAAGATGGAGCAACTATTTACAAAAATCGACCGCAATATGAAACAGCTAAGTGGCATTTTCGTTACGCATGAGCATAGTGATCATATTAAAGGAATAGGTGTATTGGCACGAAAATATAATGTACCTATTTATGCAAACACCAAAACATGGCAGGCGATGGACGGGCTAGTTGGTGAAATACCTTTAGAGCAACGTTTTGAATTTGACATGGATACTGTAAAGCATTTTGGTTCATTAGCCGTTGAATCCTTTGCCGTATCACATGATGCAGCAGATCCAATGTTCTATAGTTTCCATGAAAACGGGCGTAAGCTTGTTGTTATTACGGATACAGGCTATGTTAGCGACCGTATGAAGGGTATCATTCGAGGTGCTGATTCCTTTGTATTTGAAAGTAACCACGATGTGAATATGCTGCAAATGGGACGCTACCCATGGTCTATCAAACGTCGTATTTTAAGTGATGTAGGGCACGTTTCAAATGAGGATGCAGCTATAGCAATGAGCGAAGTAGTATTTGAAAAACCAACAAATATTTATTTATCACATTTAAGTATGGATAATAACATGAAAGAGCTTGCGCGCATGAGTGTCACACAAACGTTGCAATCCTGCGGCATTATTGCCGGAGAGTATTTAAATTTATTTGATACAGATGCAGAAGAGCCGACAAAATTAGTAACTGTTTAACTTCTTTCAACAAATGTTTTTGAAACGGTAGTTACAAGTGTTTTTGTAGCGAAAGCAAAGCGTTAGCTACAAATGTTCTTGGCTTAACGTGAGTTAATAATATCGATATATAATGAAGCTGTCATGAGGCTGTTCAATCACATTTTCTATAAAATGTGATTGAACAGCCATTTTTATGTCCATTTTATTTATTTTTCATCTGATTTTAATGTTTGAATTGTAATATTAGGGTAACAACTAACAAATACTGATAAGGGAAAGGATGAGGAGAATGAGCTATTTTCAAGATGATGATAAAAACAATGATTTATTAAAAAATGATGATATACAGAAGTCACCTCTTCAGGAGAGACTCGAACAAGAGGAGCGAGAAATGCAAGAGAAGCGTCATAAAAAGAAAGGCGGTGGCGGAGGTAAGGGTGGTTACTTTTTCACTGGTCTTATTGGTGTCATCATAGGCGCTTTACTCGTTTGGCTCATGATGCCTGGCCTTGTCAACCAAATGCCAGGTACAACGACAAGCAGCACAGCTAAAAATGAAACAACGATTAATCAAGTTGCAACAGAAGTGACTACTGATGTTACAAAAGCAGTAGATAAGGCTTCAGGGGCTGTTGTAGGAATCACGAATATTCAAGAAGTGGCAAGCGGCGGATTCTGGAATCCACAATCTTCAACAGAACAGCCTGCAGGAAGCGGTTCAGGTGTTATTTACAAAGTTCAAGGTGATAAAGCCTTTATCGTGACAAATAACCATGTTATTGAAGGTGCAAAACAGTTAGAAGTAACAATGCCTGATGGAACGAAAGAAGTAGCACAATTAGTTGGTCACGATGTTTGGACAGACTTAGCGGTCATTTCAATCAGCTCTAAAGATGTTAAGACAGTGGCGACATTTGGTAACTCAGATGTATTAAAACAAGGTGAATCAGTTATCGCAATCGGTAACCCACTTGGCTTAGAATTCTATGGCTCTGTTACTACAGGTGTTGTTTCTGGTAAAGATCGTTCTGTACCAGTAGACATAAACAGTGATGGCACAGTAGATTGGCAACAAGAAGTATTACAAACAGACGCAGCTATCAACCCTGGTAATAGTGGTGGTGCACTTGTTAACCTTGCTGGTGAATTAGTCGGCATTAACTCCATGAAAATTGCACAATCTTCTGTTGAAGGTTTAGGATTCTCGATTCCGATTAACTCAGCAATTCCAATTATCGAGGAATTAGAGAAAAATGGTGAAATGAAACGTCCAACAATGGGTATTTCATTAGTAGACTTAACGGATGTTCCAGCATTCTACCAACAACAAACATTACAATTGCCAAAAGACTTAACAACAGGTGTTGTTATTACAGATGTTGTAGCGAACTCTCCAGCTTCAAAAGCAGGCGCTAAACAATACGATGTAATTGTTGAAATGGATGGCCAAAAAATTGAAACAGCCATCGATTTACGTAAACATTTATATAACGACAAAAAAATTGGTGATAAATTAACGATGAAAGTATATCGCCAAGGTAAATTAGTGGATCTATCACTAACATTAACAAATAGCGATTCATTGTAAATTAAAAATCAGTGGGGATTATATGATCTCCACTGATTTTTTTTGGGGGAATCTAAAGATATTAATTATCTTCGAAAGTTGGAGCTAATATTCGTTAATCTATGCCATTTTATAAGTTGATTGGAGTGAAGCGGCTCATCGGACGCTCCCAGGAAGCTTTGCTCTGTGCGAAAGCGAAGCGTCAGCAACAAAGCACCCAGCCAGGGCGGAAATCAACCCTACATTATAGTGAGGAGCCTAAAATATTCAGAGGCATTGAGTGAATTATTAAGAATGATTTAGAAAATATTGTGGATAACTAGAAAATTGTGAATAATAACATTAACACAATGAGTGGCGGTGTGAAGCCTATTCTTCCATACTTGCCTGTCCTTTGTTACAATAGATTGTGGATAACATAGACCGAATTGTGAATAAGTTTGTGGAAATTTCGGAAAATAAGAAGAGGTGCAAAAATGGAAAAATACAGCTGTGAAAACCATATAGAACACGCTTTAGACATGTTTGTGGCAGAGCAAAAAGAGTTCCCGATTATGGATAAAATCGAAGTGGATAAAAAGTTATCCACAAAATGTAACTACTGTGAACTGCCTGCAGAATATCTTGTATCAAGTAAATAACTTTACACAAGATATAGGAATCACTTGTGGATATGTTGATAACTTTTGTGGATAATTTGTTTGTAAATGAAATGTAAAGGTGGATAACGTGTGAATATAACGATTGTATCAGTCGGAAAACTAAAAGAAAAGTACTTAAAAATGGGCATAGACGAATACGTAAAACGTCTTGGTGGCTACGCAAAAATGGATATAATCGAAGTACCTGATGAAAAAGCGCCTGAGCAGCTAAGTGAAGCAGAAATGGAAATCGTTAAGAAAAAAGAGGGTGAACGTATTCTATCTAAAATCGGCCCAGATACATACGTTATCGCCTTAGCTATTAACGGCAAAATGAAAACTTCGGAACAAATGGCGGCAGATCTTGAATCCCTCATGACCTACGGCAAAAGCAAAATCGCGTTTGTCATTGGCGGCTCCCTTGGTTTACATGATGATGTGTTAAAACGAGCTGATGAGCAACAATCCTTTGGAAAGATGACATTACCACATCAGCTAATGAAGCTTGTTTTGGTGGAGCAGGTTTATAGGAGTTTTAGAATTATGAAGGGTGAACCGTATCATAAGTAAGTGCGGTTTTGTTAAAGAACTTAACTGCAGATAGAAAGAATACGCAAAAGAATCACCAAGAATATGCATTTTAGAATATGGTCCAGATTTAAAAGCAAAAAGATGGTGTAGGATTGAATAAATAAGCAAAAAAGAACCTGATCTGGTTCTTTTTTTGCTTATTAGACTGGTTAAGTTAGTCTAATATTGTGACCTTTAATTGTTTTACTCCAAAATTAAGTGCATCTTGTTGAGAAGGGAAGAAGACATCGATTCGATTTCCTTTAATGGCACCGCCAGTATCCCCTGCGATTGCTTCACCATAGCCTTCCACATAAACTTTACTACCCAGTGGAATTACAGTTGGATCAACTGATATGACCTTCGCATTTGGGTTTGTTTTAAGGTTAATTCCAGTAGCAGTAATACCGGAACATCCCTCACATGAAGCCGTATAGGCTGAAGCTTCCACTATAAGTTCCTTTGAAGCAGTATTATTTGTTGATGGAGCAGTTGCTTCAGGTGCATTCTCCTTTGAAGCAGTATTATTTGTTGATGGAGCAGTTGCTTCAGGTGCATTCTCCTTTGAAGCAGTATTATTTGTTGATGAAGCGGTCGCTTCAGGTGCACTATCCTTTGAAGCTGTTTTACTTGTTGATGAAACAGTTTCTTCAGATTTACTCTCCATTGTAGTTGTATTATTTGTTACTGAAGTTGTAGTTTCCTTTGCTGCATGAGCTGCAGGCTTTATAGGTTTGTCAGTTACAGCCGTACTCGTTTTCGTACCATCAATAATGGATAGATTTAATCCCGGATGAATAAGGTCCGTATGTAATTGGTTCCATTCTTTAATTTGCGAAACAGTGACTTGATGATCTAGGGCTATGTCCCATAGTGTATCACCTTGCTTAACGGTATATTGTTGTGCAATGGTAAGTACATCGCCAGGGTGAATAAGGTTAGTAGTAATATGATTCAATGTTTTGATATTTTCTACAGAAGTATTATGTGCACGAGATAAATCCCAAAGAGTATCTCCTTTTTGTACGGTAATTGTTGCAGCTTGAGCATTAGCACCTAAAGTTGCCGAAAGCATTGCAACGGGTACAATTGAAATTATTTTTTTAAGCATTTATTAATCCTCCATGTGCGTTCTTAGTTGTTAATGTAAAATCATCGTAACATAGATTTTTCTGAGAAAAAGAACAAGGAGGTGTTAATTTGATTTCGTCCATGGCATTTATATTGCAATAATATTTCTAATATTAAAGGATACTATTTCCATGATGAGGATACCTGATTCATTAAGGGTTAAATGTGATAATGTTTATACATTAAATAAATTTAATAAATGAGGGATAATCATGTCAGTTGTGAACCTGTTAGCTTCTCAACTAGGTCGAAACGATGAAGAGCCAAATATTGAGCTGGCACATAAATTAGTTAATGAAGAAAATTATACGGGCATAGAAGAAATAATTGAAAACCTAACTTGCAAAGATAAAAAGATTCAATACGATTGTATTAAAGTAGCGTACGAAATTGGGCAAGTTAAACCAGAACTCATCAGTAAGTATGTCCTGACTTTTATAGAGTTGCTAAAAAGCCCTAATAATCGTTTAGTCTGGGGCGGAATGACGGCATTAGCAACGATTGCCGATAGAGCATCAGAAACCATTATGGCTCATCTTAATATATTAAAAAGTGCTATGAAAGTTGGTTCAGTTATTACAATTGATAAAGGTGTCCTAACTCTTGCGAAGTTAGCAGCTGTCAGTAAGGAAAACAATGATGTGATTTTTCCAATATTACTTCATCACCTTGAGAATTGCAGAACAAAGGAAATTCCTCAGCACTCGGAAAGTACGCTATTAGCCGTAACAGATGAAAATAAAGAGGAATTATTGAAAGTGTTACGAAAAAGAGAAAAATACCTAACTGCACCACAATTAAAAAGAGTCAAAAAGATTTATAAAACATTAGAAGCTTAATAAAAATAGTAAAAATTCCCCTATATGTGCCGTGCCATTAATGTAAATTTTAGCATCAGCGATGTTATTAGGAATTATTGAATAAATGTTAAAATAAAAACCGCACTTGGCCGCGTTACGGAGAACCGTATCATAAGTAAGTGCGGTTTTAGAAGGGGATTTCTCCTAAGCCATTTAGTGAATGAGAGATGGTCTCCTTTTTTCATGTATTGATTTCCGTTTCAGACGGACGCGTTCCGCGGGCATAACTTCAGTTTCTTCGTCGCACCGCTCCTGCGGGGCATTCAGCTCATGCTATTCCAGCTGGAGTCACCGCCTTCCACTACAATCCATCACCAACTAAAATAGTGATTTACTAAAAAGTATACAAAAAACAGGTATAGAAAAAGTTCTCTTTTCTATACCTGTTTCCATTTAAGAATTTGCTGGACAGTCCTTTTTCTCCAAACTGAGTATAAGCATAAAATGGGAATATAGTAGATTTATGAATTAAATGTTACTTTCATTTTTAAATGTGTATTGGTGCGAGTGTTAAATATTGCTGCTGAAAGGGAACAAATGACAATATATCAGGAACTAACAAAAGCGAATTGAAGTTATTAGAAGTCCTTATGGTCGTTCCTATTATCGGGTCGAAACAGGCTAGCGCTATCACGGTAAACCATATCATAAGTAATAGAGGTTTTCCATGTATAATAGGATACAGATATAAAATTAAAAATAGTAAACTGATCTAGAACTAGACTGTTAGCTAGAAATTATACTTTTACTTTTAATTTTAGTAGGCTTTGATTGGAGACATTGTGAATGTTAAGTGAACAGACGAGATATTCTAGGCTCGCGAGTATAACCAAAGTAATTAATACAAAGTTAGAACTACGTGAAGTTTTACAGCGTGTAACGCAGGCAATATCCGAGGAAATCGTGCAATGTAACTCGGTTGGTATTTATTTACCAGAAAAAGATGGCACATTTAGAGGATTTGTAGGAAAACCAGAAGATATGAATGGCATAACGCTCGATACGCAGGTAATTGATATTGAAACAGACTTACTGGCCAAAGAGGTTATTGAAACTAAAAAAACCATCTATATCTCTGATACCTCAAAGGATAATCGGCCTGACCCGAGATCGGTAGAAGCCTTCAAAATTAAATCCTTATTAGCACTGCCTATCTCATATGAGCAAGAGATATTTGGTTTAGTTTTTTTATTTGATTATGGAACGCCGATGAATTTAACAGAATCAGAAATTCAGAGTGTTGAAGCATATGTGAATATGGCTGCAGTTGCAATTCAAAACGCAAATAATTTAAAGCAAAAGGAAAACCTTATTGCAGAAAAGCAGTTGTTACTCAATGTTACACGTGATTTGTCGATGTGTTCCTCCGTGCAGAAAAGTCTTGATAAATGTTTTTACTACTTAGGAAAGGTTTTAGGTAGCAAAAAAAGTGCAGCACACATCCTGGATCCGTTGGGAAAAAACACAATCACATTCATGAAGTTTAATAAAGACTGTGATTGGACAGAAGCCAATTGGATGGAGAATCTTAAAAGCATAAGAATGAACCAAAGCTACGAAGCTATGATTCAACAGATTATTGAAACAAAAAGTATAATTCTCACTCCAAATATAGATAGTATGAGTCTACTTATGATGCCACTGGTTTCAATGGGGGAAGTATTAGGGGTTATAACAGTTGTCAATTTAGGAGGGGAAACATGTAATTTCCATGAATCTCAAATTCAATTAGCAAAATCGATAGTCGATGCCACAGCCCCTACAATTTCAAACTTGTTATATATGGACCAACTTGAAAATATGGTAGAAGAACGAACAAGGGAACTAGCTGCTGCTAATGAAAAGGTTACAAGTGTTATTGAAAGTATAACGGATGGATTCTTTGCATTGAACAAAGAGTGGGAATTTCTTTACATGAATAAACATCAATATTTGCCGCAAAGGAAAACGGCAAAAGATGTATTAGGCCAGAATATATGGGGAATTTTCCCGAAATGTGTAGATACGGTCATGTATAAGGAATTTCATCGTGCGATGTCAGAGCGAATAGCAGTACATTTCGAAATGACCTCAGCATATGGTGATTATTGGTACGAAGCAGTTGCTTACCCATATGATGAGGGAATCTGCTGCCTTTTAAAAAACATAACCGAAAAAAAGAAATATGAGAAGGAATTGAAAAGATTATCAAACCTAGACTTAATAGGTCAGATGGCAGCAGGTATTAGCCATGAGATTAGAAATCCTATGACAACAGTACGAGGATTTTTGCAGCTATTAAAAAAAGAGAGCGAGTTCGAAAAACATAATGATTACTTTAATGTAATGATCGAAGAGCTTGACCGTGCCAATTCTATTATTACTGAATTCCTTTCTATAGGTAATACAAAGACATCCGATTTACAGATGTTAGATTTAAATTCTATTATTCGAGATATTACTCCTTTAATAAAGATAGATGCATTTAATCAAAATAAAATTATTCAATTTAATCTGAAAGACATTCCAGATTTACTTTTAAATCGTAACGAAATACGACAATTGATAATAAATCTATACCGTAATGGCTTAGAATCAATGAGCACAGGTAAGGTTCTATCCATCAGTACCTACAAAGGAGATGAAAATTGTGTAATTCTTGCAGTACGGGATCAAGGAGAAGGTATCAGTTCTGCGATAGTAGAGAAATTGGGTACTCCATTTTACACGACCAAAGATAATGGCACTGGCTTAGGACTAGGCATATGCTATGCAATTGCTGCCCGTCATAACGCAAAAGTTGAATTTCAAACAGGATCTGAAGGAACTACTTTTTTTGTGAAATTTACTTATATATGAAAAAGTGAATCTCTGCTTTAGTGTTGTTACGAAGAACCGTAGTGTTGAATAGATTAGCAAGATATGCAAACTTCTTTACTTGCATATCTTTTATTGCAAAGCGCTTTTGTTCATGTTTTTAATTAATAGGCCCAAAAATTTCATGGAAACAAAAAAAGCAGCATCTCACAAGGAGATGCTGCGGTAGAATTCTTTGTTCCTGAAGAACTCTAATGGGTTTGGCACCCAATGATGCTAATTTGTTAAATCTAAAATTACCATTATTCGGTGTCAATAATTGTTGTTTACTACTTATTCAATATAGCATAGCAACCTGTGATATATTAATTAATTATGTATTCTGTGTATACGTTACGCAGAATACATAAAACTGAGGACACATTCGATTTATATTTAAGCGTTGTATAAAAATCGCACTTAAGCCTATTACGGTGAACCGTATCATAAGTAAGTGAGTTTTTTTAAAACAGGCACATTCGCATGAAGCGAATGTGCCTATTTGATTTGTATTTTTACTAAAGTATCTGTTGCATCTAAGTAAGTCACTTTACAGGCAACCGATTCTTCTTTTAAGTAAGAAAATTCATCGCCATCTGTCGAATGATTGCACCTATCATTTTTATGCTGATTTCTTTTGTTTTTGATCTAATAGATGACTAATGAAAGTTAGCAGACTTGCACAGACTGCAACTACTCCACCGACCCATGTTACATTCATCAAATTCCCTTGATGGTATACAATTCCGCCTAATGCAGAACCAAAAGCGATACCTACATTACTTGCCACTGGCATAAGTGAAGCAGCGAGTCCTGTAGCATTTGGATGATAAATTCCGGCGAGGTCTATTAAATAAAGTTGAGTAGATGTTGTTAAGAGGATGGCCATTAAAGACATTACTCCAATGTTTATCAAACCCAAAATAAAATGATTTGTAGTCCAAAATAAAGTTGTCAGAACAACTGCTTGCACGAGAAAAACAAACCGAAGGCGACCGATTGCATTATGGCTGGCAATTTTACCGGCAAGAATGTTGCTGAAAATCGAGATAAATCCGTAACCAAATAAGATTAAACTAATTGAATTATTTGGTGCCCCCATTTCCTTCAAGATAGGAACTAGGTACGTAAAGACGGCATAAGTTGCACCGAATCCGAGAGCAGGAATGAAAAAAGCCATCAAAATTCGTGGCTTGGTCATTAATGAAAATTGATCTCGTATCGAACTGCGAATTTGGCTAAGTTTATTAGGTAAGACAAAAAAAGATGCCAAAAACGCTAATCCTCCTAAGAAAGTGGTTAACATGAAAGTGGCATTCCAGCCGTATCGTTCAGCGATTATAATACCAATTGGCACTCCAACTACATTTGCAAGTGTGAAACCACCGAAAACAAATGATATAGCAAGTCCGCGTTTTTTAATCGGCATTGTTTCACTTGCAACAATCATGGCTAGAGAGATTAGTACTCCTGTTACAATCGCTGTCATAATCCGAAGTGTAAGAAGCATGATGTAGCTCGTCGAAATTACGCACAAAGCATTCAAAACGATGAAAGTCCCTATCAAAAATAACATCCATTTACGCTTTGGAAAATGACTTGTTGCTGCCATCACTAATGGTGTAGCGATAGCAAACGTGATTGCAAACGCAGAAACGAGTGTGCCTGCTTTTGCGTTTGTCATTTGAAGGCTTGAAGAAATATCTGTTAAGATTCCGACAATAACAAATTCGCTTGTCCCTAGAACAAACGTTAATAAAGTAAGTGTTAAGATGAGCAACCAATGTCGCTTGGATAATTCTGAAGGATGCATAAATACCTCTTTTCTTAGATGAATGTAAATGTGTCAGTAGTAGATATACAGCCTAAACATCATACCATAAAATTTTTTTGCGAGAATAATCCTCTCTTAATCAAATGATTACCAGAATCGACAAGGATGCAGAAGGCTATTTAAGAAAGCATACTTAGTTCTTTTGATGGCAGTAGGTATTAAAAAATATGTATGTAAAAAACCGCACTTATTTACCATACGGTGAACCCTATCATAAGTAAGTGCGGTTCCTATAGGTATCAATTGCCCGAATGCATATCTTCATTAGTGTTTCTTCAAAGCAAAACCCAAGAATGCTGTGAAATCACCATTCTTGGGTTTTTTATTTCGGTGTATTTACAAAGGACGCCCTAGATAGTCTCTTTGCCTTTATACACTGATATAAGAGCTATCGGAATTAGTTCTAGATGCTCTGAATTTTACCAGATGGAAACTCGATCCTTCGGAGCTACATACATGCCATCTCCAGGCTTAATTCCATAGGTATCATAGAATTGTTGGAAGTTCACAATCGTGCGGTTTACCCGGATTTTACTGGCTGAATGTACATCATTCTTGCTCAGCATCGCTGCAAATTCCTTTGTAGTTGTGGATTTCCATATTTCTGCATTGCTTTCGAAATATGCTTTATAATCCGGATTACTCATTTCTGATACAACTTGCAATGAAGCCGCCATGCCACCTAAATCAGCGACATTCTCGCTTAGTGTAAGCTGACCGTCGCTCAGCACACCGGGAATAATCTCAATTCCATTATAGAACTCAATCAGTTTCTGGTTTTTCTCTTTGAATTTCTTAAAGTCCTCATCTGTCCACCAGTTATTTGCATTTCCATTTTCGTCGTATGCAGATCCGTTGTTATCAAATGCATGGCTGATTTCATGGCCAATGACCACGCCAATGGCACCATAGTTTGCTTCAGGTTTAGCGTTAATATCATAGAAAGGCGCTTGAAGAATACCTGCTGGGAACGTAATATCGTTATTAAAAGTATTGTAGAAAGCATTTACGGTATATACGCTCGTTCTCCATTGCGTTTTATCCACCGGTTTTCCTAGCTGCGCTTTCGCGTCATCAATGTATGCTTTGGTTACTGTGAAAGTATTAGAGAACAGCGAACCACCTTCGTCATATGTCTTGATAGCTACTTTATCTAATGTCGTATCCCACTTATCTGGGTAACCGATCTTAACAATCATCGTATTCAGCTTTTTAATTGCTTTAGCTTTTGTTGTTTCTGACATCCAATCAAGGGATTTGATTCTTTCCTCATACGTAGCAATTAACTTCTTTACCATTTGCTCAACATCTTTTTTAGCTTGTGGTGAAAAATGTTTCTCGGCAAACATCTGCTCCAAATATCCGCCCATTGTGCCAGTTGTCTTGGCTACTGCAATTTCCTTATCAGTTTTTTTACCTGTAACGCCGTATATGCTTGCGTCAAACTCAATAGCAGCATCTGCGAATTCATCTGACAACAATCCGCCTGTTGCCGAAAGCAATTGCACTTTGGAGTAAGCTTTAAGTACATTAAGATTAGCCTCAGTCAAGAGTTCCGAGCCTTTTTGCGCCAGCTTCACATCGGTTACGATCACTTTATCTGCACTGTCGACTTTCATCGATTTCAAGACTTGTTTCATATCTATTGTTTTGAACATGTCATCGAATTGTTCGATTGTATACGGATTATAATATTTATTGACGTCGCCTTGTTCATGAGGTTCAAGTGAAACAGAAGCTAAGCTTTTCTCCATTTCGTAAACTTTCTCAGCAAGTTCTTTCGCAGAAGACTTTTCCGCGCCCGATGCCACAAGAAGTTTGTTCATATATTGAATATAGGCTTTTTTCGCTTTCGCGTCTTCCGTTACAAAGCTGTTCTGATCCAGACCAGTAGATAATCCAGAGTAGTACAAAGCATTTTCACTACTGTTTTTTGCATCGTTCATGATTGCAAAGCCGAATAATGAGCTTAGACCCAATTCTTTCTCCAGGGTAAGATCTGCTTGAACGAGTTCATCAAACGTTTTAGCCCCGTCTATTGCCTTTACATATTTTTGAATGGGCTCAATCCCTTGTTTATTTCTATTTTTTGAATCCAACGCTGTCGAATAGAAGTCGGCAATTTTTTGTTCTTTTGTTCCTTCTGCGAATTGTTTGCCAGCGAGTTCATCAATTATTTTTTCTATTTTATCGCTATTTTCCTTGTGCAGCTCGGAAAATACGCCGCCCATGATTTCTCCTGCTGGAATTGCTGATTTATTTAACCATTTCTTATTGATTGCTTCATAAAAATCGTCATTTAAATGGGAGCCTTGAAGCGACCAAATTCTGGCGATAATGTTTTGGAATTCATCGATTGTAATAGTGTCATTTGCGCCTAATGTACCGTCAGGGTTGCCTGTCAGTACGCCTGCTTTTGCTAATTTATCAATATCTTTCTTGGCCCAAGCGGGTACATCGGTGAACTCGACGCCAAATGTTCCACTGCGTAGATCATTTCCGACAGGCTTTGGCAATTCGCCGAATGCCCTGCTCAACATGATTAAAGCTTCAACCTTCTTAGCTGGCTCATTCTCTCTTAAATCTCCACTTTTAGAGCCTAGCATAATGGCTTCTTTATTAACTCCTGGTTGATAAGCGTCTGCTGCCATCAACAAGGTTTTTACAATCTCTCCTCTTGTCGCTGCTGGCGACTTTTCATCGGCATACACCGATACGCTAACTGATAGGACCATTATTATGGCCGTGAGTAAGGATAAAACCTTCTTTTTCATCTTCGAGCTCCTCTAAATTATATTTGTATAAATAAAGATAAATGGGGATAATTTAGAATTTTCTCCATTTACATACCATTGTAGTTGTTTTTTTTCTGTTTGAAAATATGTAAGGAGCTTTTTACATTTTCAAGAGAGTATGATTCAGTCAATTTTTCGGTGATATAGCTTTTAAGCAAGAGCGGTATTACAAGAAGGTCACTTTTTAGTTGGAAATTCCGCTATGAACTATAGTGGTCAAATATGAATCGCAATAAGATATATAACGATGAACCTTATCATAAGTAAATGGGGTTCTTCAGTATTTAAAACAGTCTTTTACAAAAGATTTAATGTCGTTATTGCTTTTATTATATTCAAGAGTAACTTATGTCATACAGCATGTGGAGGGAGTCGTCATGATAGTAATTGAGGAGTTTGTGAATGGTTATTGAAGGATATTGTATAAAATAAGGGTGGATACGAATAACTTTATTTTATCACAACAAAACAGCTGAGAGGTTCTCAGCTGTTTTTATTAGTTATTTCTACTTAGGCTGTTTATTCGATAAAAAATTATAAATATTAACTTCACCTGACCCGTAAAGTGGATCCTGGCCGACTTTGCCAAAATCAATGGCACTTTTTCTGACGGCAGCTGCTACTTGGGAAGGATTATATTCAGGGTGAGCAGCTTTAATAACTCCAGCCACACCAGCTACTTTCGGTGCTGCCATTGAAGTTCCGTGTAAATAAGAATAGCCGTGCCAACTTCCATCATTGAATTCCGTAGTTGCATTTCCACCTGCGACTGGATAAGTAGGGTAAGTAGATAGTGTACGATAAGTGAAATCGCGTTTATCTAAATAGTTTCCAGTTGGATCCTGACGATATAAACTATCATATAATGGACCATTATCCCCACCAGGAGCGGCTACGTCAATGTCATTCCCGTAATTGGAGTAAAATGCAATACTATCGTTTGACCATTCATTAGATGAGGATACCGTAATAACTCCAGGAATTTGTGCTGGTACTACACGTGAAGGACCTTTGATATCTAATCCGTACTTATCTTTCCAATATGCCTGCATATCATGTATATCATTAAAGTTTTTTGAGTCATTGCCGGCAGACACGACAACAGTAACTCCTTGTTTAATCGCATACTGAACGGCACGGTGATAGGCTACCATTGAAGCGGAATCACCCTTTTCATCTAAGTTATGAGCCATCCAACGCCAGCCCCCAATGGACATGTTAATTACTGCTACTCCATCGTTTGCTGCTGCTACAATGGCATCGGTAATCCATGATTGTTCAGCTTGTCCATCTGCTCCAAAAACACGATATGCTCTAACCGTTAAATCTGGACCTACACCCATAACCTTCCCGTTAGCTGCAATCGATCCAGCGACATGTGTACCATGACCGTTTTGGTCCCACGCATCAGTTGTACCAGGTACGAAGGTTTTTGAACCCGCCAAATCGACATTATTCTGTAAATCAGGATGGCTAAAATCGATACCAGTATCGATGACAGCTACAACGGTATCGTGATTTCCTTTATTTAAATTATAGGACTCCCCATTGTTCGTTAAACGTTGCATGTCCCATTGTTTGTCCCAATAGCTTTCTGCATTTGGATCTAATGAAGCTTTCTCACCATTAGGAGTTCCGGGAGTAAAACTAATCGCATTATCCGGATCCGTTTCTAAGTATGCTTCAAGTTCTAGTCCAGCTGATTGTACATTTTTATCTTGTTTTACAGCTGAAAGGAAAGTGGAATCAAAAGAGGTAGCTTCTACAATACCGATTTCGGGAATAACCCTTTCAATGGACCCTCCAGCTTTAGAAATAGATTCTGAGAAGTTATCAGGCAGCTTCCCTTTGTAGGCTATTACATAATGTTCCTCTTCCTGCGCAGCATTTGTTTTAGTTGTTGGAATGCCAGCTAGTAGAGAAAATGATAGGACAGAACAAATTGAAAACATTACTAGTTTCTTTTTCATTTAATTTCCCCCTAAAAATTCTTCAAATTAAAATAATTTTATGCTCTTCAATTTCTTTTAGAACTAATTATCGAGAGATTTTATAAAAATAGACTTATCACCAAAAGTCGTGATTGTTATTTCATCGTGATCCACTAAAGATTTCAGATGAGATTAATAGTTTTGGGGAATGATACCACAAAGTTGCAGATAGTTATCCATAAGAATACTGAGTCTAAATGGGACATTAATGAGATAGGGAGACTATTTCAAAAGGCTGGAAAGGTAATAGAGAAACCTTAGAGGTTCATTTTAGTTTAAAAGACGTGTAGGTTGATTACGCTAGGAAATTAAACGAAGCACTTACTGATGATGTGATAGTAAAGTAGAAGTTTAATCTTATTGTATAAAAAAGTGAATAAACACAATAAAAGTCGCCTTTTATAACTACTTGAGGACTTTTTGTTGCAGGTCTAAAGGTGGAAGATAATTAGTGTTTAATAGAAATATTGACATTTATTTTTTAGACAACTAAGCTTAATTGAAAATAGAGCTGGGGAGGGTCTGCCAGTGGAATTAATTAAATTAAATTGTCCGAATTGTAATGGGAAAATTGAATATAAAGAGGAACAAGCATTCAAATGTCCTTTTTGTGAAACAGAAATAATGTTGAAAGAGAATAAAGTCTATTATGTTGATCAGACGATTAATAATTATTATGGTACAACTTCTTCGGATAAAGCTACACGCCCAAAAACGAATTTAAAAGCGCTTTTCATGATACCGATTGTAATCCTGTGTGTATTCCTAGGCTATTTGCTTTTGAGCAACAATCAAACAGAATATGGTAAGCGAAAGGAAATACCTGTTCGAGAAATGCCTGAAAGCGAAGTTCTTTTATTCTTTTTAAAAGATATTTTTGATAAAGGTGGAGCTATGCCGACTAAAGAAGAAATCGCAAGTATCCGTTATTTAAAGGCATACTATGCTGAAGATCAGTGGCATTTTGATTACAGTCTTGACGATCCATTTACAAATAAGCAAGCCAAAATTTCTAACTATATCATGATGGATAAGTTATTAAATACACAAAAAATCGAGCAAAAAGATTTTGAAGCCTTTACTGGTCTGACGGTATTGAATTTGATGGGTGATTATGAAATATCACGAAGTGAAAATGTAAGCTTCCGACATCTGGAAGGTTTAAAAAGCTATACAGGTAGCTTTAATGAATCATTTAGTAAAATTGCTGAATATTTTAGCGATAAGTCTACTGTTGTAGAGCTCTCTATCCAAATTCGAAGTAATGATGAACTTGCTTTATTATTAGCGTTTCCTAATCTTCAATCACTTGAAATTTCGTATTTCACTGAGACGGTTACAGACTTCCCTCTTCTGAATAAACTACCATTAAAATCATTGTCTTTACGGTCTACCAATGATTTGAAGTGGTTGTCTTCATTAACTGATTTAGAGTCGTTAGCAATAGATATGAGTGAAGCGACAGACTTTAGCTCGTTCTATTCACTGAATCAATTACAAGAATTGAAACTTACAGCGGTAAAAAATTTAAAAACGCTAGATTTTATACAAAACATGCCTAACTTGCAATCGCTTGATCTTGAAAATATGGATATTACGAATGTAGAACGCCTTAGAAATAAGTCTTCATTGACAAAGCTGCGTTTAGCTTCTCTTTATAAATTAGAATTGCTTGATATTGTGAACAGCCTGACGTCACTGACTGATTTATCGATAATCGGTTATAGTGGGCAAATAGCATCGATTGTAGCACCCCATTTAAAAAAAGCGGAATTAGAAAGTACTTTCCTACCTAAGTTAGAGGCACCTGCTTTAAAAGATTTGACTGTTGATATAAGTGGGGCGCAGTTGAATGGGGCAGAATTACTGAAATACCCACAGCTAGAACAACTTATAGCAATGGAGTCTGGCGAATTTACAGGCATCCGTTCTTTAAATCGTCTATCAAATCTGCAAACAATAAATTTAAATGAGACCACTTTTTATGAAGAGACGAGTGAATTATTTAATTTACAGCATGTAAAAACGTTAAATTGTAATGAGTGTAAGTTTCAAATTAATAGTCAAAATTCGTTTAATAATAACAAACTGGAACATTTAACGTTGAATGATGTATCCTTCCGAATAGATAATGGTGACTGGGTACACGAAGTCGATAAGGTTATGCCTTACTTTGCTGGCCTTTCAGCCCTGCGTTCATTCACTATACAAGATAGTTCACTACAATCATTAAGTTTTATGGAAAAATGGCAACAAATTGAGGAGCTTCATTTGGAAAATAACGCTCTTTCAAATGTAGAGCCTTTGGTGAATCTACCTAATTTGCAAAAGCTATATATTTTAGGCAATCAGGTGCAAAATACATCTGTTCTAGACAAAAGAATTTTGATTTATTGAGGTAATGTGTTTCATTTAAAATAGACTTATAATATCTCACTTAGATATTAGGGAAGTTTTAATACAAATGAATAAAATAAGCTGTATAGAAAGTTAGATTTTTAATAACTTCTATACAGCTTATTATTTTTAATCCTTATATAGTGTGCTTTAAAACAGGCATCTTACTCTATCCAATAACACTCTTAAAAAAACTGATCATGTATGCCACAAATTCGCGCTGGGCATAACATAATCAATTCATAGTAAGAGCTGTTATCGTTAACTTTTTATTGCTAGGCCACTAAAAGAAACGGGTCCAACAACATTTGCTTGTGTGTTGGGTGTAATATTCTCAGCGAAAACCTGATAGAAGTTAGCGCCAGCTGTTAAATTGGAATCAATAGCTTGGAATGTAAAGACATAGTTTTGCTCTGAACCAGTTGATTCTACGCCATCTTGAGTATTAAAGATTTCTTTCCCGTTACGGAACACTCTAAATACAATTTGTGAAATATCTATAACTCCAGCCACACCGACGCTTGTAAGTAGCTCGACGCGATTATTTCTTGAAGCTGTACCTGGGATGTTTATTTGAATCGAAGCTAAAAGAACTCTAAATGGAGCTTGCGGAATAGGAAAGGCATTTGCTGGGTTAAATGTGCTTAGAGGCTCAACTGCTTGGTAATCAAGGATTTGCACCATTTTATCACCTCCTTTTGCTAGGATACTAAAAGATATGCTTTGATAGTAGAGATTGATTGTGTAGTAAACTAAGCCGTGCTATTTTTAAAACTTTGTTTAGATTATTGTTCTAGTCCTTCAGGAATTGTAAGCCTAAAATCATTTGGGATGATTACGGAGATCCTTATCATAAGTTTGAGGTAATAAAATAGGTGGAAAGGTATGTGAACATAGTTGTTTTTCATACCTTCTTAGATGAGATTAGAGAAAGGTGTTTAAATTTGAGGTTGCGCTTCTTGCATTGAAATGAGCCAAATAAAATCATCCTCAATAATTATTTGAATGTCTAAGCCTAGGCTCATCAACTTTTCAGCTTTTAATTGTTTCGTACTTATACCACGACGTTTGTCCCCAAGAATAAGAAAATCTGTATCCTGTGTAACAGCCCCTTGCATAATCCCTCCACAAGCTCGTACTCTTTTTGCAGCTTCTGAACGTGTCATAGTGGAAAGCGCCCCTGTAAAGACGATTTGTTTATGATGAAATGGATGCTTTAAACATTGGGATGGATTAGAAAGATGGATGAATTCTGTATTGTTATTCATGTTGATTCTCCTTGAGTGAAATGAAAGGTTTCTACTTAAATTATAGGTGAGATTGATTGATTTGATTCTACATATAAACTAGTCATGGAAATCGTATCATAAGTTAAAGAGGAAGCATTCATTAGTGCTTCTTTTTTGCGTTTTATTTTTGTAAGTAGGTCCATTAATTTTTTTGAGGATGTATTTATAGTCAAAGTTAGATTGCATAGATTTTCGTTACTTTATCCGTACATATTTTCTGCACATTTTACAATACTATATTTAGATTATTTATTAAAATGGCAGGAAGGGGAGAGGTAGAATTGGCTAAGCACTCAGATATGAGTTGGAAAAAGGATCATCCAAGCACTTTGTTTGGGAACTCTGTCCAAAAGGCAGAGCGTTTGTTGAAGCATGTAAAGACACATCCGGAGGAAATAGCGATTGAGCATGCTTTCAATCAAATCGAACATGCAGAAAATGCATTTATGAATGCAAAGGAATATGGTGAGCATTTGGATACAGTCCAACAAAATAAAGAATACTTAGAGCAGATCAAGCAGCAATTACACGAAATGCAAGGCAAACAGTGACAGAAGAAATAAATATAATTTTAAGCGGCTTAAATCCAATAATAAAAGGACTAAGCCGCTTAATTTTATTCTTATGCGAAATGTTGCAAAAGATGGGGTGACTGAGCACCTTTCCTGGGAAATATTTTGTGTATATTTATAATATTCAGTTTAGTTTTTGTGTTATCACGAAAGATGGCATGATATTTACGTATGTCATGAATAGTATGGATTGGGTAGGAGCGCCCCTGGAAAGCGCTAGTTGAAACGGAAAGCCACTACATGTTCCTAATTTTAAATTAACACCAAACGATTATTTTATACGGTGTGGTTTGTGCAGGGATACTTCTTGTAGTAGGGCCATAGATCACAATTAAGTTTCTATTGGCTAGGCTTTTCGAAAAAGGCTGCCCATTTTTGAGCAAGATAAGTGTATAAGCAGAAAGATTTAGTTGTAATTGGCCATCACTACTCACTAATTGTTGATTAAAAAAGTCGACTTTTACATTTTGATTGTTATTTTCCTTTACAACAACAAGTGCTCGATATTGAGGCGGATATATTAAAGGTACAGGTGCATTCCCATCATAATATCCAGTAACCTGATCGCCGGGAGCCACGATTTCTTGATTTACAAAGTAAGTAGAAGGTGAGATGACAAAATTGACGATGCCTTGAGTACTATCTTCTACCGTCATAAGTTTATAACAGCCTTCTTTTTCTCCATTTTGCCCAATTGGGAAATCATCAATCTGCGTAACGACACCACGAAATGATTTAAAGTTTACCATGGCTATTCCTTTCTTTATAAAATTTCCATCAATCATTGGTGAAACAAAAGCTTTAGTTAATTATTGTTTACCCGAAAATTGAATTCATGACTAAAAGAACTTCAACAGCATCATTTTAATTTATGTAACATCTCCGATTTGGGTGACTGAGAATGATTTTATTATCAAAAGGACAGGTTTATATATTATATGAATCAATATATACTTAACTGACAAACTATAAATGTTATTTTTAAGAGGAGGGGAGCCTATTGAAGTGGATTTCTAAAAATAAGAAACTCCTTTTAATATTCATCATTATTATTATTTTCATTGCTGGTATACTCGATATCAAATATGAAGGGTTATTCTTTCAACTATTACCGGAATCTGTTCAAAACTATTTAGCTGATATTTTCTAAGTAGAATTGTATTTTCTAGGACACAGAGACTGGCTAAAAAATGCGTCTATTCATAAGGAATTGGGTTTTTATCCAATTCCTTTATTTAATCCCAAATAAATTTGTTGACATGGAGTTAACTCCATCTTTTAAAGTGAAAGTATTAAAAGAATGGGGTGATGTGAATGGCTTTTATTACTTATGTATTGATAGGGTTATACGCATTATTGACAGGGATTGCAGGCTTGCAGCAATGGAAAGAGAACGGATATCAAGTACGAACAGTCTTATTTGTGGTCTTATCTATCAGTGTTCTTGTAACGATATTTTTACCAAACAAATCTCTGGTACTAATGTTACTAATTCTTGAATTTGTTCTGTTACATGTATTAGCAGTTGCGGAAGGGCTAGTAACTAATAAACAGCTTAGATATAGTCATCATATCGTTCGCTTCATATTCCATTGTATACTGCTATTAATGGTTATCTTCATTCAGTAAAAACTTCCACCTCTGAAGGAGTTGAGATGAATGTAGATGTGGTTCCTTTTCAGTGAGTGTCCTAACACCTACTGAAATATACAGGCTTGGGCACAATTACGCCAAGGCGAAATTGATAAATAATTTATTTACTAGTAGGTGATGATCATAAAAATCGGTGAATTTGCTACATGTACTGGTCTTAGTAAAGACACTATCCGTTATTACGAAAAAATGGGTCTATTACGTCCAGAAATAAATAACAAACATCGTGAGTATAACGTGGATCATATCGAAATCATTAGTACAATCCTTAAACTAAAGCAATGTGGTTTTTCACTTCAAGAAATTAAAATACTTTTTGAATGGTCGCAAAATACTGATGAAAATGATGAATTGACAGAAGCGGAAATTCAAAACCTGCGACAGATGAAATTATTATTTCAAAATAAGTATAAGCAGATGATTCAAAGAGAAAAAGAGATTAAACAAATAAAGCAAGTCTTACAACGTGCTGATGATAAAATGGAGCAGCTATTAGAAAAAAATAAAGGTTAGATAGGTGTTCTCATAAAAATCACGGTATCACATTACTATCTCCCTGTACTGTACTGAATTAACAATAGGCAAAAGTGGCACATCGTGAACACAGCAAATATGCTGTGTTCTTTTCATATACAGAGTTCATCTCTTCTGAAAGGATTTATAAAAAAATTTTTGAATATATTACATATGCTAAAGTACAAATTTTTCAAGAAGGTGATGATAACTTTATGGAAGAATGGAAGATAGCGCTTGAAAAGTTTTTAAAGGACTGGAGGAATAGAAATGATGTAGTGGGGGCACTTGTATGTGGGAGCTATATTACGGGTAATCCTACTAAACGTTCTGATATTGATGTACATATTATTTTATCGGATGATGTTGAGTGGCGAGAGAGAGGGAATAAACTTATAAATGGTTTTCTTATAGAATATTTCGCCAATCCACCAAAACAAATTCGCAAATACTTTCAACAAGATTTTCAAAACAAAAGAACAATGTCCATGGTTCAATTGATGACAGGAAAGATTCTATTCGATAACACGGGGATACTTAATGAATTAAAAATCGAAGCTGAACATTGGCTAAACAATGAGTATGATGAACTAAATAAGACAATAGTAGAAATAAAAAAATATTCACTATGGGATTCATTAGATAATTTAAAGGATTGTTTTGAACAAAAAAGAGTGGATTTCCACTTTGTATATTTTAACTCATTAGCTAATTTATTTTCTGAGTACTGCCAGTTTTTGAGATTAGAAAGCATTCCATACTATCAAGTACATTCTTATCTTATAGATCCTGCCTTTATTAAAAAATATTTAAAAAATGTTTTCCCTGATTCGATATTTAAGGAAATGTTTTTAAAAGCATTACTAGAAGTAGTGGATAAACAAAAGATGCTGGAGGCATACGAAGAGTTAGGTAACCATGTAATGAATCAGATGGGTGATTTTAATATAGATGGTTGGAAAATAAAAAGTCCTATCGAGAAATAGGATGAGATGTGATTTCTTTGGTTAGACTACAAAAGAAATAAATTAAACATAACACTAGAAAATAGTGAAGAAAAATTCTATATGGTGGGGCCGGTGCAAAAACAAGACTGGTTCCATATTTTTATGTTATTATATAAATATAATAATTAAAAAAACCTCGTTATTTTATGAAAATGCTAGCCAATTTTAGGACGATTATTCCATAACGTTTAAATAAAGGTAGCCATTCTTAGGGAGGGAATAGTAGGTTTTTCTCTTGATTTATTAAGGGGAAGGCTCGAAAAATGCACATAACTCTCATATAGATAGTTGATATTTTAATCTTTATGTAATTATGATACACTGCAATAAGGTAATAATTGATACAGAAAAGATGTACTCCTAAGTTACTCTAGAGCTTACTGTGACCGCAGGAGAGCTTACATCCTTTCTGCAAATCTTAATATATAAGGAAGGTAAAAATGAGTAACAGACAAACTAAATCAGATGTTATCTTAATTGGTGCCGGAATCATGAGTGCGACTTTGGGGACAATGCTTAAAGAATTAGCACCAGATTGGAAAATTACAGTGTTTGAGTCGCTTGATAAAGCGGGTGAAGAAAGTTCTCACGAATTAAATAATGCGGGAACTGGACATGCTGCACTTTGTGAGCTTAACTACACTTCAGAGAAAAAAGACGGATCAATCGATATCAGCAAAGCGATTAACGTTAATGAACAGTTCCATGTTTCGAGACAATTTTGGTCTTATCTTGTGAACAATAAACTAATCAGTAATCCACAAGACTTTATTATGCCTTTACCTCATATGAGTTTAGTACAAGGGAAAGACAATGTAGAGTTTCTAAAAAAACGTCATGAAACGATGACAAAAAATCCTTTATTCCAAGGTATGGAATTTTCTGATAACCCAGAAAAACTAAAGGAATGGATTCCTCTTATTATGCAAGATCGTCCAGCAGATGAAGCTATCGCTGCGACAAAAATTGACACTGGTACAGACGTTAACTTTGGTGCATTAACACGTATGTTATTCGACCACTTAAAAAATAAAGACGTTGACATCAACTACAATCATAGTGTTGAAAGCATGAAACGTACTAGCGATGGTTCATGGGAAGTACGAGTGCACGACAAAGATGGCTGTAAAATGGAATACCATACAGCAAAATTTGTCTTCCTTGGAGCTGGTGGAGGAAGCCTAGAATTACTACAAAAATCAGGTATTCCTGAAGGGAAACATATCGGTGGATTCCCAATCAGTGGATTATTCTTACAATGTAAAAACCAAGAAGTTGCTGAACAACATCATGCGAAAGTATACGGAAAAGCTAAAGTTGGTGCTCCACCAATGTCTGTTCCGCATCTTGATACACGCTATATTGATAACAAAAAATCATTACTATTTGGACCGTTCGCAGGTTTCTCACCTAAGTTCTTAAAAACAGGTTCAAATATGGATTTATTTGCTTCTATAAAACCGCATAATCTTACAACGTTATTAGCGGCAGGCGTTAAAGAAATGGGATTAACAAAATATTTAATCCAACAGCTTATGCTATCTAAAGAACAACGTATGGAAGAGCTACGTGATTTCATCCCGAATGCTAAGAGCGATGATTGGGATATTATTGTAGCTGGTCAACGTGTACAAGTTATTAAAGATACTGAAGCTGGTGGTAAAGGAACGCTTCAATTTGGTACGGAAGTTGTAAGTGCTTCTGATGGCTCAATTGCTGCATTACTTGGAGCTTCTCCAGGTGCATCTACTGCTGTACACGTTATGATTGAGGTAATCAATAAATGCTTCCCTCAACATGTTAACGAGTGGGAGTCAAAAATTAAAGATATGATCCCATCATACGGCAAGTCATTAGCAGAAAATCCAGAGCTTCTTAAAGAAATTAACGAAGCAACGGACGAAGCGCTTCGTTTAAAATAAAATTAGTTGTAGAAACAAAGGATTTAAGCGTTTGTTTCTACAAAATAAAATAGAACCTTCATTCTAATTTTGGATGAAAGGTTCTATTTTTTATTTCCAAATCATTAAGGAAGAGTATTTTGCAAAAGAGCAAGGTGAGAAAAATACTGATGAAGTATATGACGAAGTATTCGACCATCGTTACAATTATCGATTATTAAACAAATATCTTTTGACTATCTAAAAGTAAAATAAATAATTAGAAGCACACCTTTTACTATCAAACAAAAGGTGTGCTTCTAATTTTAAAATTTAAGTTTGGAAAAACAAAATTGGATAGAGCGTTTGATATATACAGAACAAAAGAACAGCAATAAAGAAACCAAGAGTGCTAGAGGAATGCTGAAAGCGATTGGAAGCTCAACACCACTCCAAATGCTCATTTGTATTTGTTCCAAGCCGAATGTTCGCAAAATGCCGGCTACTATTGATAGTAATGCACTTAAGATCAGCCCAGCGTAGAGGACAGATAATACGAGAAGGGCTAATGAGCAAAAAAAGCCTTGTATGATGTTTATGAATGTCATTCCTTTTCCCTCCGTATAATTTGCTGCACCTTGGCGTTTTTAGCAATCGAATAGCTTTTTGTATAATAAAGTGTTTGTATATGACAATTATCGCCTACTACTACAATATCTCCGTCAACAATTTCTGCATCTGTATAGGAAAGATGTATTTGTTCACCTTTAATACATTTACAAGTCAGCTTTTTCTTTAGAAAAGATATAGATAACGTATCTTTTTCCACATGTATCACATTTGCACTAAGCTTTCCAATCTCATTTCCGCCAGACATTTTTAATTGAAAATGTTTAGCCTCTATTTCCTTCGCTTTAACCAAACCGACTGCATGAAACTGTTCTGCTTGTAAGTTTTGTTCAATGGTCAACTTCCCAGAACTATTCAATTTTGATACTCGCCCATTGCACATAGTTAAGCTCCCGGCATTTTTAACCTCATTAGTTTCACAAAAATCTTTTATAGAGCATGATCCTGAACTATTTAAAACTTGCGCTTCAACGCGGGAATGAAAAGAACTATGACCATGAGTAGAGATTTTTTTTACGCGTATTTCTTGATGTAAAGTAACAAATCCACGGATATTTAATTGCTCACAGTCTGCTGCTAAGTTTCTAATAGTGCCATTAGTAAGGGTTACTGTACGTAGTTTTTGAATCACGGATAATCACCTCATGTTAATTTGATTAATATATATTTTAATAATTAAAATATATATTAATTAAAGTATATGTCACTTTGTTTTGTCAAGAATAAAAAAATTGCCAGGAGCTTTTTATGTATTTTCTGGACAATAAAAAAAGGATTTCAATTTTATGAAATCCTAAAAAATTTTATTCATTAACTGATTAACTTCACGCAATATTTTTGCCATGTCTATCAGTTTTTCCTGTGGAAACTTTAAAAATAAATCTTGAACCTTTAATTCACCGCTTTTAGTTAACACCATTTTTACAACACGACGATCTTCTTGCTCTCTAATCCGTTCTACAAATTCTAATTTCTCAAGTTTATCGCACATTGATGTAACGGCTCCTGGTGTCACACTAAAGAACTCAGCAATTTCAGTCGCCTTCATACCATCATTACTCTTTAGCTGAAGTAGGAGGATCAGTTGGTTTTGCGACAATGTTTCTCCCTCAGATAAGAGATTTACAAATATTTTAGATTTCTGTTGTATTTCAAGCATTTCTCTCATAATCGCTTCCACATTGTGCAATTGCTCTTTTTTTGACATAGTATCACAGCCCGTTAAAATATTTAATGGTTAAATTATATAGTAAATAAATAATATGGGCTACAGCAAACGTTGCTATTGACTATATCGATGTTAATTTCATAATCTTGAATCCAGTCAAATTAACGGAAATCAACCACACGTTATGGTGGTGAGCCAATCATCTAGTTAATATCATTAATATAATCAACCTTTATTACCACAATTGCATTTATTTTATAAAAGTATCGCACATCCATTCATAAAATTTTTCCTTCTCTTCAAATTGTGGATAATGAGCGGATTGTTCAAAGGCAATAAATTCTTTTTTATCGGCTTCAATCATATCAAAGTATTTTTTTGCTGCATTAGATGAAGTGTTATAATCATATTTACCCATAACAAAATAGAATGGTAATTCAAGTTTTTTTACTTTAGTAGGTAATGGGTTTTGGTTTTTCGTTAATTCCTCAATTAGAGTTTTTTGAGAATAGGATAGCCCATAGTTGTAACGAATCACATCTAATAAGTTATACTCACGACTGAATAACATATTTATGATATTCCCATCAGGGTTATCAATAAGTCTCGAAGATCCACCATATTTTGCAACATAATTCCGTGGAGTAACCAGCTCACCATTTTTAATTTGTTCAGTTAACTCTTGTAAATATTGAACATCATCTGTATTGCCAGCTTTTTCTGCTTGCTGAATAACGTAGTTCAAACCGTCAATTTCGCTTCCTACTATATCACTCATCTGTCCAATTCCAACATATGCTGTATATTTTTCAGGAGCTTTAGAGGCAGCTTGAGTTGCAATATACGTACCATAAGAATGGCCAATTAATATTACTTTTTCTTTGCCAAGATGATCTGCTATATAATCCGTCAAGGCCAATAAGTCATCTACGAGTAAGTCTGACGAAAGATTAGAATAATCCTCAAAAAAATGATATGATTTTCCGCTTGCTCTTTGGTCGTAATTCACGACCGTAAAATTGTTTTCCAATAAGTTTTGATACTTACTGGCATACGGAATTTCTGAACATCCAGGCCCTCCATGGACAAAAATAATAACGGGATTATCCTTATCTTTGCCACGTATCATAACTTCATGATTACTTCCATTTATCTTTACTTGCTCTAATGTACTTACACTGTTATTACCTTTAATATGGGAAGTCCATGTAGGGAATAAAAGCGCTGTTATGAGTAATACGATTGTAATTAGTACAGTATATTTTATAAATTTCATTATCTTTTTCATCTAATTCTCCCTACGAACATGAAATATAATCGAAATTTTTAGACTCTTTTAGGAAGAGTTGTTGAATTGTACATTTTTCTTTTATAAACGTAAAAGTACATGCTAAGGGGCCACCATAGGACTACAAAGATCGGATAAATCGCCCATATTACCCCAGGTGAAGAGACAATATTTACTGTAATAAAAAAGATGCTGATAAGAACTGTAGCGGTAACAGAAAATGCTACAAACGTTTTTCTTTGTGCGTGGTATAAAGCTAAGGGCCACCAAATGACTAAAAATGCTGGATAGATCGCCCAAGGGTATGGATGGGATAAAATGATATTTAATAAGGAGTAATAAATGATGGTACTTGCACAGCCTATCAGTGCAATTTTTAATGTTTTTGCCTTTTCCTCTAAATACATAAGAATTGGCCACCAGATGATTGGATAAACCGCATATATGAACCATATATAATCGGGTGAGTATAAATAATTTTCAATGATAAGAAAAGCAATAATCATGGCGCTACAAACAAGAGAATATTGTTTATACATTCTTTTAGACATGAAAAATAAAGTAATGGGCCATAGTAAAACTAGTAAGCACGGGTAAATAAACCAAATTTCCTGAGGTGATGTCGTATAATTGACGATTCCTAAAAAAATCATTGTCATTAAACTACCAACAATTGAAAAGCTAATTAAGTTCTTCATGTTTTATTCACTCCATTTCTTACGTGACCAAACGAAGTACATAGATAATGGCCACCATAATATTGCGAAGATCGGATAGATTGCCCAAATTGTATGTGGCGTATAGTAAAGATTAATAAAAATAAAAAATGCAATAATTAAGCCACTACCCCATATAGAGAATTCTAAATTTAATTTAGCCATGTTTTTCTTTTTGGGCTCCTTCACACCTAATTCCTTTTTTAAATCTTCAATATCTCCAAACTCTACAATGGCTTTGTTAATGGCATCCTCTTGTTCTTTCCCTTGATCCATCAAATAAAATACTTTTTCTTCAAGATTTTGAATGATTTCTTGTTTAACCATCTCGGTTTCTTTATTACGAGGAATGTCTTTAAAAAGCTCATCAATATGGTTTTTTATTTTTTTCATTCTAAGCCCTCCATAAATAAGTCGATAATTTCTTTTACTTCCGACCACTCTTTTACTAGCTCATTTAAATAAGCCTTACCTAATGGGGTAATACGGTAATACTTTCTTTTGCCTCCGTGTGAAACATCACCATAATAGGCTTCAATAATTTCCTTTTTCTCAAGGCGTTGAAAAACTGCGTATAAAGTTGCTTCTTTAATTTGAAAACGATTATTTGTGCGAATACTTATTTCCTGAGAAATTTCATAGCCATAACGATCTTTCTCTAAAATTAGCCTTAAAATAATGGAATCCAAGTGTCCGCGGATGATGTCACTTCGAACCATAAGTCACCTACTTATTTTTTTATTGCTCTACCTGTCAGAGTAATATTAGCAAACATTACTCTACCTGTCAAAGTAATTTTTCCAAAAACGTCCATATTCCTGCTAAGAAGGATCCTCATCAAAACGTGTGGTTGATTTCCGTTCCGGCTGGGCGCTTTCCTGGGGGCATCCGATGAGCCGCTAATCCCCAAGGAGTCGCCCAGCCGTAACGAAGATCAACTTATGTATATAGTAGATGTTTTTACAAAAGTCATCCACGACCATTGGTGATGAACTATCAAGAAGCAATCAATCAGAGGTTAAAAAATCCCCATTCACTTCAGAAGTAAAAGGGGATTGGAGATATATATTTAGAATTGAATTATGACGAAAAACCTTTCATGTGAACGATTCTATTACATATACAATGCGGCAAGAAATATACCTAATGTCTCTTCATAGATGTCCTCGAACTGGCTAAGTGGAAGTGGATTTGTACCACTACCCAACTCAACGGTAAAGCCAGGTCTACGCCAATCCTGGATAAACCAATCTTTATAGCCCGCATAACTGCCTGCTGAATTGATAGGCTCGTAGCCACTAACCCGGCTAAACTCATTAACAAGGATATCTGACTCGGGTGGTTCGAGATTTTCAAACCCCCAATAAATGACTTTACCTTGTGTATGAAACGCAAGAACTCGGGCAAAATCGCGCCTCCTTGTTAAATCAGCCATAGCAATGGCCTCGGGCTCGGACAAAGGTTGTTGGCCTCCAAAGTCTCTTGGTCCAGGTGTTTTCAGATTTCGTGCACTTTCAAGCTCCCATTTTGCAGGAAACTGGTCGTTCAAATCGACACCATGTATATTTGCCTTCCAACCAGAGAAATCGGTGCTGCCGTTATTCCAAGTAATAAGCTGATTTCTTAATGCTTCGTCATTAGGTGGTCCTTGTAATACTAAATCAACACCATCGGGATTGACCATCGGAACGATAGAAAGAATTGTTTGCTGGTAAAGTGGGAGTAGGGATAAACCGCGAATTGTATTTTGATTGGTAAGAGAGAGTAGGTAGTCGTTTATAAATGTTAAAATAATCGGAGTTGTAATCCATTCATTTGCATGAAAGGAGCCGTTATAATGGACACGCTTAGCTCCGTTCCCGATGAGAAGCTCTGGAATTTCATGCTGCAAAACAGAATGTCCAATGGTAGAGCTTTGTAGAAACGGGTAAACATCGAGTAGTTTTTTGATATCGTTCATCATGGTCGTGTAAGTATAATTTTGTTTCCCATTGATGAGCCTCCATGTGATTCGTTGAGGAATGCGAATGGTTTGGTCAATTTGTAATTGATTTGGATTTAAACTAGGATTGACAAGTAAAATGGCTACTAGTGGGAGATTTCTGCTTTGGGCTATTTGCCAAAACGTATCTCCTTGCTTTATTTGATAATTGACTGTCACAAACCCCGGAATTCGAATGCGTTGTCCAACCCGTAAAAATTGAGGTTTAATAGTTCGATTCGAATCTATAATTAGTTGAAGAGGTATTTTAAACACTTCACTAAAATGCCAAAGAGAATCCCCAGGTCTTACGAAAATGTCCACAATTGTTCTCTCCCTACTATCAATTATGCCTCGGAAATAAAGGCCAATATAATATATATATGAAAAAATATGGGACTTATTAACTTTTAATGGCTCATCACTAACGTTTTAACAAAGTCATCCGAAACTTTTGGTGATGAACCCTTTTAATGTGAACTTTGTTAAGTATTCCTCGCAAAGAGATTGTTCTCGTAGCCTAAGAGGAAGAAACTGTATCACTTTTTAATGTACAATGATACTAGATAATAGAGTTTATGTCAGGTAAAGGTAGGAAAGCGAATGTTAAATAAATTAAAGATAGGTATACGAACTAAAATCACGTTAGGCTATATTGTTATCATACTTTGTTTACTTGCATCAGTGATCATCTTATATCAACAAATTTCCTCTCTACAAAACGAAAGAAATTATATTATCAAGAAAGACTCCAATATACAAGCTCTAACCAATCACATTGAAAAGTCCTTTTTAGATATGGAATTGGGCCAGCGGGGCTTTGTTATTACAGGTGAATCAAGTTATTTAGAGCTTTATAACGAAACTAGTGAAAATTGGAAATCCGATTTTAATGAACTATATCAGCTTTTAGAAAAAAATCCAACACAACAAGAGAAGTTAAACGAGATAAAGACGACGATAGAGCATTGGATTACAACATCAGGCGAACCTTCTATTACGTTAAAAAAAGAAAACAATACTGAAGCGTTATGGAAACTCTATAAAGTAGATATAGGCCGTAAAGACATGGAAACGGTACGAGATCAGTTCGAATCGCTCCGATCAGAGGTAATTGCAACTATGCAAGCCAAAGTAAACGAGTTGGACAGAAAAAATAGTATAGTAACACTTACACTGCTTGGCATACTTGTATTTATTTCAGTTGTTGCGATTATCATTGCAAGTAGTATTTCTCGTTCAATCGTAAAAACATTAACGGAGGTTACACGAACGATCCGAGAAATCACTGCTTCCAAGAGCGGTCAAAAAGGAAGAATTCGTGTTAGAACAAATGATGAAATCAATGCTCTTGCAACTGCTACAAATGAGTTGTTGGATGCACTTGAGAGAAGAGAATGGCTACAGTTGAATATCGCAGAAATTGTCACAAAATATCAAGGTATTTCTGCCATAACCAAATTAGCTGAAACCTTCCTTTCAGAAATAGCGCAAAAAACGCAATCTTCCCTTGGCGCATTTTATGTTCGTGAAATTACTGATAATCAAATACAGTTTGTAAAAAAAGCTGCTTTTGCGGGCGCAACGGATAACGTTGGAATGGAGAGCTTTAAACTGGGGCAAGGCTTAATTGGACAATGTGCTCTAGAAAAAAAGGTTTTAATTTATAATGATATTCCAGAAGATTTCCGTTTAATCGGCACTGGTTTAGGGAAAATACCGCCAAAAGGTATTTTTATCGTCCCTATTATATTTGAAAATGACGTAATCGCTGTTGTTGAATTAGCTACAATAACTAGCTTTAATAAGCTGCAGCAGGAATTAGTGAAGCAAGTTATCGATACTTTTGGATTAACGATCAATAGTGTCCTAGGGCGAATGGAAATTGTCCGTTTATTGAATGAATCAAGAGCTTTGACAGAGGAATTACAGGTGCAATCTGAAGAGCTTCAGGCACAATCAGAAGAATTGCAGCTGCAAACAGAGGAACTGACAATGATTAATGAACAATTGGAAGAAAGAACAAAAGAGGCCGAGTTAAAGTCGAGAGAATTAGAACAAGCTAAAAAAGAATTAGAGGAAAGTGCGGAACAGCTGTTACTAAATTCAAATTATAAATCTGAGTTTTTAGCCAATATGTCACATGAATTACGAACGCCACTGAATAGCATTTTAATTTTATCGGAAATGTTAGCTGAAAATAGCCAAAATGCATTATCAGAAGAGGAAGCGGAATTTGCAAAGGTTATCCATTCTTCAGGTGAAGATCTGCTGGCACTAATTAATGATATTTTAGATTTATCAAAAGTTGAGGCAGGCAAGCTTGATATTAATTTTGATGAAATGAATATGAGTGAGGTTCCTGTACAAATCGAGCAAACTTTTGCGCCTGTTGCAATGAAAAAAAATCTACAATTCTATATTTCGAAAGACGAAAATGTAGTCGATATTTTCTATACTGACGAACAAAGATTCCAGCAAATATTGAAAAATTTATTATCAAATGCTTTTAAATTTACAAAGCAAGGCTCAGTTCATCTTGATATTAACCAGCTTAGTGAAGAACAGTTAACAAATAATATGCAGGATGTGAGTGCTGACTGGTTAGAAATCACAGTTTCCGATACAGGTATAGGGATTCCGAATGACAAGCATCAGCTTATTTTCGAATCATTCCAACAGGCTGATGGGGCAACGATACGTAAATACGGTGGAACAGGTCTTGGCTTGTCCATTTGTAAAGAGCTTGCGAGATTACTTGGCGGCTGGATTTCTTTACAAAGTAGTGAAGGGCAAGGTAGTACATTCACACTAACAATCCCAAGCTTGCCAAATGGCATCGAAGAGCAAAAACGTCTTGAACTTGCTATTCATGAAGTAGGGGCTACCAATGAATTAGAAGTGCTAATGGAAGAACAGCTATTGGACACTCAGGATTTCTCTCAACAAGAGGTAGAAGTTTTTCAAGGGAAAAATATTTTAATTGTAGACGATGATTACCGTAATATTTATGCATTAAAAAATGCACTCGAAAAACGAGGTATGAATATTTTAGTTGCCAAAGATGGGATAGAGTGTTTAGAGATTATGCAAGCTAATGATGAAATTGACCTTATTCTGATGGATATTATGATGCCAAATTTGGATGGCTATGAAACGATGTCGATTATACGCAAACAAATGAAGATTACAGATTTACCGATTATTGCTTTAACAGCGAAGGCTATGAAAAATGATCGGGATAAAACATTAGAGGCCGGTGCTTCAGATTATATAAGTAAGCCATTAAATTTAGATCAATTAGTATCCGTTTTAAGAGTATGGCTAGTTTCTAAAGGGAGTTAATAAGATGGACCCATTGCCTTTGCAGCAAAAAATGCATACAGATTTAGAAATTGATTTATTACTTGAGGCTATTTATCGTTTATCAGGATTTGATTTTCGACAATATAATCGTTCTTCTATATCGCGAAGAATTTATAATAGGATGAAGATGAGTAATATCCCAACTCATTCTCGTGTACTTGAAAAAGTAATACACGAGAATGAGTTTTTGGAGCAACTATTGAATGATTTTTCTATAACTGTTACTGAAATGTTCCGTAACCCTAGTTTTTTTAAGGCTTTTCGCGAAGAGGTTGTACCTTCTTTAAGAGATCACCCTGAAATTCGGATATGGCATGCAGGATGTTCCACGGGTGAGGAAGTATACTCCATGGCTATTTTACTACAGGAAGAAGGGTTAATGGATCAAGCAGTTATTTACGCTACGGATATGAACGAACAAGTATTGGAAACGGCAAAAAAAGGAGCATTCCCGATTAACAAAATGCAGACATATACGAAAAACTATATGCTTGCAGGCGGAAGACATGCTTTTTCCGAATACTATAAAACAGATTATCAATATGCTTATTTCCATCCGTCACTGTTAAAAAACATTATATTTGCACAGCATAATTTAGTAACAGATCAATCGTTTAATGAATTTCATGTCATTATGTGTCGAAATGTATTAATTTATTTTTCACCGGAGTTACAAAAACAGGTTCATCAATTGTTTTCCGAAAGCCTAAGTGATACTGGGTTTTTATGCTTAGGAGATAAAGAGGCACTACGATTTGAAGATATTATTTCAAAATATAAAGAAATAGTAGGCAATGAAAAAATATATCAGAAGATAAAGTAAGATGAAAAACGGGCTGTTGCCTAAGTTTCTCCGCAGTAGAGACTTAGGCAACAGCCACTTTTTATGTAGTTTAATGTGCCTGTATCATTAATGCACACATATCATCTGGTTGATTCCCTTGTTTTTCCTTAGGCAGTACATGGTCAATCAGACGTCGAGAATGATCCCATTTCGTAGATATTAACGTTTGTATATGCTTCTCGGATTCCATTTCACATGGTCCCATTGCCTCCAACACACCGTCCGTATATAAAATAATTTGCACGTCCTTATTGTATTGAATGAATTGCTTTTGCACGTCAATCTCATCAAAAAAGCCGACTGCACAGCTTCCTCGATTTAAATGTACGAGCGTTTTTCCATCAACTAGAGCATAGCCAGAAGGATGACCAGCGTTCACATATTCAATTGTTTTTTGTTCTGTATCTATCACTAAATAAATAGCTGTGAAATAAAAAAGATTGTCGTCTTTACCATTTCGCAAAAGGGTCATATAACGGTTTAACTCTTTTATCACTAATTCGGGATCTTCTAATTGTTTAACAGCTTCTCTTAGGACAGAGGAGATAAACATACAAACAAGTGCTGCAGAGATACCATGTCCCATCATATCGAGCAAAATGCAGGCGTATCGGTGATCATTTATTTTATGCCAATAATACATATCCCCTGCTAAATTAGAAGAAGGAAGATAAGAGACCTCTATCTGAATGTTCGTCTCGTTTAAAGGAGTGCTCAAAAGGCTTCTTTGTACATGTGTAGCTAAATCTAATTCGTATTGTATTTTCTTTTCTTGTTGAGTATGCCAATCTAATTCTGCTTTCAATCGTAAAGCAACCCGAATTCTAGCAAGAAGCTCGGTTTTATTAATGGGCTTCGTAATATAATCTACTCCACCGATATCAAGTGCTTCCGCAAGCGTGTTTTTATCTTCTAGAGCGGTGACAAAGATAATTTGAATATCCTTTAATCGTTCATCTTGCTTAATACGTTTGCAAGCTTCAATACCGTCTATTTCAGGCATCATAATATCTAATAAAATTAAATCCGCTGAATTTCCTGTTGGATTTGGTGCACCTAACTGTAAATAATCAAAAAGCTCATAGGCAGATGTTAGAGAAACACAGTTATCATAACCTGCATTTTTTAATATTTTTTCAATTACAAATAGATTAACTTGATTGTCATCTACAAGAAGAATGGTCATAATTATTTCCCCTTATTCTGTCTGAATTAGTGCAGATTATTTATGAATGTATTTAATAACTACTAACTCTATTATACAAAACAATAGAGAATAACGGTATTTTGATCGATGGAGGGAGTTTTTAAATAAATGTAGGGCCAACAAGAAAAAGTCAGCCCCAAAACGTATTTTATTTTTAAATTCTAGCCTTTTTAAAGCCACTATAAATATCAAATGCATTTGCGATGATGGCGATAGCAATGCTGACGAATAATATTCGATCTATAGCAAACAAAATCTTAGCAGAGGTCGTTTCCGTAATCGCAGCGATATAAGGTATAGCGGGACTGTGTATGAGATCAGGGTGAATAGCCATGAGAATAAAAACAATAATTCCTGTACATTGAAGAAGAGCATTAGCTACGGCAATTAACAGTGTCCATTGGCCAGCCTTCAATTTCCATAATGTTAACGCTACACTTAAAACGATACAAATTAAAATAATCGGTGCAAAGGAGAGTAAGACATCCTGATTGAATATAGGCATAACAAATTTAAAGCCAACTTTATTGTGAGAAGTATAGATTCCTATAAGGTGATGAGCATTGAAATAGACAAAGGAGAAGATAGCAATACCTAAGAAACTAAAAATATTATCATGAAGTGAAATCGTTTTTTCCTTAGGAATTATTTTAACTTTAGCTAAATCATCAGGTGTCCATTCTGGATGGTCCTTTATAAGGGGTATTCGAATATTATTTCCTCCGGATCGTTCTATGACAATGAAAGTAACTGTAATCCAGAATAGTACGTAGATGATTACGGAAATAATATGAGCGATAGTTATAGAAATAGTATTAATAATAGCAGACAGAAGAGCACCACCTTCTCCACTATAAAGCACAATACTTTCTATCATCTGTACAATAACTGTAATAATTATTGCCCAAGGAATAACTAATTTTATTGTTCTAATATAAGTGTCAAACACTTTTGGACCGATTAATAATCGTGGTGTGTTTTGATAGCTTGCTGCAACTTCTACAGGACTTCCTAGATTTTTAAGCACTTCCTTTATATCTGATTCTGAATAATCTTCAGGTAACATATTTTCAATAGTAGATTTTAACTCTAGACTGGTTTCATCACGTTTATCTTTGTGAATCCTTTTAGTTACTTCATGAATATATGCATCAATCAGATTCATTCTTTCCGTCTCCCTTCAATAATTCATGCTGTCCAAAATCCATAGCTGTACATTCCTTTTCGAGCTGAGCTATATGTACCCAACTCATCATATTTCTGAGTTTTACATTTGGCTGTATCTCAACTTCTTGTAATCACTTCCTAATGCCAGAATCGACGAGGCAATGAGAATAGTGTACGCAGTTCATTAGTATTCCGACTTGCTCGAGACGTTGAAAAAGGGGATAGGTACTAAACGGTTTATGTAGTTATCTTAAAACAACAAGCATTAATGTTCCGCCGTGGACTTTTAATGTAGTCATCAGACAGTATTATTTGCACGTGGTAATATATGTTATTATCAAGAGCTGAAATTAATGTAAAGAAAATGATGAAAGAGCGTGCTTTATAATAAAAATAGTGTAGGATGGGGATGCATATGAGGTTCGTTGAAAAATTATTGAAGGAAGAAGATTTTACATCAGGAAGGGTAGTTTACAGCCAACAAAATGCGACTCCGTGATTTTGAAATGAACCTTCATACCAATGAGAGGAGTCGACCTAATTTGTAGTTGATTTCCTTCGTGAAAAAGAAAATGCCGCCAACGAATAAATGGCTCGTTTTTCTAAGGTTCAGATGTTTTGCTTACTGTAATAAAGCTATTGTTCTTTTTTCATAATGAGTGATGAGCGTACAGGTCGTTCCAATGGCGTAATGTTAATAATAAAATAGCTAATAATTAATATTAAAATAATAAGTGAATAAATTAAGGTATTAATGGGATGGTCATGCTCTACGATAATTAATCGAATCATGGCCGTAATCCCTATATATATAAAGTACCTTAGTGGAAAATGATAATTCTCTTTAAAATATTTAATAATCATCGTGATAAATTCAAAATACAAAAAGAAAATAAGAATGTTAGCGAGGAAAAGCTTATAGTCTCCGCCATCGTTGGTGAATAATAAAATTTTAAGAAATTGAATGAGTTCTTTGCAAAGTAGGAAGGATAAGATGAGCGCTAAAAGTACAAGGCAAACATTTAGAAACAATTGTAAAGATTTCGGTACAGCTTTTATTAATTGTAAGTAAGTCGAGTGCTTTTGGTTCACAGAATTCCTCCAATCTTGTAAAACGTCCTAAGTGAATATGAAAAACTAAATAGAGAATACATAATCATATGGTTGAGTGTCATCATTTTATGATTTGAATATAACATTTTATCGTAAATGTATATGTGTTTATTTGTAAAGTTTTGGTATATATTCATGAAAGAAAGTTTTCAAAATAATTTAGCTGTATGCTAAAATAGATGTGCATGAATATAAAATTTAAAAGGGGTTTTTAAAATGGCTAAAGCAGCAAAAGCAGATGCAAAAATTACACCAGAGCGTTTAGAGGAAGCATTAAACGTACGTGACCGTCTTATTATCGAGTTACTAGTACAAGTACTTGATGAAAAGCTTGTAATTGAACGTCCAGTATTACGTGAGCGTGTAGCAAACCTTGTAGACCTTTCTGATTACGATGCAGAATTAAAAGAAACGATCCACGCTGTTATTAACAAACTATAATTTTAAGAAAAATGCTACACGTAATCGGTAGCATTTTTTCTTTTGCTGAAAAGGTGCGTTTTCAATAAAAGGATTGCTCAGTCAAGAACCGAGAACGTTCGGGTAGCCAGAAGAAGTGATCAGGTAAGAGCCTACCTTGATCAGGTAACCCGAAAAACAAATCGGCTGAGAGGCTAACTAAGAACCAGCATAATTGCTCAGCACAGCCCTATATAAAGCTCCTACAGAATAGAAAAACGCAATCCAAAGAAAAACCCAAACAAGAATTTGTGCCATTCTTGTTTGGGTTCCTTTTGTTGTTAGTATACTTTATCTCCATTAAAAATAGAGTTTTTCACAATTACATAATCTACATTTCGAATGGCATCTAGTTTATTGCCACCTGCATAGGAAATAGATGATTGAAGATCTTGCTGCATTTCAATTAAAGTATCTTTGATACTGCCTTTATGTTCAACAAACATCTTTTTACCTTCAACATTTTTACGTTCGCCTTTTTGGAATTCAGAAGCAGATCCGAAGTATTCCTTCACAGTTTTACCGTCGATTTCGATTGTTTCACCAGGTGACTCTTCATGACCTGCAAATAATGATCCAACCATCACCATTGAAGCACCAAAGCGAACCGATTTTGCAATATCACCATGTGTACGAATACCACCATCAGCGATAATTGGCTTCGTTGCAGCTTTCGCACACCAGCGTAGTGCAGCTAGCTGCCAACCACCTGTACCAAAACCAGTTTTGATTTTAGTAATACATACTTTACCTGGTCCAATACCAACTTTTGTTGCATCTGCACCAGCGTTTTCAAGTTCACGTACTGCTTCAGGTGTACCTACATTACCAGCAATCACAAAGCTAGTTGGTAGATGTTTTTTAATATGCTGAATCATACGAATGACAGCGTTTGAATGACCATGCGCAATATCGATTGTCATAAAATCAGGCACTAAATTAGCTGCTGCTAATTCTTCTATAAAAGAATATTCCTCATCTTTTACACCAACACTAATTGATGCGATTAATCCACGAGCTTGCATATTTTTGATGAAATCGATACGTGTCTCTGGATTAAAACGGTGCATGATATAAAAGTAACCGTTTTCAGCAAGCTTCACAGCAAGACTTTCATCGATAATTGTTTGCATGTTTGCTGGTACAACAGGAAGTTTGAATGTATGACCGCCTAAAGTAACAGAAGTATCACATTCTGAGCGACTTTCTACAATACATTTTGCGGGAATTAATTGAATATCCTCATAGTCAAATACGTTATCCATTATAAACACTCCTAAAATACGAATATTTTTTAAGTTTTAATTTAAATCGTTCGTCATTTGGTAATTTACATTATTTTCGAGTAAATGTCAAAGCTTTTATCTAAATCAATAAAAAATTGGCAGGAAAGAACAGGAATTACGCGGAATATAAAGATATATCCTTTTTTCTTTAGAATGGGAAGGAGGTTTAAGTTTATCTTTTTTCAAAAGAAGAAAAGCAATTTTTTGATTGGTTCATCTAAGATTTGTATTATTATTTGTTAACCATGTAAAATAGAATTGTTTCGAAAATGACAAAGGGAGTGTTGGAAATGGCAGTAGAGGTTTATTTAATTTTTAATGGAAATTGTCGAGAGGCTGTATCTTTTTATGAGAAAGCTTTTAATACGAGCAAGCCTGAAATTATGACATTTGGAGATTCACCACAGAATCCAAGTTATCCATTACCAGAGGAAGCAAAAGATCTTGTCATGCATACGCGACTTTCGATTTTTGGTAGCACTGTAATGTTCTCAGATACATTTCCAGGACACCCATTCACAGTTGGAAACAATGTAACGTTAGCCGTTGTCTCAGACGATGAGGCTCAGATGCGAAAAGCTTTTGATGGCCTTAAAGATGGTGGCGAGGTTAAGATGGAGTTACAAGAAACGTTTTGGAGTAAATGTTATGGCTCCCTTACTGATAAATTTGGTGTTGAATGGCAATTTAGTCATGAGGAAAATAAATAAAGTCACTATTAAAAAGCACGATGTTTTTGGAAAGCCTCCATCAACATCGTGCTTTTCTTTTTAGTATTTAAAACGATTCACATAGCTTTGTAATTCATCAGCCATATCGAGAAGTGCTTTTGAGGCTACAGCCATTTCCTGCATTGAAGACAACGTTTGTTCAGTAGAAGCGGCAACTTCCTCTGACGCTGCTGCATTTAATTTAGCATGATCTGATAGTTCTATAGCTGTTGCAGAGACTTCTTCGACTACTGCTGACATCTCCTGAGCAGATGCAGATATATCCTCCATTTTCGGAGCAATTTCGTGTAGACGCTTAATGATACTTGCGAATTTTTTACTTGCATCTTCTGTTAGCTGTAAACCATCCTGGACATCCGCTGAAGTATTCATCATTGTTTGAACAGACTTAGCCGTATCTTGTTGGATGCCAGTGATTAGTGTAGAAATCTGCTCTGCTGATTGATGGGATTGCTCCGCTAACTTTCGCACTTCATCGGCGACTACCGCAAAGCCTTTCCCGTGTTCTCCAGCTCGCGCTGCCTCAATAGCAGCATTAAGGGCAAGCAGATTTGTTTGCTCTGAAATAGCGCTAATAATTTCTAAAATAGAACCAATTTCTTTTGTTCGATCATAGAGTGATTTAATCATCGTATCCGATTGTGTCACAGATTCATGAATCGAGACCATTTGATTAACAGTTTGTTCTACTGCTTGTCCGCCTTCATCGGCCAATTGTATAGCACGGCTCGATAAGTCTGAAACCTGCATAGAGCTGTCAGCGATCTCGACGACTCCTTTTGCGATTTCCTCAATAGAAACAGCATTTTGGTCAATACTAGTTGTTTGTTTTTCTGTACTGATAGCAACCTGCTGCATAGCTTCAGTAACTTGCTCAGAAGCAGCTATATTTTGTTCGGCATTCGCAGATAAGTTATGCGCTGAAGTTTGTACATGTTGGGAGCTTTGATCAACGTTACGAATAAGCTTTTTTAAGTTAACCTTCATGGCGATAAAGGCTTCCCCAAGCTGTCCAATCTCGTCTTTCGAATGAATGTCAATAAAAGCTGTTAAATCGCCCTCGCTAATTTTGATAGCGCTTTGTTTAAGTCGATTGATCGGATTAACGATTGATTTTATCATGAAAAGCATAAAAATAATGCCAACAATAATAGAAATAGCAATAATTATTAAGTTGATATTAAAGGTCGAAGCAGCAGCATTTGCAGCCTCGGCTGAAAACATGGTACCAACGACTTTCCAGCCTGTTAGCTTATTTGTAACAAATTGAAGTTGACGATCTTTTTCTATAACAGTACCACTATCTTGTTCATAGATTTTAGTAATATAGCTTTCTGTTGCTTCAGCACCACTTTCTTTATTTGGTTCGGCAATATAAATTTTATTACTATCTAAAAGTGAAGCAAAGCCAGTTTCTCCAATGCGTATATCATTCGTGATGGTACTTAATCTAGATATATTGACATCTAGCCCTATTACCCCTGAGCCGTCTGGTAAAGCCTGAGTAATCGTAAGAACGATATCACCTGTAGTCTGTGTAACGTAGGGGGCCGTAATAGATACTTGGTTTTTGTTATCTACAGCTTGCATATACCAAGGTCTTTTACGAGGATCAAACCCACTAGGGTATTTTTGAGCAGGCTCATCCAGTAGTCTCCCATCAGCGGTTCCGATATAAATTAGCTCCACCTCTGGATGCACGTTCATGTATTCGTGGAAAAGAGATGTAAGTTCTGTAACTTTACCTTCTTGTAAATAAGATTGATTAAGCTTGTTTGAAAAATATTGAACGTCTTTCACTTTTGGCTCAATCGTGTTAGTAATATTCGTATTAAGCATGCGCACACTTTCGGTTGCACTTGCTTGTTGTTCTTTTGAAATTTGCTTTTCAGCACTTTGGTAAGACACAATTCCAATTAACAGTGTTGGGATGAGAAGTATTGCTAAAAACGAAAAAATGAGCTTTTTCCTTAAACTTAGTTGTTTCACTTGAATTATCCTCACTATGATATTAGTATTATAAACTTTGTTTTATCACCGAATATTGAGTATGTAATAATGCCTTAGTGATCAATCTCCTGTTGTTATAGTTGTTGCTGTCGCTTCGCTTTCGCACAGACAAAACACGTTGTTGCTGTCGCTTCGCTTTCGCACAAAAAAACATCTATTGCTCTAAGAGCTCATCGGATAATCGATCAACCCTATTTTATGGTGATAGATCTATACCTTTTACCTTTCTATGTAAACAATAGACGGCTAGGCTCATTTTACCAAAAATAAATTAAAAGTTAAGTACTTTGCAATAACTGTTCACTATATAGTAGATATCATCAATTAATACTTCGAAATTCTCCTAAAAACGATAACCGCTAGATGACATATAAAGCTCCTTTTTGATGTATACTAATGCTCAAAAGAGGAGGGAATTGTTTCATGATTCGACAAATTGGACAAGTAATGTTGTATGTAAATGATCAAGATACTGCCGTGAAGTTTTGGACAGAAAAAGTTGGATTTGTTGTAGTTGCTGACCAAGAAGAGGGAGGAGTACGTTGGATTGAAATTGCTCCTACTAAAGAAGTTCAAACTACCTTTGTTCTACACAATAAAGAAATCATTTCAAAAATGCAGCCTGACTTAAATTTAGGGACACCTTCTATTATGTTTTATGCTGATCATATAGAAGATCTATATCAAGATTTTCAAGCAAAGGGCGTTAAAGTAGGAGATTTAGTAATGATGCCAATGGGTAGGGTTTTTAATTTTGCTGATCATGAAAATAATTATTTTGCATTAGTAGAAAAATAAACCTTATCCGACCTAGAAAGAGCAAGTTTGAATCTGTCCAATTTTGATTGCGGAAATCGGACAGATTTTTGCTTTTTTCCCTATATAAGTACATGGTAACTTATTTTAAATCTTCTCCAAAAATCCCTACAGTTTGACGGTCAACGTTAAATTCATGGCCATCCCATTTCAAAATATTTTCTACATAACCTAATCCATCGGCATGAAATCGGCCTGCTATAGCCTGATACGCTAAAATTTCATAGATGCCATCACGTTCATAGTCCACTGGATACAATCCGCTGATTGGATCAACCCATCCTTGAATAGGCTGCTTTAGTGTACCGTCTTGATTATAAATTTCTGCTAAATAATCTGGACCTTTGTATTGTAAATCGATGATATATTGTTTTTTTGGATTCATGCTACGCACGGCTACTTTATATTGATTTTGATAATTAACAGTGTACTTTAGCTTATTATTAAACGTTTCTGCATCAAAAATTGAGCGTATTTTCCCGTTTACGGAGGCAAATATTTCACCGTTGATAATACCACCACTACCCCCTGTGTCAGAAATAGTTAAAATATCTTCTAGATGATTCCCGGTAAAGTCACCTAAAAATATAGTTGGGTTGTAGCCGACGCTTTGTTTTAGCATTATTTTTTCGAATTGATGTGTCTGTCCGTAAAAAATCGCAAGCGTTAGGTTTTTCCACAAAGGACTATCTGGCGTTTTATTCCCCATCAAAAGAACAGTTTCAAGTAAGCCATCTCCATTAATATCCCCAAATTTCGTCTGAATAACCTGAGGGGTCATAGGCGACATAGGCATATTATTTAAGGGTGGATTCATATTATTAGTCATACATGCACCTCTTTCTATAGTGTTAGCATATGTTGTAAACATGGCTTGGTGAAAAAAAGAAGACGTGTTCGTAATGGGTATAAAACTTATAAAAAAACTTATAATTAACCCATTGACATTTTTAAATGCGAAAAGTATCATAAGTGTCAACGAATCAGAAAATTCAGTACCACCCATTCTCTTGCTACAAAACGTAGTTAGAGATTTTTTACAACATTAATTCTTAGTAAATATATATGTTTTATACATTTTGGGAAGAAGGAGATTTTCTTGAAGAATTTATTTGTTAAAACAAAGCAACAACAGTATTGGCTCGATCAGCTGGCATCTATTTCTGAGTCAATCAAGGCTGATGCTAAAGAAGTAGATGAACAATCTCGTTTTCCATTCGAAGCACATAAACTACTTCTGCAAATTGGTTATCCAAAACTAACTTTACCGAAAGAATATGGCGGTGAAGGATTATCAGTCTATGATATGGTACTCGTTCAAGAAACGTTAGCAAGCTACGACGAGAATGCTTCACTCTCACTAGGATGGACATTAGGTGTTGTAGGTGAACTATATGAGAAAAAACTATGGACAGACGATTTACTAAGTTCATTTGCTCAGGAAATAAAGAACGGTGCATTTATAAATAGGGCTGCGAGTGAAGCGGCAACTGGTAGTCCAACACGTGGAGGGCAACCTGGAACAAATGCTATTTCAAAAGAGGCAGGTTGGCTCTTAAATGGACGTAAAATCTTTACGACAGCCTCTCCGGTACTAGATTACTTCTTAACATCAGCTTGGATTGAGGAGAAAAATCAAATTGGTTACTTCCTTATTCATAAAGATGCCCAAGGGCTTTCAATTGAAGAAAACTGGGAAATGTCTGCAATGCGAGGCACAAGCAGTCATGACCTAGTGTTAAAAGATGTAATAGTCCCTTCAAATCATTTAGTAGAGTTACCAAGTCACCCAAGTGGTGGCAAGATAAATGGTTGGATTCTACATATCCCAGCGACATACTTAGGGATTGCGCAGGCAGCCCGCGATTATGCACTGCATTTTGCAAATCATTATCAACCTAATAGTTTAAATGCTCCAATTAGTACATTACCAAATGTGCAGCAGCTTCTAGGTGATGTTGAATTGAAGCTATATCAAGCGCGCTTTGTACTGTATGGGGTTGCCGAAGCTTATGATGACCCAGCTAGACGTGAGCTTTTGGCAAATGAAATGGCAGTTGCTAAGCATACGGTAACAAATTTGGCGATTGAAATCGTCGATAAGGCAATGCGTGTAGTAGGAGCCAAAAGCCTACAATTAACCAATCCATTACAGCGTTATTATCGAAATGTTCGTGCAGGACTTCATAACCCGCCGATGGATGATATGACAATTATTAAATTAGCGAGTACCGCAATTGAACAACAAAAATCGACTGAACATCAATTACAAAACAATGGAGAATAAGGGGAAATGACATATGTTTAAACAAAAGAAAAAGATTTTCCAATTGGCAGCAATCGGGTTGGCTTCACTTGCTATTTTAACAGGCTGTAATTCAGGTGAAGCTTCAGATAAAGACTCAGAGGATGGCGGGAAAGTACGTACAGTGAAGGTTGCATTTGATCAGGCGTCTAAGCCAATTAGTTATCTAGATGATAACGGAAATCCAACCGGCTACGATGTGGAAGTCATGAAGCTAGTGGATGAACAGTTACCTGACTATAAGTTTGAATTTGTAGGCACGACTAGTGATGATTTACTAATTGGTGTTGAGCAAGGGAAATATCAAGTAGGAATAAAAAATGCCTTCTTTACGCAAGAACGTACGGAAAAGTTTATTTTCCCTAAAGAATTTTTAGGCTTAAGTAGTGCAGGTTTAGTATTACGTAAAGAGGATGAAGGTATAAAAACATTAGCTGACTTTGCGAAAAAAGGTTATTCATTAGCACCAATTGCTGCGAATAATGCTCAATACACAATTATTGATGAATTTAATAAGGCCAACCCAGACAAACAAGTGAAATTACAGGCTGGAGATGCGTTCACTGTCGATGTTGTGCAATGGGTAAATGAAAAACGTGTCGATGGTGGTGTGATGATTGAAGGTCCTTTTAAACAACAAGTTTTAGCAGATGATGGGCCTTATCATAATTTAAAGGATGACGTAGTTTATAACGAGTTTGCAGTTATTAAAACATGGCCGTTATTCAATAAAAAGGAACAAGAATTTGCAGATGCTTATGATAAGGCTATAGCAAAAATTAAAGAGCAGAAGAAAACAAATGAATTAAGCACTAAGTTTTACGGTCGAGATTTATTTGAAGTGTTAGAAACTGTGAAGCGCTAATAGGCGGTAGTTGATCAAAGGAGATGCTTCTTTGAAGAGAAAGTGTTACTAGCTACTACCAAATAAAAGGCTGTTGAGTCAGTATACTCAGCAGTCTTTATTCATACAAAGAGAATTATTGTATCAAGTATGTTGATTAGGGAAATATGTTGGCTAATTGTTCGGTGATAAAAGGATTATTTGTTGATATTTTACCTTATATATGAGCATATATAGCTGATTGTAGTGAAGGGCTACTTGACTCCCGCGGGAAAGCAAGTAGCCTGTAACGGAAATCAGCGTCTTCTAATTGATTTTAGTGAATAAAATGGCTAATCAATACACCTGTTACTTGTACATTTATATAAAGGTTGGTGAGGAAATGGAGAAGTATTTTGATGCATCATACATTTGGAACTCAATTCCTGTATTATTGCCGTTTTTAAAAGTTACCTTCCTAGTCGCGGGATCTTCCATTGTACTAGGCACAATATTTGGCTTACTATTAGCGGCTGCCAAGTTAAGCTCAATAAAATTGCTGCGAAGATTAGCAAACTTATATACAACGATTATGCGTTGTACACCATCTATCGTCTTATTATTCCTCGTATATTATGGTGTTCCAGCGTTAGCGGAAAACTTCGGCATAAATCTCCATTCAATCGAAACGGCCATTTTCGTAGTCGTAACGTTCACTTTACAGTTTGCAGCGATTATGTCAGAAGTTATTCGTTCTGCCTATTTAGCCATTGATAAAGGGCAATTCGAAGCGGCTGTTAGTGTGGGATTAACGCCATTCCAAACCTATCGCCGTATTATTTTCCCGCAGGCACTCGTTATCGCTTTACCGAACTTTGGGAATGGAATGATTGCGTTATTACAAGAAGGCGCGCTCGCTTATACAATCGGCTTAATTGATATTGTCGGAAAGGCAAATTTAATTATTGCAAGTAACATCAATGCACATGCATTAGAAATATATATTGCTTTGGCTATTGTTTATTGGGTGCTGTCGATTATTATCGAAAAATTCTTTGCTATGCTAGAAAAGTTTTTTGGTAAGGGGAAAAAGACATTAGAGACAACGTAAGGAGGCGTAACCATGAATTATCAATTTTTAGTTGAAACATTTTTTGTTGCATTATCAGGTGTACCTATCGCACTCCTTGTGACAATTGTTGCTATGCTTGTTGCTTTACCACTAGGCTTTCTACTAGCACTAACCCGGATCAATAAAATCCCGGTGCTCCATCATGTAGCAAAGATTTATGTCTCCTTTGTCCGAGGTACACCAATAATCATTCAAATCTTTATTATTTATAGTAGTATCCCATTACTACTTAAAATTATTTTTGAAAAATATAATATTGCCTATGATATTTATAAAATCAATCCGATTTGGTACGCATTTATTGTCTTCGCATTTAGTACGACAGCAATTTTAATAGAAGTATTTCGTTCTGCTTTAAGTACGATTGATAAAGGTCAGCTAGAGGCTGCGCACGCAGTAGGCTTATCAACATTTCAAGCCTATCGCCGTATAATAATTCCGCAGGCTTTAGTAGTAGCGCTGCCAAATATTTGTACGGCTACAGTCAATCTCATTAAAGCGACGTCTTTAGGCTATGCGATGTCCTTACCCGAAATTACATTAAAAGCTAAGGTAGCTGCCAATGTTGGCTACAATTACGTAGAAGCATATATTGATATTTTCATTGTGTACTTAATTTTATGTAGTACGGTTGAATACATTTTTAAACGATATGAAAAACATTTAAGTAAATTCAAAGTGGCAAAAGCCTAAGGGGTGAACGAGTATGTTAGAAATTAAAAATATCCATAAATCATTTGGTAACAATGAAATTTTAAAGGGTGTCGATTTAGCCATTGATAAAGGTGATGTTGTTGTCATTTTAGGTCCCAGCGGCTCGGGAAAAACAACATTATTACGTTGTATTAACTTTTTAGAGAATGCCGATCAAGGACATGCAACATTTGGCGATATCCAAGTAGATTTTCAAAATGTGAAGAAGAAGGACGTACATTCCATTCGACAACGTGTAGCCTTTGTATTCCAAAACTACAATCTTTTCACGAATAAAACAGCGCTAGAAAATGTGACAGAAGGGCTTATTATAGGACGTAAAATACCAAAGGCAGAAGCAATTGAAATTGGCAAAAAGGCGCTAGATAAAGTAGGCTTATCAGAAAAATATGATGCCTATCCAAGCCAATTGTCCGGAGGTCAGCAACAACGAGTCGGTATTGCACGAGCAGTGGCGTTGAACCCTGATATTATTTTATTTGATGAACCGACTTCTGCACTTGACCCAGAGCTGGTAGGAGAGGTCCTTCAGGTTATGAAAAACATTGCAGCGGAAGGGACAACGATGCTTGTTGTCACACATGAAATGGGCTTTGCAAAAGACGTAGCCAACCGAGTAATTTTTATGGACGGTGGTGTCGTTGTAGAAGAAGGAAGCCCTCATGATATATTTGTTAATCCGAAAGAGGAGCGCACGAAGAAATTCTTAAAACGTGTTATTCCTGAGGATTATACGTACTATATTTAAAGATAAAAAAAGAGAATCTACAAGCTTTCAATGGAAGCATGTAGATTCTTTTTTTGAAATTCAATTATGCCTTGGCATAATTGCTGTAGCTGACGCTTCGCTTTCGCTACAAAAGACATTTGCTGAAATAAGTTAAAGATCTAAAAAGTGGGTAAACTCATTAATTGAATAGATATGCAATTCGTGCATAGCTCGTGTACAGGCTGTGTAGAAATAATTACGTTCTGTTTCTCTAGAATAATTAGCTGCGGAAGCATTGTATATCAAGACAGCGTCGAATTCAATTCCTTTTGCCATATAAGCAGGCAACAGTAAGATACCTTTTTTAAATTGATTTGTATGATGGGTAATGAGTTGAATATCTACTTGCTCTTTCAATTTATCAAAAACCATCGTACATTCTTGCTCTGTTTTACAGATGACTGCAATTGTTTCGAACTTTAGGGACAAACTGTTAATCTTTTCGACAAGCTGTTCCATTAAATCTATTTCATTCGGAACCATCGAGATGGTCGGTTCGGGGCCATTTCTGTTAAAGGCTTCTACTTTGGCGTCCCCGTGTAAAATCTTTGAAGTAAGTTGAATAATTTGTTTTGTTGAGCGATAACTTTTCATTAATATCATTTTTTCTGCTTGTTCACCATACAATTGTGGTGTTAGTAATGAAGGGTTTTTAAAGGTATGAGGATGGATAGTTTGATGTCCATCGCCCAATATAGTCATACGTGCACGTGGGAATAATTGCTGTAATACAAATAGCTGAAATGGAGAATAGTCTTGCGCTTCATCAACTAAAACATGACGAATCATCGTATTTGTTCGTTGACCTTCTATTTTGTCCTGCAAATATAAAAATGGAGCGGCATCTTCATATGAGATAATGCGCTTTGCTAAATTAGGGAGTGTATGTTGACAGATTTCTTCCCAATGGTCGGGTAAAAAGTTCTGTAATTGCTGATGAATAGTGTTGTTCATATCAAACAATTGACGATAAATGCCTAACATATGAACGAACTTTAATTGTTTCACAGATTGACGAAGTGGCTTGAACTGCTTTTTGACAATTTGGATGGCTATTTTCTTGCGCTCTTGCTCAAAATCATCAAAGGAGTTTTCTGAAAACCGACCTTCATGTAAAAGCTCGCTATAGGTTTTTGTATACTCTTCAATGTCTAAAAGTTCACTAGCTTCTTCTACCCATTCTTTCGCTCGTTCGGCCTTTTCGATTTTCGATAATTGTTGTAACAACCATTCTTTCACTAACTGCAGTCGATTTGGGATGGGAATTGTCGCATTGAACGAATAAAAGTACTCAGTAATTTCTTGAGCTGTAATAATTCTTTCTCCGCGAAAAACAATATTTTTAAACAGCAAACCTTCATTGGCAAGGTACTCTATATATTTGTCCATCATTTCCCGATATTTGAGGCTAGCTTTGAAAGAAATAGTAGTAAGCTTCATTTGGTAGAGCAAGTCATCTTTCTCTGTTAAAAGTGACTCCAATTGCTCATAAGGATATTCCAATTGGAACTGTCGTCCTAAACGCTTTGTTGCATATTCGGAGAAGGTTAATTGCTGCATATTATCTTCACCTAGATCCGGTAAAACGGTATGAACATATTGATTAAAGAGCTGATTAGGTGTAATCAATAAAATTTGATCAGCAGTAATTTGGTCTCGATAATGATATAACAAATAAGCAACACGTTGGAGTGCAACAGCCGTTTTTCCACTACCCGCGACACCCTCTACGATTAGATAAGGAGTGTTGACATGTCGAATAATTTTATTTTGTTCAGCTTGAATCGTTGCTACGATGCTACGGATATGTTCGTTTGCATTTTGAGCGAGAATATCGAGTAACAAATCATCACCGATCGTTAATCCTGTATTAAACATCGATTGCAATTGACCATTCTTAATGATGAATTGTCGTTTTAAAAGCATATCACCTTGAATTTCTTCAGTTGACGCTTCATAAGTAACTGGGCCAGGCGTGTAATCATAATACATACTTGATATAGGGGCTCGCCAATCATAAATTAATATATTTTCATTCTCTTCATCCATTAAGGTTGCTACACCGATATAAATCTTTAAAGGTTCGGTATGACCATCCTGTAAAAAATCAATGCGAGCAAAATAGGGTGATTGCAGTAAACGGTCATAAATTTTTACATCCTTGATGACACGTTGCTGAGCATGCTGGGAATCAGCTAAGAGCTCTGCCTGCTGTTTAATAGCATAATAGGTTTCGTCTATATCCTCAGGAGTATCTAAATTTACTCTGACGTCGTCCCAAAAGGTTTTCTTTAATGTTAAAACATTGTCTTTAACATCCTTTTCCTTTTGTAGTAACGCCTCCTTTTTGTGACCAACTGTGTTTAAACAAAGAACAAGATACTGTTTTTCTTCTGTCCATTCATTTTGCTTTTTCAACGTCACTCACATTCCTCTCCATATAATTATTTGTATGGCTTTTTAATCGGGAAATTTATCATACAGCTAGTTCAGAAAGAAGTATAGTCTAGTAATTTTGGTAAATTTATGATACAATAAAGTTATAAAAGAAAATCAAATTTTTAACAAAAAGACTGTTCCGGGAAAGTTGGGGTAGTCTTTTTTTGTATCCATATTTATCCATTCGGAAGGGTGTTGCTTTTAGGGATAGTCACCTAAATTTTGGTATGGAATTATGTATGTAAGTTGATTGGAGTGGAGGTTGGTCGACTCCTCGGGGTTCGACGTCACGGATAAGACCCTGGAGCAAGCACCTATAAGGACGCCCCCTAAGGAAGTGCTTGGTCGGAGTAGAAAATAAACCCGCGTTATGGTAGTTATCCCAATTTTCCTTCGTTATCATTTTAACCATCAAAAATTATTCTCTATACTTTAAAGTTAACTTGATGATTAATTTTTGGTAAGTAAGAAGAATAGTTGTTAATCACTACTTGGAAAATGTGTTTTTATAAATGTGTAGACATTTGAGAGGCGGGTGAAAAATGAAGGCGATATTTACAGTTTGAGTACCTGGAAGTGGTAAGCGCGCGATTGTTAAGGGACTGGCAAAAAACGAAATACGCTTATTCTTTCAAGAGATGCTATACGTTAATAGTTATTTGGTGTCGCTATAAGATAGAAACCGCGAATGGCATTCCGTATTTTATGTGAGCGTTTGAATGTGGCTAAAGGTCAATCTGTTATTGTTGATGCGATAAATATCGAACGGGAATGCAGAGTGTTCACACTAGGTAAAATGTCTTTTGTTTTGAAAGTGTTATATTATTATTTTGATATTACAAATTTTTCGTGAGTATCAAAAATACAATAAAAAACGAAAGAAGTTCCGATAGTGATAATGGAAAAAATGAGAAGGAATATAGAATTGCCGATATTGGGGGAGGGGTTTGAAGAGGTTCAAATTGTGCAGGAAGCAAGCTTGTATTAAATCTCAAAAGGGCAATTTATTTCACTAATCCAGAGCCGACTGACCTATTAGAAGCTTTTTATAAATATATGAACGAAAACAGTCCATTATGATGATTTTCGATAAAACCTAGGGAATTTTGTGAGACAGAATCATGTTCGAACAAGTGAACATTGGTTAAATGAAGAAGCTATTCCTAATCAATCGAAATAAGTATGATGTGAAAAGGTGAGGTAAACCTACTATAAAACAAAAGGAATAAGAAAGAGTTTATTTCTTTAACATAAAATTATAAATATGAGGAAGTAAACAGCGGCAGTGTGTCTCTTTATAAAATGGGGATTACAGGTTCGATTCCTGTTATACTCACTAAATGAAATAATAGATCAATTTAGTTTTGCTTTTTAGCAGTTTTACGGGAGTAGTGTCAACATTGAAGGTCCGCTATATAAAAGATGAACTCCCGAGCGAAAACGGGAGTTCATTTAGTAGTTCTTTATTTTGTATAGTTATCGAAATAACCTTGAATATAAATCATTGGTGTTCCTTTGTCACCTGAACCAGAAGTTAGGTCAGAAAGTGAGCCAATTAGGTCTGTTAAGCGACGAGGCGTTGTACCTTGAGCGGCCATTTGCCCAGTTAAATCTGCATCTTTATTTTGGATATACTCAGAAATTGCCGCTTTTAATTCTTCGCCGCGAAGCTCTGCAAAATCGTTATCTGCTAAGTATTTTAGTTTTACTTCGTTTGGTGTGCCATCTAATCCGGCTGTGAAAGCTGGAGAAACAACAGGGTCAGCTAACTCCCAAATCTTACCGACAGGATCTTTGAAAGCACCATCACCGTAAACCATTACTTCAACTGTTTTACCAGTAGCTTCTTTGATCTTTGCTTGGATGCCATCAACGATTGGTTGGCAAGTATGTGGGAATAATTTTACGCTATCTTCAGTAGCTTTATTTGAACCAAGTAGACCATACTCTGCATTAAAACCAGAGTCGTTATTAGGTTTAGATAAAATATTATCAAGGCTGTATACTTTTTCAGCACCATTTGCCGTTAGAATACGTTTTGTACGTAAGCGTGTATGAATATCACAAGTTAAAACGCTCTTCGTAAAATCTAAAATTGTTTTTGGGTTATTTGAAAAGATAACTTCACAAGACGCGCCTTCAGCTTCGATTAGTTCTTTATAATATTCAATATAATCTACGCCTGTAAATGTATGTTTTTTATAGCCGAAATGCTCACGGAATTCCACCTCAGTTAAAGTATCTGTCCAAGGATTAATCCCTTTTACATCTAGCTCATCGATATCAACTAGGTGATTACCAACTTCATCAGATGGATAGCTAAGCATAAGAACAACTTTTTTTACGCCTTTTGCAATACCGCGTAAGCAGTTAGCGAAACGATTACGGCTTAGGATTGGGAAAATAACACCAACAGTATCGTCACCATATTTAGCAGCTACGTCAGCTGCGATGTCATCGATGGATGCATAGTTACCTTGTGCACGTGCTACGACAGATTCTGTTACTGTGACGATGTCACGATCTTCAATTGGATAGCCTTCAGTCTTTGCTGCGTTTAATACCGTATCAACAACAATTTGCTCAATATTATCGCCTTCGTTAATAATTGGACCACGAAGACCTCTTACTACTGTACCAACTACACGTTCCAAAATAATCTCTCCTTATTAATAGATAAATGTATGATTAATAGTTATGCCTCAGCATAATTGCGTCTGGAATCGGCTGTAGGCTTCATAAAGAACTCCTTACCGATACCTTTTCGCCAACTGAAAAAAGTTAAATATTGTGAAATTAAACCAATATGGTTTTACTATACGCCCCTTTAGTGATATAAGTAAAATTAATAGTTCGTATAATAGCTATAAGAGGTGCTTATATGATAGGGAAATTAGATTTATATCGTGTTTTTAGTATTGTTGCTAAAAATAATAGCTTTTCAAGTGCTGCTAAAGATTTATATATGACTCAACCAGCTGTTAGCCAAGCTATGATGCAATTAGAAAAGGAGCTCGGCACACGTCTTTTTAATCGCACACCTAAAGGGGTGACGTTGACAACTGAGGGTAGCCTTCTATACGAGTATACGAATTCAGCATTAGGCCTTTTAGATGCTGGTGAGGAGAAGTTGCTAGAATTTAAAAATTTAACAACAGGTCAGTTGAAAATAGGGGTAGGGGACACAATTTCTCGTTTCTTTTTAATGCCTTATCTAGAGGCGTTTCATACAATGTATCCAAATATAAAATTACAAATGTTAAATGGAACGACTTCAGAAATTTGTAACTTTATTAAATCTGGTGAGGTAGATATAGGACTTTGTAATTTTCCGATAGAAGATCCGACATTACAGTTAACCGCTTGCACAGAGGTTCAAGATATTTTCGTATGTGGTGAGAAATACAAAACGTTGGCGTCAAGAAGTTTAAGCTTTGAGGATCTGCTAAAGTTTCCACTTATTTTTTTAGAGAAAAAATCAAATTCAAGAAAGTACGTAGAAGATTATTTATTTGCAAGAGGGATCTTTATTGAACCTGAGTTTGAGCTTGGTTCACATGATCTAGTGCTGGAATTTGCACGCAGTAATTTAGGGATTGCCTGTGTAACGAAAGAATTTTCTAAGGATTATTTGCAACGAGGACTTTTGTATGAGCTAACATTAACAGAAAGGATTCCAACACGAAGCATTGGCATGTGTTATTTGAAAAGTGTACCTTTATCTCGAGCAGCGTTGAAATTTGTAGAAATTATTGAACACAAGCAGGAGCGTAAACGTATAAATCCAAGAACTTTAAAGTGAGATTAGCGAATAGTGTTGAAAAACAGAATGGTGAAGGAAGTCTTTGGGTATCACATTAAATAAAGTATGTTTTTTCTGCAGAACGAGAGGTTGATTTCCGTTCCGACTGGGCGCTTTCCTGGGGGCGTCCGATGAGCCGCTTCGCTTCGCTGCAGGGCCTCGGGCCAACACGATGTTGGTCACGAAGGCGTTATCACAGGATGTGATGGTTTTAGCCTTCGTTCTTCTATCGCTGATCCCCGAGGAGTCGCCCAGTCTCCACTCCAATCAACCGCTTCACATAGTATCTATCTTCTGACACATAATAGCATTCCAACAAAAGAAAGCTTTGCGACAAGTAATCCGCTAAGCTTTCTTTAATAGTGCCTCTATAAGAGTGTCAACATTGCGTTTGTTTTTCATTGTAGGTGAGTACAAATAAGAAAATGTCCGTGTAAAATGCTGCTCCTCGAGAGGTAAGATTTTTATATCGTTATTTTTTAATTCACGATCAATGACACTAGCAGACAGTAATGAAAGTCCAAGCCCTTGAATTACGCTTTCTTTCACACCTTGATTACTACTAATAGTAAGAAGTGAACGTACTTGGAGCCCGTTTGCTCTAAATAAATGATCTAAGTAATAACGTGTGCCAGAGCCATCTTCACGTGCAACCCAATTTTGCTGCTGTAAGTCCGCAACCGTAATAAATGGTGCCTTTGCAAGAGGGTGATTACTCGCACTGACAATAAATAATTCATCTTGCATAAACGGATTAATAATAAGTTCATGGTCTTGTGCTTGTCCTTCAATAAGACCGATATCGACTTGTAACAATTTTGTATATTGAATGATTTCTTTCGTATTGCCAATAATAACTTGAAGCTCTAACTGAGGGAATTGCTGTTGCAAGCTCGCTATAATAGGAGGCAAAATATATTCGCCAATTGTAAAGCTAGCGCCTATCACAAGCGTCCCTTGAATTTCATGATGATAGGTTAAAATATCTTCCTTTGCTGCTTCTGCAATTGCCAGCATCTGTTTAGCTCGTTTATATAAAATTTCTCCAGTTGGGGTGATTTGTACAGATTTTGGCGACCGGATGAATAAGGTCGTTTGAAATTCTCGCTCTAAGTTTTTAATGTGTAAACTGACACTTGGCTGTGAAATATGAAGTATTTCGGAGGCTTTCGTAAAATTATTGACCTCCACCAGTGTGATGAACGTTTGTAAAGCATCATATTGCATATCATCACTCCTATCATTAGAAATATTAATAATTACGATTATATATATGTATTTTACTGATGATTTACTTTCTAATAAAGTAATAATCATCAAGGATGAAAGAAGTGAACAACATGGATAATGGCCAGCGTAGGTTAAAAAGTTTCCTGACCCCAGCGTTTATGAAGGGGATATTGTTGACACTCATTATTGCCTTAGTAGCAAAGTATATTTCGACATTTCCATTCTTCTCAATATTAGGGCAGCTTGTCATAGCCATTATATTAGGTATGGCTTGGAGAGCAGCCTTTAAGGTGCAGGATTCATGGCAAACAGGCATCACATTTTCAAGTAAAAAATTATTACGCCTCGGCATTATTTTATTAGGTATGCGTTTGAATTTAATGGATATTTACAATGCTGGAGCGAGTGTCTTCCTTATCGCGTTTATTAATCTGGTATTTGCTTTAGTGGTTGTCTATGGCTTAACGAAGGTATTTCATGTTGATAAGAAGCTAGGCATATTAACAGCTTGTGGCACAGCTATTTGTGGGGCTGCTGCTGTTGTCGCTATTGCTCCTCAAATTAAAGCAAATGAAAAAGAAACGGCAGTGGGCGCAGCGATTGTCGCATTATTAGGGACTGTATTCACATTAGTCTACACGGTGTTATACTCAGTATTTAACTTAACCCCTACTGAATATGGTATTTTTGCGGGAGGCACTTTACATGAAATTGCTCATGTTATTGCAGCAGCCTCAGCTGGTGGAAATGAAGCGATTGATATGGCAGTTATTGTGAAGCTAACACGTGTTGCTTTGCTTGTACCCGTAGCTATTGTCATCGGTATTTTATATCGAAGAAATGAAACGGGGCAGGAAAAAGAAGGATTTTCATTGTCGATAATCCCGTGGTTTATTCTTGGATTTTTAGCGATGAGTGCTATTAATTCGTTAGGGATTGTACCAGCTAATGTAGCGCAAGCATTTGTAAATATCGCTTATATTTTAATTGGCATGGCGATGGCCGGACTAGGTTTAAATGTAGACATAAAAACGTTTAAACAATTAGGTGTAAAAGCGTTTATTGCAGGACTGATTGGTTCACTTTGCTTATCAGTACTTGGATATGTTTTAGTTATTTTCATGTAATAAATTTCGCCTAGGCGTAATTGCGTTCTTAGACTGAGTTCCTCTATTTCGGTTGGTATTTGGGTACCTAATGAAAAGGGACCACATCCGTATTCATCTCACCACCTTCAGAAGTGGGAGTCTTCAGCTGAATGAAGATAAAGTGTTAAAAACCCCTGCATTATCGAAAATGCAGGGGTTTTTTTAGATAGAATCAGAAGATATTTTAGTTATTATCCCACTTCATTGGAAATAGTGGGGCTAGGTGATACAAATTAAAAGTTAGCGTAATGCTTCAATTGAAGAAGCTAATTCAGCTATAACTATTTTGCTACCGATCATTGGACTGTTTTCAGGTTTTCCTCCCTCAGAGCTTTGTCCAGGACGGTGATGTGCCGCAGCGAATGCATCGCTATTACGCCAAGCTTGGAAATGCTCCTTAGACTCCCAGTACATATTGACGCTCATTTCGTCATAAGTCGGATCATCAGTTGAAACTAGTACCTCTACTTTATGGAAGCCTTCAAACTGCTGCAGAGGACCTGGCTTTGTAAAGTTCGGTGCCATTTTTGCAGCAAAGCCGGGTTTGACTTGAATACGATTTGTAACAATAATCATGCTTTTCCCCCCTAATCATTTTTAGTTTAAACTACTATATGAATGAATTATCAATGATTATCATTCGCAATCAATGATAATGGTCGTAGGAAGACATTGTCAATACAATTAATCTGTAAATAGTTCTATCTTTGAAGTGTTGGAACCAAAATTTATAGATGGAAATATACTTCGCTATAAGGATGAACAGACGCGCTAGATCCTGACATTTAACTGACATAAACCGATGATATAATGAGAACACGAACGAGCTGGTGACGAGGTGAAGGGATGGCAAAAATATTAGTAGTAGAAGATGAATATGCAATAAGCCAAGTTTTGAAGGCATATTTGAAGAAGGTAGGCTTTAATGTTGTGCAATGTTTTAATGGTGGACAGGCATTGGATATATTTCAAAAGGTTCAGCCTGATTTAGTATTACTCGATATTATGTTACCAGAAAAAAACGGTTGGTTCATTTTAAAGGAAATTAGAGAATTAAGCTCTTGTCCAGTGATCATGCTAACGGCATTAGGCGATGTAAATTATCGATTAGAGGGCTTTGATCAAGGGGCAGATGATTATATTGCAAAGCCATTTATAGCTGATGAGGTAGTGGCAAGAATAAAGGCAGTTTTAAGACGCGCTGAAGGAAGTCGTAAATCTTCAGAGATAAAACGCTTTGGTGAGCTAGAGATTGATATGAAAGCCCACCGAGTGCTACTTAAGGGAGAAGAAATCATTTTAACGCCAAGAGATTTATCTGTGCTTTTATTTTTAGCAGAACACCCAAATCAAACGTTTACACGTGACCAGCTTATCGATCAAGTTTGGGGCTGGGAATATGAAGGTAGCGATAGAGCGGTTGATTTAGCAGTGAAGCGATTACGAAAGGTACTTAAGGAATGGGATGAGGATGAGGGAGAAATAAAGACACTACGTGGATTGGGGTATCAGCTAAGTGTTCAAAAAAAATAAGCGAATATCTTTACTCAACTACTGGACAAGTCGCTATTTATTAACGCTATTTATTGGTTTAGCAATTATCTCTTTAATTTCTGCGGCGTGGATTCGTCATACGGCGTTTCAAAATCGACTGGAGATGATGGAGTTTTTAGCAGACGAGACTGTATATCGTCTAACCGATGTTTCAGGTCAAAATAATGGACATATGGGCGGTATTCCAGGCTTTATTGGAAATCGTGAAAGATTTACTATGAGAGAAATTGATCCCATTCTGTATGTCGTAGATGAGGAAGGGAATATAGTAAGTAGCAATCGACCGGTGCCGCCGGGGAATGCAAAAATTGTTGCCAGCTTGCTAGATGGTGAAGAGGGGACAAAGAAAATAACTGCAGCGAATGATGGACAAGAGTTAGTTCAATATGTCGTAAAACGAAAACTTGAAAAGGACAATAAGGTAGTTGGCTGGGTGCTTGTCTTAGAGAAAAAGGACAATTTAACGAAGGTTAACCAAGCATATGGGCAACTGGCACTACTAATTGGAGCACTTGCTGTATTAGGATGGGGTGCTATTTATTTTTTATCAAAACGTTTAGCGTATCCAATAAAACAAGTTGCCGAAGCCGCAAAGCAAGTACAAGAAGGTAACTATACATTTGATTTGCCCCAAAATAATAAGGAAGAAGAAATTTATGAGCTCGTTACGTCTTTTAAGGAAATGGCGAATAAGCTAGAGCAATTAGAAAAGACTCGAACTGAGTTATTAGCAGGGGTCACCCACGAGCTAAAAACACCAGTCACGTCAATTAGTGGGTTATTGCAGGCAGTGAAAGATGGTGTCGTTACAGGTCAGGACGCGAGTGAATTTATTCAAATGGCACTAGTAGAAACGACGAAAATGAAAACAATGGTTGGCGATTTACTAGCTTTTAATCATTTTGCGGTAGATGCAATTCCGGTGAAGCTTGAAACAGTAAGTGCTAATCAATTAGTACGTGATGCCGTAGCACAATGGGAAGTAATGCAGGATGACGAAAATGTAAAAATACAACTGGATTACCTTGCAGAATCCGTTGATGTACAGGCTGATGTTGTAAGAATACAGCAAATAGTCACGAATTTATTGACGAATGCGAAGCAGGCCATGCAGGAAGGGTTTGTTACCATTACGCTTATGGAAAAAGAGGATGCTGTATTCATTATTGTAAGGGACACGGGATACGGTATTCCTCAAGAAGATCAAGCATTCATCTTTGAGCGTTTTTATAGAGGAGAAAATAAAAAATATGCGGTCCGTGGATTAGGCTTAGGATTATCACTTAGTAAAATGATGGCGCAATCTATAGGTGGTGATTTACGCTTAATTGACAGTAATTCATCAGGAACATGCTTTGAAATAACACTGAAAAAGGCTACTACGCTCTAAAAGGCGCGGTAGCTTTTTCTTTGTAAAAAATTTTGAAGGACATGTTAAAGCTGACATCTGACTGACACATTAGACCTTTATAGTAGGCATTGTAAACGAGAAACCAAACGAAAGGACGGGATCAAGGATGACCGCAAACAAAAGGTTTTTCCGAATAATAGCCTTACCTGCTGCATTATTAATGCTACTAGCTGGATGTGGTGAGAGTAACGATTATGTGGCGAAGGTTGACGGTGAAAAGATTTTACAAACAGAATTAGATAACGCATTGCGTGAACAATACGGTACAGAGGTACTAGATACACTCATTACCAATAAAATAGTTGAGCTAGAGGCAAAAAAAGAGGACATTTCTGTATCTGAGGACACTATTCAAGCAGAGTATGAGGAGTTAGCGGAGTCGTATGGCGGAGAGGAATCCTTACAAGCAGCACTAGAGGAAAATGGACTGACAGAGCAAAGCGTGAAGGATAATATTCGTATGTATCAACTCACAAAAAATGTTATTGCTACAAGCGTTGACATATCAGATGAGGAAGTAGCTCAATATTTTGAGGACAATAAAGAGAGCTATGGACAAAAAGAAGAGGTCGTAGCCAGTCATATATTATTGGAGGATGAAGCAACAGCAAAAGACGTGCTAGCAAAAATAAAAGCCGGTGAGGATTTTGCAGATTTAGCAAAAACGTATTCAATTGATACAACAACGAATGAGGATGGCGGGGAAATAGGCTATATTAGCCGAGGACAAATGGATGAGCAGTTTGAGGAAGTAGCATTTGGCCTTGAAAAAGGTAGCATCAGCGACATCGTACAAACATCAGAAGGCTATCACATTATTAAAGTAACCGATAAAGTACCTGCAGAAGAGGCAGTATTCGAGGATATAAAAGATGAAGTTTATGCAACTGTGCTTGAGGAGCGCATAAATGAAGAGTATGCGTCTTGGTTAGCTGAAAAGCAAGAGCAATACAAAATTGAAAAAATGTAAGGAGTGAACGATATGCCTACTCTTACTTCGTTTAATCCTAACGGTCGAAAGGAGATCAAACAGGCCATCTCCTATCCGGATTACGCATTACTAAAAACTAAGCTACAGCACGTGATGCGGTTAGACAAGCATGCTGGGATGAATGGTAAGTATTTAATTCGTAGCATATACTTTGATAATTTTGCAAACAAGGTTCTAAATGAGAAAAAAGAGGGTTTTATCAATCGAGATAAATACCGCGTACGAATTTATGGTAAGTCTACAGAGATTATTAATTTGGAGCGGAAAAGTAAACGTAATAATGTAACCTATAAATCGAAATGTGCCATATCTCAAAAGGAATTTGAAAAAATGCGCGTTGGGGATATCGCTTGGATGGAGCAAGACAAACGAGCGTTAGTTCAAGATTTATATCAGGAAATGAAGTATCACCAATTGAAACCAATGACAGTTGTCGATTACGAGCGTGAGGCTTACATTTATCCCTATGGAAATGTTCGTGTCACTTTCGATAGTAAGGTACAGTCAAGCCTCCGTAATACAGATATGTTTCATCCAAAACTGCCGATGGTGGATGTACTTGAGCCGAACCTAGTTATTTTAGAAGTGAAATATGATGAGTACTTGCCGGATATTATTAAGTACTTACTTCAATCAGTAGATACACGTGCTGAAGCATATTCAAAATATCAGCTTAGTCGCATGTACGGCTAATAAAGGAGAATGGAACAATGGATACTATAAATTTTAGCGATATTTTTAAATCCAACTTTTTAGAGAAAACAACATCATTTTCATTAATAGATTCAATGATCGGATTAGTTGTAGCTTTCTTTGTTGGGCTTTTTATTTATGCGGTTTACAAGAAAACCTTTAATGGAGTGATTTACTCTCATTCTTTCAATATTTCACTGCTCATTATGACAATGGCAACAGCTCTAGTAATTATGGGAATAAGTTCTAATGTCCTGTTATCACTAGGTATGGTAGGTGCGCTATCAATCGTGCGTTTCCGTACACCTATTAAAGACCCTATGGATCTAGTATATATTTTCTGGGCAATAGTTTCGGGGATTCTTTGTGGTGCAGGATTTATTCCACTTGTTATTATTGGCGCAGTTTTAATTGGTCTTGTACTACTAGTGTTTGTAAACAAAATTACTGTGGAAAATCCATATTTATTAATTGTGAAATTTGAAGAAGAATTCGCTTGTCAGGAAGTAGAGCGTATTATTGCGGCACAATCTAAAAAATTCGCTTTAAAATCCAAATCCATTATGCAGGATGATGAGATTGAAACAACCTATGAAATTCGTGTAAAACAAAATGATGCAAAACTGATGGACAATCTTACAAAAGTACCTGGAGTAAAATCAGCAGTAATGCTTAGTTATGATGGTAATTTCACTGCTTAGTAACCACTCTAGAGTGAAGAGAGGTGCAATAGATGATTAAAACAAGGGTTGTCTATCTTAGTATGGCGATTCTTCTACTTCTCTTTGTCGTGATGTATGCTGTGCTTCCAAACGTAGGCATTGAAACGAAAAATACCGAGTTTTCCTATGAGACCATTGTGTTTAATAAGAATAAGGTAACAACGATAGATATTGAAATAGCCGAAGAAGATTGGGCAGATATGCTAGAAAATGCGGCAGCAGAGGAGCTAAAGAAGGCGAATATTACGGTAAATGGTAAGAAAATGGAAAATGTAGCGATTCGTACAAAAGGAAACTTATCATTGCGTTCAGTAGTTGCGAGCGACTCAGATCGCTATAGTTTAAAAATTGATTTCGATTATTACGATGATACACAAAGCTTATATGGCTTAAAAAAGATCAATTTAAACAATAATTACAGTGACTCAACATTAATGCGAGAATATATTTCTTATGAGCTCATGGAACAGATGGGATTGCCAACACCGGCCCATTCTTATATGTATGTAACTGTAAATGGGGAAGAACGTGGACTATTCTTAGGGGTAGAAGCTGTGGATGAAACATTCCTAGCAAATAATTATGGTTCTAATGATGGATTTTTGTTTAAGCCAGATGGAACAGGTAGTGATTTAAAATATATTAGTGATGATATAGCGGATTATACAGGAATAGGCTTAAAAACGAACGAAGGCAATATTGATCAATCAAAGTTTATTGAAATGATTGAAGCTATCAATAATGGCAATAATATTGAAAAATATATTGATGTCGATGAAATGCTACGTTATTTTGCTGTGAACACAGCACTTGTAAATCTTGATAGTTATCAGGGAAATATGAAACACAATTACTATTTGTATGAGGATGGTGGTGTGTTTTCGATCATCCCTTGGGATTATAATATGTCCTTTGGTGGCTTTGGTGTTGGAGGCGGTGACAATAATCAAATCCAAGACAATGCCAATATGAAAGCACCTAATGATGCACAGATAAATGATAAATCCGAAATGAAGCCTCCGAACAATGGTAAACAGCAACGGCCAAATGGTGACCGGAATCAGGGTGGACTCAATATGGGATTTGGAATGTCTGGGGATCTGATGGCAGATAGTGCAATTAACTTTAGTGTGACTACACCTGTATCTGGCACAGCATTAGAGGAGCGACCGCTATTAAACGCCTTACTTTCAAATGATGAGTATCGTGCTAAATACGAAGGTTATTTAGAAGAGTTAGCGACTAATTACTTAACAGAAGATTACGTAAAGAACATTACGAAACAACTAGCATTGCTAATAACTACTTATGTGGAAGCAGATCCTACGAAATTCTCTACAACAGAACAGTTTATAGAAGCTGTAGAAGGAGAAAATAGTCTCCCTGAATTTGCAAAGCAACGCTCTGAATCTATTTTAAAACAGCTGTCTGGTGAACTTGTTGTGGAAGCAACATCACAAGGGAATATGGAAATGCCTAATTTAGACGCAATTGGTGATATGGACATCCCGATGCAAAGACCAGAGGATTTCGATCCTTCACAAGCTCCTCCATTTAATCAAAATGGCGATAATCAGGGAGAAAGATCCAATGGTGGTGGACCAATGCAACGACCTGACCAAAATGGAGGACCCATGTGGCCTAACCAAGGCGATGAGCAACTAAAGCAAGAAATTGTTATCGATAACAATACAATTCTTACAGTGATTGTTTGCTTTGCCTTGTTAATAGTTGCATTGCTCTTTGTTTTCAAATTTAAGCGCAGAGGTCGTTAAAAAAATAACCATATCCAAAACTTTTGGGTATGGTTTTTGCTTTTTATCGTGCTAAAATTAATCATTCTTTTTTTTTAGGAGTTTTATTATGAACGAACATCAATTTGATAAATGTTTACATATTAACACAGTAGGTGAACAATACGGCTTCCCGAAATTAGCTCACTACCATCGCTATGAGCCAACACCGTATGTTGGCTTAGAACAATTATTTTCGGAGTATGAAATGCCTGATAATCCAGTGTTTATCGATATGGGATGTGGAAAAGGGAGAGTCCCTATTTATGTACATCATAAATTTCATATTCCTACAATTGGGGTAGAAATGGATGCAGGTTTTTATGCAGAGGCTGAGAATAATAAAAAGAGCTATCTTCAAAAGAAGAGTGCTCTAGCTCCGATTTCCTTTATTCATTCTATAGCGGAAGACTATGCTATTCAACCATGTGACACGGTTTTCTTTTTTTTCAATCCGTTTTCAATAAATATTTTTCGAACAGTTATTCATAATATTTGGAAGTCTTATGAACTGCATATGCGTGAAATTCATATTATTTTATACTACCCACCATATGATTATTTGCAGTTTTTACATCATGGGACACCTTTTGAATTAATCCATGAAGTTCATCTTGAAAATGAAACAAATATTAATGAACGCCTCTGCGTGTTTGCATTGAAAAAAGCTTAGAACTGTACGATAGTCAGCTCTAAGCTTTTTTAACTTCTTCAGCAAATGTCTTTTGTACCGAAAGCGTAGCGCCAGTCCAAACACTCACTGAAATAGAGGAACTCAGGCTACATCCTGTGAAAACGCCTGAGTGACCCGCATCGGTAAAAACGCCACGTCCTACGGCATTACCGAAATGACCAACATCGTGTCGGCATAAGCACAAAGCCGATTCCGGACGCATTGTTATCTGCACGAAAGCGGTAATTATGCCAAGGTATAATTGATTAAGATTTAGCGACTAAAAGTAAACGACCAATGATTACTCCCTCTATTTATAGAATGTCAATTTATTCCCCAGGTAATAAATAATTAGTAGCGATTTCATATGAATACAACCATTTTAGCGATTGATAACCTTGATTATGAACCTCTTTTAACGAGATTTTATCGAAAAAAAATAATCGGAAATGATAGGTTTGTATGAATATTTACTGACAATTGATAGATAATTCGAAAATTACTAATTATACTGAAAAATCACTCTAGACTAAATATAAGGAATGTTTTACAATGTAAAAGTCCTAAATGAAAAATAGTTCGATTCACTCAAAGATAGATAGTTATAAATTATAATTTTGGTTATTTTTGTTATTGAGGAAATGCCATCAATTGTTTATAATTATCTGAAATATCTAATATTTGAGAAAATTCTAGGGGGAATAAAATTATGAGAGAGAATAAAAAGCTTAAAAAGTTTGGCTCACTTCTAGTTGCATCTTCACTACTTGCAGGCGTTCTTGCTGGCTGTGGTAACGGAGATAGTTCAAGTTCAGGAGGAGGATCTTCATCAGGTGGTGGTGGTTCTTCTGACGGTGATACTATTAAAATCGGTGCAAACTTAGAGCTTTCAGGGAACGTAGCTTCCTATGGTTCTTCGATTGGTGTCGGTGCAGAACTAGCAGTTAAAGAAATTAATGATAATGGCGGAATCGATGGCAAAAAAATTGAACTCATTAAAGTAGATAACAAGTCTGAAAACTCAGAGTCTACTGCAGCAGCTCTTAAACTAGCAACACAAGATAAAGTAGTAGCAATGCTAGCTCCAGCAACTTCTGGTAATACAGTTGCTACTGTTCAAATTGCTAACAGTAATAAAATCCCAATTGTTACGGGTTCAGGTACAGCTCCTAACATTACAGTTAATGATGATGATAGCGTTAACGAGTACGCATTCCGTACTTGTTTCATCGACCCATTCCAAGGGATTGTAGCAGCGAATTTCGCTTCAGGTGAATTGAAAGCTAAAAATGTAGCTATTTTTGCGGACAACGCATCTGATTATGCAAAAGGTTTAGCGAAATCATTTAAAGAAACAATCACTAAAAATGGTGGGAAAGTTGTAGAAGAAGAAGCGTATGTCGCTAAGGATGCGGACTTCCGTACACAATTAACGAATATTAAAGCAGCTAAACCAGACTTTATTTTTATCCCAGGATATTATGAAGAGGTCGGTCTAATTGTTAAACAAGCACGTGATATGGGGATCGATGTTCCATTGATGGGGGCTGACGGTTGGGATTCACCAACTTTAGTAGAACTAGCTGGTGCGAAAGCGCTGAATAACACGTACATCACAAACCATTATTCCGCAGAAGACCCAGATCAAAAAATTCAAGACTTCGTAAAGGCGTTTAAAGCAGCGAACAGTGATAAAGCACCAGATGCATTCAATGCACTTGGCTATGACACAATTTACTACATTGCTGATGCTATTAAGCGTGCAGGCTCTACGGATGGGGAAGCTATTAAAAATGCTTTAGCTGACACAAAAGATCTTTCTTTAGTAACAGGTACTTTCTCAGTTGACAAAAATCATAACCCAATTAAAACAGCAACAGTTCTTGAATTTAAAGACGGTAAACAAGTGTTCAACTCTAAAGTTAATCCTTAATGTTTTTTTGCAAGGGGAGGCGGGTAAACACGCCTTCCTTTTTATGTTTTATCTTCATTCAGTGAAGGCTCCTACCATTGAAGGTGGTGAGATGAATGTGGATATGGTTCCTTTACAGGATTCAAAATCCGGACGCAATTTCGCTAAGGCGAAATTTTAGATAGACCATGAAAAAATTTTTAAAAGAGGACACAATTTACTCTATTTTCAATAATAACATATAGTAGTAAATTCTATTTTTGCATTTTTCAGAAAATAAAAAGGAGTGAACGCTCATGGAATGGATACAGCAGCTTGTGAACGGTATTTCACTAGGTAGTATCTACGCATTAATAGCGCTAGGGTATACGATGGTATACGGAATTATTAAGCTGATTAACTTTGCCCACGGCGATGTCTTCATGATTGGGTCATTTATTGGCTTTTACGCAATTGCTAAATGGGAGCTTGGCTTCTTCCCAGCACTATTATTGGCGATGGCAGTCTGTGCAATCTTTGGTGTTTTAATTGAACGTATTGCTTATAAGCGTTTACGAAATGCTACACGTATTGCAGCTTTAATTACGGCAATAGGTGTATCGCTACTAATTGAATATACAACGATCTACTTCAGAGGTGCACAACCGGCGGCATACCCTGAAGTCATTACCAATAAATCATTTGATGTTTTCGGTGTTCAAATCAGTAGTACATCAATATTAATTTTATCCGTAACAATTGTACTGATGATTCTTTTACAATTCATCGTACATAAAACAAAAATCGGGAAAGCGATGCGTGCGGTTTCTCATGATGCTGATGCGGCACGTTTAATGGGTATTAATGTAGATAATACAATTTCAGCGACATTCGCAATTGGTTCTGCTCTAGCTGGTGCAGCAGGTGTTATCTTTGGTGTTTACTATACGAAAATTGATCCATTAATGGGTGTTATTCCAGGGGTAAAAGCGTTTATCGCTGCAGTACTTGGTGGTATTGGTATTATTCCTGGTGCTATGGTTGGCGGTATGTTACTAGGAGTAGTGGAGTCATTAGTAAGTGCACTTGGATTCTCTTTATGGCGCGATGCAGCGGCATTCGTTATTTTAATTTTAATTTTAATCTTCAGACCATCGGGTATCTTTGGTAAAAATGCCCGTGAGAAAGTGTAGGTGAGCGGTAATGATGAAAAAGTCTAAATTTTTCTGGGGCTATGCCGTATTAGCGCTAGTCATCTATGCAGTTGTTCAAAGTCTTATTTCTACAAACATTCTCGATATTTACTATCAAAATATGTTAATCACAATGTGTATTAACATTATGCTTGCGGTCAGCTTGCATATTGTCATTGGGATTACTGGTCAGTTCTCGATTGGGCATGCTGGCTTCTTAGCAGTTGGAGCATATGTTTCAGCAATTATTACAACTAAGCTAATGCTTCCGTTCCCATTGGCTATTTTCTTAGGGGCACTGGCAGCAGCGGTAGCTGGTTTAATCGTAGGTATTCCGACATTACGTTTAAAGGGTGACTATTTAGCAATTGCAACGCTAGGTTTTGCGGAAATTATTCGTATTATCTTTTTAAATACGGACTATGTTGGTGGCGCGGCAGGGATGCAGGTTCTTTATTTATCAAACTGGACTTATGCATTCATAGGTGTTGTTCTAACAATTCTAGTCATCTCAAACTTTACGAATTCTCGTCATGGACGCGCATGTATATCGATTCGTGAGGACGAAATTGCGGCAGATGCAATGGGTATTAATACAACCTACTATAAAGTTATAGCTTTTGCGATAGGTTCCTTCTTCGCCGGCCTTGCAGGGGCCATCTTTGCACATAACTTTTACATTATTCAACCGACGACTTTCGGTTTCTTAAAATCATTCGATATTTTAATCTATGTAGTTCTCGGTGGCTTAGGAAGTCTTTCAGGATCTGTCATAGCTGCGATTTTCTTAACAGTAATCTCAGCATATCTAGCAAACTTCCCAGAAACACGTATGATTATTTACAGTTTAGTATTAATAGTCGTAATGCTGTACCGCCCAACAGGGTTGATGGGAACAAAAGAAGTTACGGATTTATTTAAGTTTGGTAAAAAAGGAGGTACAAAATAATGACTGGAAACCTTCTTATCAATGTTGAAAATATGGGCATTCAATTCGGTGGTTTAAAGGCGGTACAGGGCGTTGATATGTACCTAAATCAAGGAGAACTAGTAGGTCTTATAGGACCTAATGGTGCTGGTAAAACAACGAGCTTTAACATGCTTACCGGTGTTTATACGCCAACTGAGGGCACGATCACATTTGACGGTATAAAGTTGAACGGGCTTGCACCATATCAAGTAACACAAAAAGGTATTAGCCGTACGTTCCAAAATATTCGTTTGTTTAAAGAGCTATCTGTTTTAGATAATGTTAAGGTAGCGAACCATTCGCTTGCAAAGCATTCCATGTGGTCTTCCATTTTCCGCTTGCCGAATCATTTTAAAGGTGAGGCAGAAATGGAGCATCAATCTATAGAATTTCTAAAAATCTTTGGCTTAGATGTTTATAAGGATGAGCTTGCAAAAAATTTACCTTATGGGATGCAGCGCCGGTTAGAAATTGCTCGTGCCCTAGCTGCAAAACCTAAGCTACTTTTATTGGATGAGCCAGCAGCGGGGATGAACCCGCAGGAAACGCATGATTTAATGGAATTAATAGCGTTTATTCGTAAAGAATTTGGCTTAACAATTCTTCTAATTGAACACGATATGAGCTTAGTTATGGGGATTTGTGAACGTATATATGTGCTCGATCACGGTCAACTAATCGCAGATGGAACACCAGAAGAAATTCGCAACAATCCAAAGGTAATAGAAGCTTACCTTGGTGAGGAGGTTATCAGCTAATGCTAAAAGTACAAAATATAGATGTATTTTACGGTAACATTCAAGCATTAAAGGGCCTCTCTTTAGAAGTAAATGAGGGTGAAATTGTAACGTTAATCGGTGCAAACGGTGCTGGTAAAAGTACATTATTAAAAACATTGTCAGGTTTATTGAAACCAAAAGGCGGCATCATTGAATATGAAGGCTTCTCTATCGCAGGGAAGGCTGCACAGACAATTGTAAAATCGGGCATTTCACATGTTCCAGAGGGGCGCCGTGTTTTTGCCAATATGTCTGTTGAAGAAAACTTAGAGCTAGGGGCATATCTTCGTAGTGATAAAGCTGGCATCAAAAAAGATCTGAATCATGTGTTTGAACTATTCCCACGTCTTTTTGAGCGTCGAAAACAGCAATCAGGTACATTATCTGGTGGTGAGCAGCAGATGCTAGCGATGGGGCGAGCATTGATGGCAAAACCGAAATTATTATTAATGGATGAACCTTCAATGGGACTTGCACCACTCATGGTAAAAAATATTTTTAATATTATTGAGCAAGTTAATAAAGAGGGTACAACTGTATTGCTTGTTGAGCAAAATGCGAATATGGCATTATCAGTAGCAAATCGTGCGTACGTACTTGAAACGGGACGTATTGTATTATCAGGTACAGCAAAAGAGCTTCAAGAGAGTGAACAAGTAAAGGCTGCTTATTTAGGTGGCTTATAGAGGAAGAAGGCGTCTCAATTTATGGGGCGTCTTTTTTGTATAGTCAGAGGAATGAGCAGACGGATAGAAATGTTAAAGTGAAGGATAGAAGAGCTAGAGCGAAGGATGGAATAATCAAAGTGACGGAAAGAAAGGCAAGAGCGACGGATAGAACAATCAAAACGACGGATACAATTATCAAAGTCACAAAATAGCAGTAGCTTTCGCCTTTTATTATTTGGTAATGTGGACGAAAGGAGTGATGTTTTATGAAGTATTCAGCACAATATTTTATTGAAAAATTAAATTTAGCAGAGCATCCTGAAGGAGGGTACTATATATCCTCGTTTCGGGCATCGGATGCTATGGCTGTAAGAGATGTACAGAGACCAATTTATACGAGTATTTATTTCTTACTACGTTCACAGGATATATCGCATTTGCATCGTTTGAAATCGGACGAGCTTTGGTATTATCATGCTGGCAGCCCGCTAACGGTCCATATGATTTTCCCAGATGGTACATATGAGGCGAAGAAGCTTGGGTTAAATGTTGAGGCAGGAGAAGTACCACAAATCGCAGTACCGAAAAATACTATATTTGGCTCATCTGTAGAGGATGCAGATACATTTAGTTTGGTAGGCTGTATGGTTGCACCAGGCTTTGACTTTGAAGACTTCGAATTATTTACACAAGATGAGCTATTAGCTGACTATCCACAGCACGAGGAAGTTATTCGAAAAATGGCTTACACTACAATATAGAAAAAAAGAAGAAGCCGTCTCAAAATTAATTGAGACGGCTCTTTCTATCTACCACAAAATAGTTTCAGGATAATTAGCTTTAATTTCAATTTCATGCAACGCTTTTTTCGTCGTAACCGCAACTTCCATGAGTTGCGATTTTAACGCTACATACTCATCGTCTTCTAACATTAAGCGCAAAGCAAATGCCGCTAAGTGAGCTTTACGTGCCTCTAAATTTAAATGAATATACTCAAGATTTAGAACATCTACATACTGTGTTGCATAACGGAATGTTAATGGACTTTTAGTGTGTAGCATTCTTAAAAATACTAAGTATTCATCTTCATGAAGCTCCTGCTCTAAACAATCGGCAACAGCTGCCTGGAATTTACGAATTGTGGCAACGTCAATATTCCAATCAGAAGAGTCAATTAGCTCTTGATGTAAGCGAATGAAATCGTTTAATGCGATAGCAGTAAAAATTAGCTCTGGCCAAAGAACTTCTGCTGCGAAATAAACATTTTTGTTAGGGAAAATTAGTTCATGCTGTGTCAGAACACTTTTATTGAGCCCGTTGCTTACAAACTCAAGCTGATGCTCCCCTTTGGCTGCTTGACGGAGATTATAACAAACACTAAGAATGCGCAAGCGCGCGCCTTGATAATCATAATACTTGTTTTCATCACCAGTTATTTTGTAAATGGCACTGATCAGCTCATCTAAATCCCAAAAATCACCGCTAATACGTGCTCCGGTTAACTGCTCAGTACTCTGAATTGACAGCATAGTCCCATCCCCTTAATGCTTTATTTTGGTGTGTATTTAAGTAGTCTGAATAGTTCTGTTCGTTCTTTATCTGTTAAATCGCGCCACTGCCCAACTTTTAAATTGCCAAGCTTTATATTCATAATACGAATGCGTTGTAGACGTTTAACGGAGTAGCCAAGGGCTGAACACATACGACGTATTTGACGGTTTAGGCCTTGCTCTAAAACGATTTTAAAGACTTTATCAGATATTTTTTCAACATAACAAGGTAGGGTTGTAGTATCTAAAATATCTACACCAGCACCCATTTTCTTTATAAATTGCTCCGTAATAGGTTGATCAACTTGCACAATATATTCTTTTTCATGATGGTTTTCAGCACGTAAAATTTTATTGACGATGTCCCCATCGTTAGTCAGTAATAATAGCCCTTCTGATTCTTTATCTAGTCTTCCAATATGAAAAATACGAAGGGGGTGATTGACAAAATCAACGACATTCCCTTTTATATGACGTTCAGTTGTGCTTGTAATTCCTACTGGTTTGTTTAAGGCGATATAAACGAGCTGTTCTTCTTTCTTTACCTCTTTTCCATCAACACAAACCATATCACCAGCCTCAACCTGACTGCCGACTGTAGCGAGTTCACCATTAATCGTTACTTTACCTTCTGCTATCCATTTATCTGCGCCTCGACGAGATACAATGCCTGTTTCACTTAAATATTTATTAATACGCATACTGTTCTCCTATACATTTATATTATTTTTAAGTATACATTATAGTTGGTCACACCGTGAATCCTAGAAGCTTTTCTAGCAAATATAAGCCACTTTGCAGGTCTAGCGCAAAGCCGATTCCGGACGCATTGTTTATCTGTGCGAAAGCGAAGCGACAGCAACAATTATGCCGAGGCATAATTGATTCAAGAATAGATTTTAGTAATAATCTAAAAAAATTTAAAAAAGTTGAAATTATTTTTCGTTTCTGACAATATATTGAGTAAGAGGGTTTCTATGAAAATATCGTTATTTCGATGAAAATGACGATTTTTGTAGATTATTTTCTCATTATTTTGTGTAAAGGGGAGAAGTAAAATGGTTTATGCATTTCCAAACACTGAAGGATCGGTAGTTCAATTCAAAGAGAAATATGAAAATTACATTGGTGGGGAATGGACACCTCCAGTGAAAGGACAATACTTTGATAATGTTACACCTGTTACTGGACAAGTTTTTACACAATTAGCTCGTTCTACTGCTGAGGATATTGAACTTGCAATTGATGCAGCACATGCCGCAAAAGAAGAATGGGGCAAAACATCTCCAACAGAACGTGCAAACATTTTACTTAAAATTGCGGACCGCATAGAACAAAACTTAGAAAAGCTAGCCGTTGCCGAAACATGGGACAACGGAAAAGCGGTACGTGAGACATTAAATGCAGATATCCCTCTTGCCATTGATCATTTCCGTTATTTTGCGGGGGCTTTACGTGCACAAGAAGGCGCGGTAAGCCAAATCGATAATGATACAGTCGCTTATCATTTCCATGAGCCGATTGGGGTAGTAGGTCAAATTATCCCTTGGAATTTCCCGTTATTAATGGCCGTTTGGAAGCTAGCACCTGCACTTGCAGCTGGAAACTGTGTAGTATTGAAACCTGCAGAACAAACGCCAGCTTCGATTATGGTGCTCATTGAATTAATAGAAGATTTATTGCCATCAGGTGTACTGAATGTTGTCAATGGCTTTGGTTTAGAGGCAGGGAAGCCACTAGCATCGAATCCGCGCATCGGTAAAATTGCTTTTACTGGTGAAACAACGACTGGTCGCTTAATTATGCAGTATGCTTCACAAAACCTTATTCCGGTTACATTAGAATTGGGAGGCAAGTCGCCAAACATCTTCTTTGAGGATATTATGGACGAAGATGATGCCTTTTTAGATAAAGCAGTTGAGGGCTTTGTATTATTCGCTCTAAACCAAGGTGAAGTATGTACATGTCCTTCTCGTGCAATAATCCAAGAATCTATTTACGATAAATTTATGGAACGCGTCCTACAGCGTGTTGAAGCGATTAAAGTTGGGAATCCACTTGATCCGAATACGATGATGGGGGCGCAGGCTTCGAGTGAGCAAATGGAAAAAATCCTTTCTTACTTAGATATTGGTAAGCAAGAAGGTGCAGAATGTCTAATTGGAGGAGAGAAAAATAATGTAGGATCAGGTTTTGAAAATGGTTACTACATTAAGCCAACTGTCTTCAAAGGACATAATAAAATGCGCATTTTCCAAGAAGAAATTTTTGGGCCAGTTGTTGCTGTAACAACATTTAAGACAAAAGAGGAAGCATTAGAAATTGCAAATGACACATTGTACGGTTTAGGTGCAGGTGTATGGACACGTGATATGAATACAGCTTATCGCTTCGGTCGTGGTATTCAAGCAGGACGTGTTTGGACAAACTGCTACCATGCTTATCCTGCACATGCAGCGTTCGGTGGTTATAAAATGTCAGGTGTTGGCCGTGAGAACCATAAGATGATGTTAGCGCATTATCAGCAAACGAAAAACTTATTAGTTAGCTACAGCGAAAACAAACTTGGTTTCTTCTAATTAGTAGGGAGGTGCATGAGCGTGGTCGTGCGTGTTTTAGCAACAGAAGAAGCGCTAGCACTAATCGAATTATTGAAAGAAAAGCATGGACCCATTATGTTTCATCAATCAGGTGGATGCTGTGATGGCTCCTCGCCGATGTGTTATCCAGAGGGAGACTTACTATTAGGTGATCAGGATGTTTGCCTTGGAGAGATTGGTGGTACTCCCTTCTACATGCATAAAAATCAATATGACTATTGGAAGCATACACAAATAATCTTGGACGTTGTCGATGGTAGAGGTGGTATGTTTTCACTAGAAGGCGTTGAAGGTAAGCGGTTTTTAACAAGATCAAGAGCCTTTTCCGCAGAAGAATTAAAAGAATTAGGGTTAATTTAAGTGCACCGAACAAGCAATGTTGTGATAAGCAAATTTACGTAAAAAGGCTTAATTAAGTATACTTTAGGACAGCGGCAAAACTATTGCCGCTGTTTTTTTATGTTCATTGTTAAAAAACAGAATGAATCTTTTCGACAATATGTTACGTAAATATGGAAAAAGGAGCGTGTTAAACATGGACTTTGTTATGATTGAAAATCAGTTTACAAATACGGTGGAGGATGTCTCGAAGGCTGTTGGTCGGACGGTTGATCGTAAAATTGTGTTGGCAATCGCAAGCAAATATGTGGCATCCGGAAAACCTTTTGATTCCGTTAAATATAAAAAAGTATTACTAGAAATGAAAAAGCAAACGTCATGGTCATCTCCGTTAAGAACAACGGTAGGTTATAGTATTGCTGCAAATTTGATGGAGCAAGAGGATACAGAACAGGCAATAAAAAATTTACTGACAAACGTTAGTATAATGAAAGAGGTAAAATTCAGAAGCGGAAATTTTAGTTTTATTGGTGCACAGTTTTTAACGGAAGAGGAAAGTGAGAAGCGTGCACATGCACAGGTAGCACGCGCATTATTTGATGCAATCCGCAAGCACCATCGATTTTTGACGTCATACGATGATATTCCCTATGCAGTATTGTTAAGTAGCCCATCTGACGACGTTGAGCTACGTGCAGAAACAATGAATCGTTATTATAAAGAATTACGTACGTATAATTTTAATGCAGGTAATGAGCTTCAATGGCTATCGCAAGTACTGACTTTCTTATCACCTCAATATGATAATAAGCTAGTGCCTAATGTTGTAACGATCCGTGACACACTAAAAAATCAAGATGTAAAGGTCAAGACGATGCACTATCCATTACTGGGCTTTTTAGCAATCCTTGAAGTGAATCAAGTACAGCTTCAACAGATTGTTGATGTATATCATGAGTTAAAGGATATGAAACTTTTAAAATGGCATCGTGAATTCGTGTTATTTATGGCCACACAAATTGCTATTTATAATATGGCGAATGTACAACAATCCTTATCAATGTCAATCATGTCATCCATTGAATTGTTAATTCAAGCACAGCAGGCAGCAATGTTCGCGGCAGTTAGTGCAGCTGCTGTAGCATCGAGTTCTTCGTGATAAAATAAAGAAGAACTTGATATTTGGAGGTGCATTTGAAGGATGAAGGAAACAAAACTTTGGATGAATGGCGAATGGCAGAACGCAAAAGAAACATATGAATTGAAATCACCTTATAGTGGTGAGGTTATTGCAAAGGTAGCTAAGGCGTCAAATTCTGACGTTGAACAAGCAATAGAAGGTGCGCAGGAGACATTCCAAACGTTTAAAAAGACAACAGCCTACGAACGTGCCGAAATATTGTATAAAGTGGTCGACATAATGCGCCAACGTAAAGAGGAATTAGCTGAAGTTTTGGCCTTAGAGGCAGGTAAACCATTATCAGCAGGTTTAACTGAAATAGAACGCACAATAGCAACCTATCAATTTGCTGCAGAGGGAGCTAAGCAAGCAAAGGGTGAAACGGTACCGATGGATGCTGCACCTGGGGCAGGAGATCGTATTGGCTGGACAAAGCGAGAACCTCTAGGTGTAATTTCAGCGATTACACCCTTTAATTTTCCTTTTAATTTAGTGGCACATAAATTAGGTCCTGCCTTTGCAGTTGGAAATACGGTTGTATTAAAGCCAGCGACGCAAACGCCATTAAGTTCTATCGTGATGGCGGAGATTTTCCAGCAAGCAGGTCTACCTAATGGTGCGCTTCAAATTATTACAGGTAGCGGTGGGGAGCTAAGTGATACACTTGTGACTCACCCGCTTGTGAAAAAGGTGACATTCACGGGAAGCGGTAAGGTTGGATTGGGTATTAAAGAAAAAGTAGGTTTGCGTAAAGTCACTTTAGAACTTGGTTCCAATGCGGCAGTAATTGTCGAGCCATCGACACCAATTGATAAAATTATTTCGCGTTGTGTCAGTGGTGCCTTTAATTTTGCTGGACAAGTTTGTATCTCCTTACAACGAATTTATGTACACACATCTATTGTGGATGAATTTACAAAGGCGTTTGTAGCTGAGACAGAGAAATTAGTGGTAGGTGATCCACTAGATACAACTACCGATGTTAGTGCAATGATTAACCCAAAAGAAGTTGAACGTATTCGTCAATGGATTGAGGAAGCCAAGTCACAAGGGGCGGTAGTTGCTACGGGAGGAACATTTACGGAACGTACTTTAACGCCGACTGTAATGACGAATGTGACGGCGGATATGAAAATTGTTTGTCAGGAAACATTCGCGCCAATCGTCTCAATTGTTTCATATGAAACATTAGATGACGCTATTCGACTAGTGAATGAGTCGGAACTTGGCTTAAATGCTGGAATATATACGAATGTATTACAAGATGCATTACACGCAGCGGATGAATTACAGGCCGGTGCTGTTATGATTAATGATATTCCGACATTCAGGGTTGATAATATGCCATACGGTGGCATAAAAATGAGTGGCTACGGACGTGAGGGCATTAAGTGGGCAATCGAGGAAATGACAGATATGAAATTTATTACAATGAAAAAATCGTTCTAATTTGCATCAACCCTTGTTCTGCGATACGATGACGAAAGAACATTCATGAAGGGAAGTTGCAAGAATTATGTCAAACAACGCAATACCGATGGGCCAGTCACGTACTGTTCAAACGCGTCTCGTACTACCGCCAGATACAAATAATCACAACTCCATTTTTGGTGGAAGAGTGTTAGCTTATATTGATGAAATTGCTGCTATTACAGCAATGAAGCATGCAAAAGGGCTTGTAGTCACAGCATCTATTGATTCGGTTGATTTTTTATCGCCAGCACATGTAGGGGCTGTTTTAGAAATTGAAAGTATTGTTTCGTCAACTGGACGTTCTTCAATGGAAGTTTATGTTCGAGTTATTTCACGAAACATTGAAACTGGTGAGGAGAAATTAACGACGGAATCCTTTGTAACGATGGTTGCAGTAGATGATGAAGGTAAACCTAAGCCAGTTCCAGCAATTTATCCTGAAACAGATGCAGAAAAACGTCTGTTTGAAACGGGCCCAGCAAGACGCGAACATCGTAAACAAAAACGTGCGTTACCGCATTAAAAATAAAAAGGGAAATTGACGTATGCTGTCAGTTTCCCTTTTTCGTACTTACATTTGTAATTCATTTACCACGTTAATAAGTGAATCGGAAGAAGAAGAAACAAGTGTAGCGCCTTGTGACAGTTCAGTAATCAAATTAGAGATGGCTGAAATATCTCTTGATGTATTTACATACTGCTGTTGAATCCCAGAAACAGCATCGGCGATATCATTAAACGATTTAGATAAACTGTTTTGCGTATCTACGCTATGTTGAATCTTTTGATCAACGTTAATAACCGAAGTCGACATTGTTGTAATATTACTTTCTGTTTCTTTAATGAGATGAGAAACATTTTGTACCGCATTTTTTGTTTCTTCAGCAAGCTTACGAACTTCCTCTGCAACAACAGCAAAGCCTTTACCATGTTCACCTGCTCGGGCTGCCTCGATAGAAGCATTCAGTGCTAATAAGTTCGTTTGATCGGCAATTCCTGTCACCAGTCCTACAATTTCCGATATTTTTTGAGAAGATGTGCGTAACTGGTTCATCGTAACATCGAGACTGTTTACACTTTGTAAAATTACCTGTATTAAATCATTTTGATCTTGCAGCTGCTGCTGTCCACGTCTGGATTTTTCCTGTGTATCAGCAACGAAGGTTAAACCTTGCTTTGTAGCTACTGCGATATCATCTGTTTGAGAGGAAATGACTAATAAAGAAGCTGCTGTTTCTTCACTAATCGCATTAAGTTCCTCTGCCGTTTTTTGAATGGTCGTAACAAGTGCATGTTTTGTTTCACCGTCTACTGCACGAATGCGTTCCTCTTCTTTTTCATAGGCTTCGATTACAAGCTGCTGCTCGAAGTTAATGATTTTGCAAAAGGCATTGATTGCACGGATTGCATCATCTTTCGATACATCTAACTCATTTGTAAAGCGTGTAAAGGTCGTTGTTAATGATTGGAATGAGGCGATATACCACTTCGATTGTAGACCAATTCGAACATGAGTTTCGGCAATTGCCTTTCGTTCATTAATATAAGAGTCATTAATACGACTTTCAAAAATATCACTCAAATGTTTATGTAAAGTAACTTTTAAACGCTCGATTTGTGACGTTCTGTTTATAATTTCTAACAAATCTTGGCTCAAACTAATGGCTGCATAAAATTGATCCACCATTTTAGGAACTAAATCCTTAGCTAAAGGCTGTAGTTGTTTAATGATGGCTAAATCCTCAATTGTTAAATCTAAAAGCTGTAACTGTTTTTGAAGGTTTGGATAGTTTGATACATCCAATTGTACATCGCTCTTATAATTTTCAGGTACTAATGTAATTGAGTAGCTAGAATCGTTCTTTTTTGTAAACCAACTCATCGTTGTTTGCTCCATTTCTTAGGTCCGTATTATGTATAAAATAGTAAACTAAATACCTATTAAATTACTTGGGTTGTTAATTTGCGGAATATATAGTATTTAATATATTCTACTATTTTTTGTACTATATTTGGTTGAAATTTTAGTTTATTTCTATATTTTTTTATCAATTAATAGATGATTGTCGATGAAAAGTCATGAAATAGACTACTAAAAAGGTAATAGGTAAATTGAATTTGAAATAGGAAACCTGTAAAATACGAACTGTTTAGCTTGAACGTAACAATAGTTTTGAGGAGGTATTATATGGAGAAGAAACGTTTCAAATTTGTCATTCCGGTTATGGTAATTGTAGCAATAGGGTCGGTGTACATGTTAAGAAACTACTATGCAGAAGTACCAGACTTAGATCAACTATTAATTACTATCTGTGCAACATTAGTATCTGGGGTACTTGCATACTTTTTATTTCCACAGCAAGGTGAAAATAAAATTGATGATCGCGGTCCTTACTAACAGTGAAAGGCACCTTAGAAAAATCTCTAAGGTGCCTTTAGCATGTCGACAAAAGAATAAATGGTTGATTTCCAAGCTAAGAGACGCTTTTTCCGGGCTTGGTTTCAATCTACTTGTCACTCCGGTCCTGTGGTTCGGGTTGTGACGTTATATCCAAGGATAAACGATGACTTTTAAGTTTTAAATAAATTGAACCAGCCTTTAAGTTTAAAGATTGCCAGCATAAATAATGCGATAAAAATCATAATTCCGAGTACGATAAAGTAGCTATACTTCCCATGTAGCTCGGGCATATGGTCAAAATTCATTCCATAAACACCGGCAATAAATGTTAGGGGAATAAAGATTGTTGAAACAATTGTTAAGGTCATCATAATGCCATTCATGCGAGTAGAGCTCATCGCCATATAGCTATCACGCATATCAGCAGTGAGCTCGCGATTAGATTCGATCATTTCGGTGAGTTTTAGCAGATGGTCGTAAATATCTCCGAAATAAGCTCGTTCTGATTTTTTTAGTGAAAATCGATAAGAGTTAAGGATACGATATAATAAATCACGCATTGGTAAAATGGTGCGCCTTAAATCGAGCAAATCACTACGGAATTCAAATACAATTTTCATAGCATTGGGGTTACTTTGATAGGTAAGCTCATCTTCAAGTGTATTTAAATGATCCTCAATTTTATAAACAAGTGGGAAATAGTTATCAACAATTTTATCGATTACCTGGTACGTTAAATATACTGTGCCACGTTCCCAATTTTTCGGCTGTTTTTCTAACATCATTTGTACTCGATCTATTTCCGGTGCTCCATTTTTGTGGAATGTGACAATGAATTTATTAGAAACAAAAATATTTACTTCCTCAGCTGTTAATTCTTCGTTCATCCTTTGAATAACAAAGAAATGGAAATCATCATAAAAATCGAGCTTTGGCCGCTGTAAACGCATTAAACAATCTTCTATAGCGAGTGGGTGGAAATGGAAAAATGTATCTAACAGTTGTTCTTCCTCATCGGTCGGACAATTAAAATCGACCCAGTACCATTCAAATTCGTTTTTGTGTATATCTTCAAGCGGAAATTCCTTTATAAGTTTTTGATCTTTTGTAATTCCAATAGTGCGTATCACAGCATTCACCTCAATTCTTTTAATTCTATCCTAAATGATTTTATACGTTTTCTTTATAACATATCCAACCGCCAAATAAAGTAGTGGCAAAGAATCTAGATGGTTTTGTAAAGCCTGCCTGCTGTAATAGTGATAAAATGTCTTCTTCACGCATAAATGAAAGAGAACGTATGGATTTCTCCATTTCCGCTACGTCTGATGGTGATAGCTTTGTATGCTGTAGCCAATAAGCACGCCATAAATCAAATTGTAGCTCGGTTTCTAAGGTACCCGGCTGCCCGTATTTTGAGACGAGCACAAATGGAGCACCAGGCTTTAAATTATTTGCTGTTTTTTTTAATGTTGCAAGCTTCTCTTGGTCATCTTGTATAAAATGAAGCACTAGTACACAGCTGGCTGCATCAAATTTTACTGAAGGTAACTTTGTATCCAGTATAGTTCCTTGATATAAAGAAATATTATTAGGTAGAGATTTTAAACGTTCGCCAGCTATTTGTAGCATCGCTTCTGACGGATCGATACCAACAAATGACCAATGAGGTCTTTTCTCAGCGAGCTGTAAAATTTCATTACCGCTTCCGGAGCCAACTACTAAAAATTCAGCGTTCTCAGGTAATGCAGATTGATAAAAGGTTTGTGTTAAGCGCAGCATGGCATCGTAGCTAGGTAGCGTGCGACGAATACCTTTTTCATATTCATTTGCAAGTGTGTTATTAAATTCCATCAAGTATCACATGCCTTTCAAAAAATTTTATAAATCCAATTCAAAGTTGAAACTATTTAAGGCGTAGTTCCGTAAAAGATAGTACATAAAATAAAAAAATTATATGGAAGGGTTGATATAAATGGAAACTAAATGGTCTAAGGTAATCATACACGCAAGTGCATTTTTTGCGCCATGGTTAGTACCTATAATATTTTTCTTAATTAGTTCGGAAGAAGAGGTAAAGAGCATTTCTGTGCAGGCCTTATTGTTCCAAGTTGTGATGGTGGTATTACTTACAATTTCGGGTATTTTAAGCTTCCTGCTCATTGGTATACCGTTCTTAATTGTTTTCGGGATTATCTATTTTATTGCGCCAATTATCGGTATTGTGAAGGCTTTATCTGATGAGCCTTGGCGTTATCCAATTGTTGGTCGTTGGGTATAATTTTTATAGACGCAAGTATATGCTAATTGCATATGCTTGCGTTTTTTCTTTTGCTGATAAGGGTATCTTATAGCTAAAGCACTCGGCGGATTTTTTCTGTGTGCGAAATAATTGCAATTATTTTCAAGCGTTTTGTATAATATACTCAAAGAAAGTCAAAGATAGTCAAAGTCAGTGTAGTAAGCGAGGTGTATTCCTAAAATGCGTAATATATCAGACATCATAGAAGGCTACTTAAAGCAAGTACTTGAATTAGGTGGAGAGGGGCATATTGAAATAAAACGTAGTGAAATCGCAGATAAATTTCAGTGCGTGCCCTCACAAATAAATTATGTAATTAATACAAGATTTACTGCCGAACGAGGTTACCTTGTTGAAAGCAAACGTGGTGGTGGTGGATACATTCGAATTTTACGTGTCCGCGCGAATTCACAAATTGATCTAATCGATGATGTCCTCAGGCAAATAGAAGGTGGGGCATCGCAAATAATGGCAGAAGATTTAGTTTATCGACTAATTGATGAGCAGGTAATTTCAAGGCGAGAAGCGAAAATAATATTAGCAGCAGTTGATCGCTCAACTATCGATTTGCAACTCCCATTACGGGATCATATTCGAGCAAAAATTTTACGAGCGATGCTAACAACGATTAAATATGAACAGCAAAAGTAAAAGAGGTGATGGAAATGATTTGCGAACATTGTAAGCAGCGTAATGCGACAGTTACTGTAACACAAGTTCAAAGTGGTCAAAAGGTGGAGCATCATTATTGTGACGTCTGCGCCTCGCAGTTCCATCCATTTCATGCTGAATTTAAGCAAGAGCCAGTATCTATTCAACAGCTATTATCCAATTGGTTTGGCTCACCTACATGGCAGCAACAAAAAGTGGGTGAAAAGCAGCAAGCACCGCCACAACCGCAAACATGCCCACAATGTGGATTTACGTATAAACAGTTTTTAAAAGAAGGTAAATTTGGATGCCCTAGCTGCTATGACACCTTTAGCGAGCACTTACCGAAGCTCTTTAACCGTATACAGGCTGGTCCTCAACATATAGGGAAAATGCCCGGTGCTCGAAGCAATGTTTATGTCATCAAAAAGCAAATTGAGGATATTCGTAAACGTATGAAGCTTGCTGTAGATAAAGAACAATTTGAAGAGGCAGCTAAGCTTCGCGATGAAGCAAAGGAACTTGAGAAGCAGGTACAATTTGAAGGTGGTGATGTGTCGTGATGATTGAATCGTTTTTAGAGCGTGCTACACCAATATGGATGAGTGTGGAGGACGATTATTCAGATATTGTCATTAGTACACGCATCCGCCTTGCTCGAAATTTAGATGGTTATCGTTTTCCATTAGCCTTTACAGAGGATGAAGCATTACATGTAGAACAGGCAGTTACACATGCGATAAAGGACAGTACAGAACTTCAAGAAAATTATTCATATTTTGCTATTAAAGATTTAACGCCTTTACAACGTCAAATACTTGTAGAAAAACATTTAATTAGTCCTCAGCTTGCAAAAAAAGAGGAAGTTGGCTCCATGCTCTTATCGGATGACGAATCAATTAGCATTATGGTGAACGAAGAAGACCATTTACGCATTCAATGTATGACAGCGAGTTTTCAACTTCTACAGGCATACGAGCAGGCCAATAAAATTGATCGTACCTTAGAGAAAGCTTTGCCTTATGCATTCCGAGATACATTTGGTTATTTAACAAGTTGCCCGACAAATATTGGTACTGGTTTGCGAGCATCTGTCATGATGCACCTGCCAGCCCTTACACTCACGGGTCAGATGAATCAAATCATTAATGCAATGACACGATTAGGAATGACGGTAAGAGGAATATATGGAGAAGGTAGCGAAAATATAGGTAACGTTTACCAAGTGTCAAATCAGATTACACTAGGAAAAACAGAGGATGACATTTTAGCGGACATCCAAAGTGTCGCTGAAAAAATAATTCAAAAAGAACGGCATGCAAGAAGCAAGTTAATGGAAAAAGCAGAGCTTGCTCTAGAAGACCGTGTGTACCGTGCTTTAGGTACGTTAACATATGCCAGGATTTTAACGAGTGAGGAAGCTGCTACCTGTCTATCCAATGTTCGTTTAGGAGTAGATTTACAGTTAATTGAAGGTATTAAAGCGACTAAATTAAACGAATGTGTAGTCAGTATGCAACCTGGGTTTTTACAGAATTATGCAGGGGACGTTTTGCCGCCTGCTAAGCGAGATCGCGTACGGGCTGAAATGCTTCGTGAGGCACTATCTCGCGAAAATATGAGTAAGCCTACTATTCGGGGAAAAGGAGAGGATTCATTTGATGTTTAATCGTTTTACACAACGCGCACAAAAAGTATTACAGCTTGCACAAGAAGAGGCAATTCGTTGGAAGCACGAATCAATTGGAACAGAGCATATTCTTTTAGGGCTTATCCGCGAAGGTGGCGGTATCGCTGCAAAAGCATTAGAAGCCATTGATATTAGCCCTCAAATGATTGAAGCAGGTATTGAAGAGCTTGTAGGAAAAGGTAAAGAGGATGTTGGCCCGATTGTCCACTACACACCTCGAGCTAAAAAAGTAATAGAGCTATCAGTCGATGAATCACGAAAATTAGGCCATTCCTATATTGGAACAGAGCATTTACTATTGGCGCTTATTCGTGAAGGTGAAGGTATAGCGGCTCGTGTATTAAATAATGCCGGTGTCGGATTGAATAAAGCTCGTCAGCAAGTGCTATTGCTATTAGGCAATAACGACAATGCTCAATCTGGTCAACAAGCTGCACAGGCTGCCAATACACCAACATTAGATAGCCTTGCGCGTGATTTAACGCAAATTGCTCGTGAAGGCACTCTAGATCCGGTCATTGGTCGAAGCAAGGAGATTACACGTGTTATCGAGGTTCTTTCTCGCCGTACAAAAAATAACCCTGTATTAATCGGTGAGCCTGGTGTCGGTAAAACGGCTATTGCTGAAGGCTTAGCACAGCAAATTATTAATAATGAAGTGCCAGAAATTCTTCGTGATAAACGTGTTATGACACTTGATATGGGGACTGTTGTTGCTGGAACAAAATATCGCGGTGAATTTGAGGATCGCTTGAAAAAAGTAATGGATGAAATTCGCCAAGCTGGTAATGTAATTTTATTTATCGATGAATTGCATACATTGATCGGTGCCGGCGGTGCAGAAGGTGCCATTGATGCATCAAATATTTTAAAACCATCTTTAGCACGTGGCGAGCTTCAATGTATTGGTGCAACAACACTAGATGAGTATCGTAAATATATTGAGAAGGATGCGGCATTAGAGCGCCGTTTCCAACCAATTCAAGTTGATGAACCAACTGTAGAAGAAGCGATTCTAATTATTCAAGGCTTACGTGATCGTTATGAAGCACATCACCGTGTGAAAATTACAGATGAAGCAATTGAAGCGGCAGCAAAAATGAGTGACCGGTATATTTCTGATCGATTCTTACCAGATAAGGCGATCGACTTAATTGATGAAGCAGGTTCTAAAGTACGCTTACGTTCATTCGCAGTGCCACCAAACTTAAAGGCACTTGAAGATAAGCTTGAAAGTGTACGTTCTGAAAAGAATGCGGCTGTCTCAGGTCAAGAATTTGAAAAAGCAGCATCATTAAGAGATACAGAGCAAAAACTAAAAGATGAAATTGAAACTACGAGAAAAAATTGGAAAGAAGAGCAAGGGAAAGCCGAATCAAAAGTGACAGTGGATGATGTAGCAGCGGTAGTGTCTATGTGGACTGGAATTCCAGTATCAAAAATTGCTTCCGAAGAATCTTCTAAGTTATTACAACTTGAAGAAGAGTTACACAAACGTGTTGTAGGTCAAGGAGAAGCGGTAGAAGCAATTTCTCGCGCAATTCGTCGTGCAAGAGCTGGCTTGAAAGATCCGAAACGACCAATTGGTTCATTTATTTTCTTAGGCCCTACAGGGGTTGGTAAAACAGAGCTTGCTAGAGCATTAGCGGAAGTTATGTTTGGCGATGAGGACGCAATGATTCGTGTTGATATGTCTGAGTACATGGAAAAACATTCGACTTCACGTTTAGTTGGTTCACCTCCGGGCTATGTAGGCTTTGATGATGGCGGTCAACTAACAGAAAAGGTTCGTCGTAAACCATATTCTGTAGTATTACTAGATGAGATTGAGAAGGCTCATCCAGATGTTTTCAATATCTTACTTCAAGTACTTGAAGATGGCCGTTTAACAGATTCTAAAGGTCGCGTGGTGGATTTCCGCAACACAGTTGTTATTATGACATCAAACGTTGGTGCGGATGCTTTAAAATATCAGAAAAACCTTGGCTTCAATGTAGGTGGTACGAATACGAAGTATAAAGATATGAAGGGTACAATGCTGGAGGAACTGAAAAAAGCATTCCGCCCAGAATTCTTAAACCGTATCGACGAAATGATCGTCTTCCACTCACTAGAAAAAGAACATTTAAAAGAAATCGTAGCGATGATGGCGAATGCTTTAACAAAACGTCTAAAAGAGCAAGACATTTCGTTAGAGTTAACGGATTCGGCTCTTGAAAAAATTGCAGAAGAAGGCTACGATCCTCAATACGGTGCTCGCCCACTACGTCGTGCATTACAAAAACAAGTAGAAGACCGTTTATCGGAAGAACTGTTGAAAGGTAATGTAGAGAAGGGCAACCAAGTGATCATTGATTACGTGAATGATGAGTTTGTTGTAAAGAAAAAAGAGGAAGTTTCTACTTCTAAATAATTCTCCCGCAGCGTGAGATTCAAAAAGACAGCGAGGCTTTAAGTGCCAAGCTGTCTTTTTTTATGTACAATAATAAATATAAGAACAAATATTCGAGGTGGATGTAATTTGGCAAAGAAAAAAACAAAATTCGTATGTTCAAGCTGTGGTTATGAATCCGCAAAATGGATGGGAAGATGTCCAGGATGTGGGGAATGGAATAAGATGGTCGAAGAGGTGGAGGTCGTTGCAAAAGGGCCACGAGGTGCATTCCAACACTCTGCTACGGTTACCCAAAAGGCTCTCCCTATTATGCAAATTGAAGCTGCTGAGGAATCGCGAGTTGCAACAGAAATGGGTGAGCTTAACCGAGTATTAGGCGGAGGCATCGTACCAGGTTCTCTTGTGTTAATTGGGGGAGATCCTGGGATAGGGAAGTCGACATTATTATTACAAGTATCTGCGTTGCTTTCGAACAAGGGACATCGTGTGCTCTATATTTCTGGTGAGGAATCCATCCGTCAAACAAAGCTGCGTGCAGAACGTTTAGGAGTGATCTCACAGGAGCTTTATATATATTCTGAAACGAATTTAGAGCTTTTAAATCAGACCATTGATGATGTGCAGCCAAAGTTTGTTATTGTCGATTCTATTCAAACTGTTTTTCATCCAGAGGTAACAAGTGCACCGGGTAGTGTATCGCAAGTGCGTGAATGTACAGCAGAACTTATGCGAATTGCAAAAACAAAAGGAATTGCCATATTTTTAGTCGGACATGTAACAAAAGAGGGACAAATTGCAGGACCACGTATTTTGGAGCATATGGTTGATACGGTATTGTATTTTGAAGGGGAACGACATCATAATCACCGTATTTTACGCAGCCAAAAAAACCGCTTTGGCTCTACGAATGAAATTGCTATTTTTGAAATGCTTCAGGGGGGCTTAAAGGAAGTGTTAAACCCGTCTGAGTTGTTCCTACAGGAGCGTTCACAAGGGGCGGCTGGGTCAACAATCGTAGCCTCAATGGAAGGTACAAGGCCAATTCTAGTTGAAATTCAGTCACTGGTAACACCAACAAGCTTTAATTATCCGAAACGAATGGCAACGGGTGTCGATCAAAATCGTGTGCAACTGCTTATGGCCGTCCTTGAAAAGAGAATGGGTCTCATGCTGCAGGCACAGGATGCATATATTAAAGTTGCTGGCGGCGTGAAGCTTGATGAGCCTGCCATTGATTTGGCTGTGTTGACAAGTATTGTTTCGAGTTTTAAGGATCAAGCTGTTAGGGCAACGGATTGCTTTATTGGGGAAGTAGGTTTGACAGGCGAGGTGCGTCGTGTATCTCGTATTGAACAACGTGTGATTGAAGCAGCAAAGCTCGGATTTAAACGGGCCTTCATACCAGCCTCAAATATCGGTGGCTGGGATTTCCCACAAGGTATTGAGATAGTTGGTGTAGAAACGATAAAGGATGCATTAAATGCTTGCTTTAGAGAGCTATAAAGAGGTTTGTGCATGTTGGACTATGTTCTGACATGCACTTTTAATTGCATGAGTAGAGTTCATAGATAGAAGGTAGGAAACTCTAAGAGGGGGATTGGCGTCTATGATAACGTCCGTAAAAGTGCTTGTTTAACTTCTTTCACCGGGTGTCCAAACACCCGCTAAAATAGAGGAACTCAGTCTAAAAATGCCACGTCCTGTGTATTACCGAGATGACCGACATCGTGTCGGCGCTCATGTTGTTGTTGTTGTTGTTGCTGTCGCTTCGCTTTCGCATAAAAAACATTTTCAGGCCTAAGCACAAAGCCGATTCCGGACGCAATTATGCGGAGGCATAATTGATTGCCCAGCGGATGCTAAAGAGCGTTGTTGAGTATAGTGTGAAGAATTTTAGTAATCGATTTTCAGTAGACTCGGGATGATCAATAAATGGATGAAATTACCGATGCTTTGATGGGGTCATAAAAGATTTTCTGCAGTAAACTATGTATAATTATATATTAAGAATGGGAGGTGACAGTTTATGAAAAAATTTGTTCAAATTGCTTTTTTACTGATTGGAGGAGCATTAGGCCTTGTTTTCTTACCGCCATTATACGAATTGCTTCATTTATCATCTAATCCTTGGCTTGATAACCCTTACGTATCAGTAGCTTTAGGAGCGCTTTTACTATTTACATTATCATTTGCCTTTTCGGATTATTTTGTAAAGCTTATTAGCTGGATGGAAGAGGTGCTATTTAAAGTACCGGTTGGTGACTTATTATTTGGTACACTTGGACTTATTATTGGACTAATCGTTGCTTATTTCTTAGGGTTTGCAATCGATAGTATGGATTTGCCGAGTTTTACAAAGGTTTTACCAATTATACTGTCATTTGTGCTTGGATATTTAGGGTTCCGTGTAGGCTTTAAAAAGCGAGATGAATTAATCCAGCTATTTACTTTGCGTGGTAACACTTCAAAGAAAAAACTAGCGGAAGGTGTAGAGCCTCAAGAGGTACGAGGAAGCTATAAACTGTTAGATACTAGTGTTATTATTGATGGTCGTATTGCAGATATTTCTGAAACAGGCTTTATAGAAGGTACACTAGTTGTACCCCAATTTGTTCTTACTGAGCTCCAGCATATTGCAGATTCTTCGGATACGTTAAAGCGTACAAGAGGGCGCCGCGGCTTAGATATTTTGAAAAAATTACAAGATGAACGTATGACGAATGTTGAAATTACTGAAGAGGACTTTGAGGATGTTCAAGAGGTTGACTTAAAACTAGTGCGCCTTGCAAAGAAAAGGGGCATCGACACACAAATAGTGACGAACGACTTTAACCTTAACAAGGTTTGCGAGTTACACCACGTTAAAGTGCTGAATATCAATGATTTAGCAAATGCGGTCAAACCTGTCGTAATTCCAGGTGAGAATATGCAAGTGATGGTTATTAAAGATGGGAAAGAGCATAATCAAGGGGTTGCTTATTTAGATGATGGCACAATGATCGTTGTTGAAGGTGGACGTAGCTATATAGGACAGGCAATTACAGTAACCGTAACAAGTGTTCTTCAAACATCAGCAGGTCGTATGATTTTTGCTAAACCAAAGGATGACTAGGAAGTGGGAAATGTGCAATATGAAGTAGTATTGCCTGCTGCAGGAAGCGGAAAGCGAATGGGCGCAGGGCAAAACAAGTTATTTTTAAATCTTTTAGAAAAACCGATCCTCATACACACACTGGAGGTATTTGAACAGGATAGTCAGTGTACAGGTATTTGGCTTGCAGTAAAGCCTGAAGAGCGTGTATGTATTCAAGAAATGCTAGAGAGGTATGGAATTACTAAAGTGAAAGGTTTACCTGATGGTGGTGCAGAGCGACAGCATTCCGTCCATTCGTGCATGAAAGAAATGAAGCAGGTTGATATTGTGCTAGTGCATGATGCTGCGCGTCCATTTATTACTCACGACATTATAGCGAATCTTGTGCAAAATGCGCATGACTTTGGCGCTGCGATTGCGGGTGTTCGTGCGAAGGATACGATGAAAAAAGTACGTGATGGTGTTATTGAAGAGACGATTGACCGAGAAAGCTTATGGATGATTCAAACCCCTCAAGCATTTCAATTTGATTTGATTGTAGAGGCGGAGGATGTCGCTGAGAAGGTGGGCTTCCTTGGTACTGATGAAGCAATGCTTGTTGAACGTCTTGGCCATGAGGTGCATATTGTAGAAAGCAGCTACGAAAATGTAAAGATGACGACCCAAGAGGATTTAGTTTTTGGTGAAGCAATCTTGCGTAAACGTGCTTTGAAAAAATTATAATAACAAACTAATAATCTCATCAGCATTATAATTTGCTGATGAGATTTTACATTTATCTTTCTTTCCGATTCCGTACGCAATTATGCCGAGGCATAATTGATTTCACAGTACTGTTCACTACCAACTCAATTTCCTAGGAAATATGTTAAAATGTGAGGGTATAATGTAGAGTAAATATAAAAGTGAAGGAAGGTGAATGAGACTGCCTTAGAAGCTGAATAGAAGCTTATTAAGTCTGCATACTTTTGAAGTAAATGAGCTTCGGTTGGTGTTATCTTATTAGACAGTCTCAAAATCATATGTTTCGAGTAGGACAAGGATTTGACGTTCATGCATTTGAAGAAGGGCGTCCATTAATTATTGGTGGTATAACAATTCCTCATGAAAAAGGGTTAGTAGGGCATTCGGATGCAGATGTTTTATTACATACTGTAACAGATGCAGCGTTAGGGGCTATTGGTGAGGGCGATATCGGTCGTCATTTCCCAGATACGGATCCAGCATTCAAGGATGCTGATTCAGCGAAATTACTGGAGCATATTTGGAAAATTGTTGAGGATAAGGGCTATGTTCTAGGTAATGTGGATTGTACGATTATGGCACAACGTCCGAAAATGGCACCGTACATTGAACAAATGCAAAATCGTATTGCTGAATTGCTTCATGCAGAGCCTTCTCAAGTGAATGTTAAAGCAACAACAACTGAGCGTTTAGGTTTTACAGGTCGCGAGGAAGGGATCGCTGCGATGGCGACAATCCTATTGATGAAGAAATAAAAGCAGGCGCTCAGCGCTTTTATTTCCTGTAACAGAGTGGTAAAATGAACAAAGTCAATTTTTTGAACGAAAATTTAGGAGGCTTTTAATTATGGCGAAAGAAGTTCGTGTTCGTTACGCGCCATCCCCTACTGGTTTCTTACATATCGGTGGAGCGCGTACAGCGTTATTTAACTATTTATATGCAAAACATCATAACGGTAAATTCATCGTACGTATTGAGGATACAGATATTGAGCGTAATGTAGAGGGCGGAGAAGCATCTCAGCTTGATAACTTAAAATGGTTAGGTATGGAATATGATGAGTCGATCGATATCGGTGGACCATATGCACCTTATCGTCAAATGGAGCGTCTTGATGTTTATAAAGAGCACGCTGAGAAACTATTAGAGCAAGGTTTAGCTTACAAATGCTTCTGTTCTTCTGAGAAATTAGAAGCGTCTCGTGAAGAACAAAAAGCACGAGGTGTTGCAGCTCCAACTTATGATGGTACTTGTCGTCATTTATCAGCAGAGGAAGTTGCAGCTAAAGAAGCTGATGGTGAACAATATACAATTCGTATGCGCGTGCCTGAAAATGTAACATATGAGTTTGAGGATTTAGTACGTGGACAAGTATCGTTTGAGTCAAAAGATATTGGTGACTGGGTACTTGTTAAAGCAAACGGTATCCCAACGTATAACTATGCGGTAGTGCTAGATGATCACTTTATGGAAATTTCGCATGTATTCCGTGGTGAAGAGCATTTATCGAATACACCAAAACAAATGATGATTTTTGATGCATTTGGCTGGGAATATCCACGCTTTGGTCATATGACATTAATTATTAATGAAAACCGCAAAAAATTATCAAAACGTGATGAATCAATTATTCAATTCGTAACACAATATAAAGATTTAGGTTACCTACCTGAAGCAATGTTCAATTTCTTCGCATTACTTGGCTGGTCTCCTGAAGGGGAAGAAGAGATTTTCTCAAAAGAAGAATTTATTAAAATCTTTGATGAAAAACGTCTTTCAAAATCACCATCTATGTTCGATAAACAAAAGCTTACTTGGATGAATAACCAATACATTAAAAAATTATCTTTAGAAGAAGTAGTGGCATTATCTTTACCACACTTACAAAAAGCTGGTTTATTACCAGAGGAGCTAACAGAAGAAGAACGCGTATGGGCTACAGATTTAATCGCACTTTATCATGATCAAATGAGCTTTGGTGCTGAAATTGTAGAACTATCTCGCCTATTCTTTAACGATCATATTGAATATGATGAAGAAGCAAAAGCAGTTTTAGCAGGTGAGCAGGTACCTGAGGTAATGACTGCATTTAAAGCACAGCTTGAAGGTTTAGAGGAATTTACGCCTGATACTGTCAAAGCGGCTATTAAAGCTGTTCAAAAAGAAACAGGTCACAAAGGTAAAAATCTATTTATGCCAATCCGCGTCGTAACGACGGGTGAAACGCATGGTCCAGAGCTTCCTAACGCGATTTGCTTAATTGGCAAACAGAAAACAATTGATCGTGTAGAAAAATTTGCGCAATAAGTAGAAATTGATTGACAATTTATCAGTTCGTTGTAAAATGTATTTACATTGAGAAAGCGTTGATAAGGAGAAGTAAGTGGCGCATGCTCTTAAGAGAGGACCATCACCGGCTGAAAGTGGTCTGAGCCTAGGCAAAACTGAAATGCACCTTTGAGCATAAAGCTGAACAAATAGTAGGCTTTATCGATTCGTTCCCGTTACAGAACGTCCAGAGTGGAAGGCATTCGCCTTCAATCAGAGTGGAACCGCGCAATTTTAGCGTCTCTGTCATCCCTTTATAGGGGATGATAGGGGCGCTTTTTTATTTTCTGGACATAGGACTAGAAGTGGAGGATGCGCTAAATTTCACTCGACTAACTCTGCGGTGAAATCAACGTCAGTAGGCCAGGGATGCAGTTGACTGTGTGGGGCTTTCAACTACTTTTAGCGGGTGTCCAAACATCCACTGAAATAGAGGAACTCAGTCTAAGACCGCCACGACCTGTGGCAATGACTGAGTGACCAACATCACGTTGGCCAAAGCCTCCGGCGGATGTCACGGAATTATGCCGAGGCATAATTGATAGGTTCAAGGCAGATCAAAATGAAAAGGGGGAGCTTTTGTGTTTAAAAGAATGAAGGAAGATGTAGAAACGATTTTTGAGAATGATCCAGCAGCGCGCAGTGTATTCGAAGTGATATTAACATACTCGGGCCTGCACGCTACTTGGTCACATCGAGTTGCCCATTGGTTCTTTAAAAAGCGTTTTTATTTTATAGCCCGTACCATTTCACAAATTAGTCGCTTCTTTACTGGAATTGAAATTCACCCTGGGGCGAAAATCGGTCGACGTTTCTTTATTGACCATGGGATGGGCGTTGTCATTGGCGAAACATGTGAGATTGGTGATAATGTAACGTTGTATCAAGGTGTTACTTTAGGTGGTACAGGGAAAGAAAAGGGAAAACGCCATCCGACATTAGAGGATAATGTACTAGTTGCAACAGGTGCAAAAGTGTTAGGTTCTATTACAATTGGTGAAAATAGTAAAATTGGCGCAGGCTCAGTTGTCTTAAAAGAAGTGCCACCAAATGCTACGGTTGTCGGTATTCCTGGTAAAATAGTGATTAAGGATGGAGTTCGTCTAGAGAAAAAACTTGACCACCAAAATATACCTGACCCTGTAGAAGAACGTTGTCAAGCTTTCGAGAAGCAGATTGCAGCAATGAATCAGGAAATCGAACGCTTACAAAAGGAGAGAGAAACACAATGAGTATTCAAATTTTCAACTCATTAACACGACAAAAGGAAACTTTCGTACCGCTGGAGGAAGGCAAAGTAAAAATGTACGTTTGCGGTCCGACAGTTTATAACTACATTCATATTGGGAATTCACGTCCTGTAATTGTCTACGATACAGTGCGTCGTTATTTTCAATACAAAGGCTACGATGTGAAATTTGTTTCAAATTTCACAGATGTGGACGACAAAATTATTAAGGCTGCTAATGAACTTGGAGAAGAAGTTCATGAATTAACGGAACGCTTTATTGATGCGTACTTTGAAGATGTTACAGCGTTAGGCTGCAAGAAAGCAGATGTACATCCACGCGTAACAGAGCATATGGATGATATCATTCAATTCATTCAAGTTTTAGTCGATAAGGGCTATGCTTATGAGTCAGCTGGTGATGTTTATTACCGAACTCGTAAATTTAATGGTTACGGTAAATTATCTCACCAAGCGGTAGATGATTTAAAAATTGGTGCTCGTATAGAAGCTGGCGAGAAAAAAGATGATGCGTTAGATTTCGCTCTATGGAAAGCTGTGAAGCCAGGTGAAATTTACTGGGAAAGTCCGTGGGGCAAAGGACGTCCAGGTTGGCATATTGAATGCTCAGTAATGGCGCGTGAGCATTTAGGAGATACTATGGATATTCATGCTGGTGGGCAAGATTTAACATTCCCGCATCATGAAAATGAAATTGCACAATCTGAAGCTCATAATGATAAAACGTTCGCGCGTTATTGGATGCACAATGGGTATATTAATATTGATAATGAAAAAATGTCCAAATCTCTTGGTAATTTTATACTCGTTAATGATATTCGTAAGCAAATTGACCCGCAAATTTTACGCTTCTTTATGCTTTCAGTGCATTATCGTCATCCGATTAACTTTGCGAAGGATTTAGTAGATGCAGCCGCAAATGGTTTAGAACGAATTCGTACTGCCTACAACAATATCAAACACCGTTTAACAGCAACAGCAAGCTTAGGCGATCACTCAGAAGAATGGCTTGAAAAAATTGTTGAACAAAAAGCTCATTTTGAAGAAGCGATGGATGATGATTTTAATACAGCCAATGCCATTTCCGTATTATTTGAATTAGCGCGTATCGCAAATATTTATTTAAATGAAACGAATACTGATGAAAAAGTATTATTGAGTTTTACTGAAACTTTTGAGGTGTTAGGTGACGTCTTAGGTATTGAATTTGCAAAAGAAGAAGAGTTATTAGACGAAGAAATTGAAGCACTTTTACAGGAGCGTATAGAAGCTCGTAAAAATCGTGATTTTGCTCGTTCAGATGAAATTCGTGACCATTTGCAAGCGCAAGGTATCATTTTAGAAGATACGCGACAAGGAACTAGATGGAAACGAGGGTAAGTGATTTGGATAAACTCCGCAACGAAGATGTCAAGCAATTGAATGCATTAGCGTTAGCCTATATGGGGGACGCGGTTTTAGAACAAAAGATACGCGAGCATTTGCTACGTGTCGGCCGTGTCAAACCTAACATACTTCATAGAGAAGCGACACGTTACGTATCAGCGAAAGCACAATCTATGATTGTACATCGAATGATGGATGAAGGCTTTTTAACAGAGGAGGAGTTGGCTGTGTTCCGTCGTGGACGCAATGCCAAATCCGGCTCTGTGCCGAAAAATACAGATGTTCAAACATACCGTAATAGCTCAGGCTTTGAGGCTGTGCTTGGTAGTTTATTTTTATTAAATGAATTAGAACGCGTTTATGCAATCATTGCATACGCTATTCAAATAATCGAGGAATCGAAAGGAGTGTCAAATTAATGGCAGAGCAAAATGGAGAAATGATTGCCGGTAAAAACCCAGTGTTAGAAGCACTTCGTTCAGGCCGCGATATGAATAAAGTATGGATTGCAGAAGGTGTGAAAAAATCGGGGGTTAACGAACTTCTAGATTTGGCACGTGAACGTGGTGTCATTGTTCAATTTGTCCCGAAGAAAAAGGTTGATCAATTATCAGATGCCAATCACCAAGGAATTGTTGCCTCTGTTGCGGCATATCAATATGCGGAGCTAGAGGATTTATTTGCGGCTGCGGCAAAAAAACAAGAAGACCCATTTTTCTTAATTTTAGATGAGCTAGAGGATCCGCATAATCTAGGCTCTATTATGCGAACTGCTGATGCGATAGGTGCGCACGGCATTATTATTCCGAAGCGCCGTTCTGTGAGTTTGACAGCTGTAGTGGCAAAGTCATCAACTGGAGCAATTGAGCATGTACCTGTTGTGCGTGTTAATAATCTAGCGCAGACGGTAGATGAGTTAAAAGAACGAGGAGTATGGATTGCAGGTACAGATGCCAAAGGTTCTGCAGACTATCGTAAAATGGATGCAACATTGCCGCTTGCGATTATTATTGGTAGTGAAGGCAAAGGAATGAGCCGCTTATTAAAAGAGAAATGTGACTTTTTATATCATTTACCGATGGTTGGGCATGTCACATCACTAAATGCATCGGTAGCTGCTGCACTTTTAATGTACGAAGTGTATCGTAAACGTCAAGAAGCGAATGATTGACAATGAACAATATTTTGCTTGTTGACGGCTATAATATGATAGGAGCTTGGAAAGAGCTACGACCATTACGTGATACAAATTTTGAAGATGCCCGTAAGAGATTGATTGAGCTTATGGCTGAGTATAAGGCAGCTATGGGGTGGCGCGTAATTATAGTTTTTGACGCACATCTTGTATCGGGTGTGGAGCAAACTTATTTAGAAAACGATGTCGAAATCATTTATACACGGAAAAACGAAACAGCAGATGAACGTATTGAAAAAATGACACACGAACTAAAGGCTAGAAATGTACAGATTCACGTAGCAACCTCCGATATGGCAGAGCAAAACGTTATTTTTGGTAATGGTGCTCTGCGAAAGTCGGCAAGAGAGCTAGAAATTGATATGGGTATTATCCAACATAAAATTTCTCATGATGTGAAACAAAAACATGATAGCAAACCGCCATCTCGCATGGAGCTTAAGCCGGATGTTGCTTTAGCCTTTGAAAAGTGGCGGCGTGGTTTGAAATGATTGATTGACTCATATTTTCCAATTCCGTTATACTGTTCCTATTATCTGTTGTGGCTGAGGTGATACCATGTTTAAAAATAGTATTGTACAAGTGACACAAGATTTTGAACGATTCAATGATGAAGAACTTATTGAAATGGTGCATCAAGGTAATACAGATGCGTTGGATTATTTAATTACGAAATACCGTTTGTTAGTAAGAGCAAAGGCTAGATCTTATTTTTTAATTGGTGCAGATAAGGAAGACATTGTGCAAGAGGGCATGATTGGTTTATATAAAGCCATTCGCGATTTTAAGGGAGATAAGCTTGCTTCTTTTCGAGCTTTTGCTGAGCTATGTATTACAAGGCAGATTATTACGGCTATTAAAACAGCTACAAGACAAAAGCATATTCCACTAAATTCATATGTTTCTTTGGACAAGCCTATTTTTGATGAAGAGTCAGATCGTACTTTAATGGATGTATTAACGGGTGCTATTATGGATGATCCGGAAGAGTTAATGATTCATAGAGAAGAGTTTGGCTACTTAGAAGAAAAGATGGGTGAGATTTTAAGTGAACTAGAACTACAAGTGTTAGCTCTTTACTTAGATGGTCAGTCTTATCATGAAATTTCTGCAAAACTAAATCGTCATGTGAAGTCTATTGACAATGCTTTACAACGAGTAAAGCGTAAATTAGAGCGACATTTAGTGCTTGAAGAAATGTCTTAGCGGTTGTATGCCTTTATTGACATTGACAAATATAGGTGTTAGTCTTGAAAAGACAAAGTGCCGAAAAGGTGATTATATGGCAAAAAAAGTCGTTCTAAATTGCGAAAAATGCGGATCGAGAAATTATACGTTTCCAGCTAAGGAAGATTCAAATGTACGCCTCGAATTAAAGAAATTTTGCTCGCATTGCAATGAACATACAGTGCATAAACAAACGCTATAAAATGATTTGTAAATAGACAGATATGATTGATTCGGAGGTTAGGCTAGAATGGGCAAGATTAAAGGCTTTTTCAGCAATGTAATGTCGGAAATGCGCAAAACAAGCTGGCCAAAAAGTAAAGAACTGACGAAATATACAGTCGTTGTAATTTCAACTGTTGTAATTATGGCTTTATTTTTTGTGTTAGTAGACTTAGGTATTTCATCATTATTCCGCTGGTACTTAGAGTTATAATTTAGTAAATAGCATGTTAATATTTCTGAAATAGCCCGTCATTACAATAAACGGGTTTTTTCGTTTGTTTTATCTTCATTCAGCAAATGTTTTTTGTAGCGAAAGCGAAGCGTCAGCTACAGATCTTTTCTGTGCGAAAGCAAAGCGACAGCAACAAATGTTTTTTGTAGCGAAAGCAAAGCGTCAGCTACAGGAGACTCCTATCTCGATAGGTGGTAAGATAAATGCGGTTATAGTTCCTTTCAGTGGGTGTCCAAACACCTACTGAAATAGAGGAACTCAGTCTAAGAACGCCACGTCCTGTGGCAACGACTGAGTGACCAACATCATGTTGGCCCAAAGCCTCCGGACGCAATTACGCCAAGGCGAAATTGAAGAAGTGATCAGCAGTAAAATATTCTCAATATGGTAAGTATGCTGCTAGGGATAGTATGAGGGTAGCAATAGATGACTATGCTAGATTAGGTATATATCATCAGGCTTTCGTTAGCCATTAGCGAAAGCTGCGTTTTTCTAATGAGCAGTTTGTGAAAAGAGTAAAGAATGCACTTAGCATATCCGATTCATTTTCACTTTTATCATCATTCAGTAGAAGATTCCTGCTTCTAAAAGTGGTAGGTTGAATGCAAATGCAGTTCCTTATTGTTAGGTGTCCAAACACCGACTGAATGAAGATAAAGCCGCTGGCAGATGTCACGGATTTTGAAAGGAACGAATTGTGCAAGCACAATTCAAAATCCAGACACAATTACGCCAAGGCGTAATTGATTTAGTAAGGGAGGGACGGACGAGGAGTCCTATTAGTTATGGAAAAAAATTGGTATGTTGTTCATACGTATTCAGGGTATGAAAACCGCGTAAAAGCAAACCTAGAGAAACGTGTAGAAACAATGGGTATGCAAGATAAGATTTTCCGTGTTATTGTGCCTGAACACGAAGAAACAGAAATGAAGGATGGGAAAAAGCGTACAATGATGCGTAAAGTTTTCCCTGGTTATGTTTTAGTAGAGCTAATTATGACAGATGATTCATGGTATGTTGTACGTAATACGCCAGGTGTAACTGGCTTTATCGGTTCATCTGGTGGTGGTGCGAAGCCAACACCTTTATTACCTGAAGAAGCGGATCGTCTACTAGAGCAAATGGGCATGACTGACAAAGTTGTCGAGATTGATATTTCTATTGGAGAAGCGGTAGAAGTATTAGAAGGGCCTTTCGCGCACTTCCAAGGACGTGTTGAAGAAATTGACACTGAAAAAGGAAAAGTGAAGGTTTCTGTCGACATGTTTGGTCGCGAAACAATTATGGAACTTGATTTTGAGCAAATACAAAAAATGTAGTTTTGGCAACTAAAGTGTCATATGTCTGATGAGTATGTCACAGAATTTGTTATTTACTACTTGCTTAAAAAAAATAAAAGTGGTATCATTTCAAAGGTCAGACTGTCATACTTTGGTTTGACGTCTGCAATGATAATTTTAATGTTATCGGCACTTAGCTGACAGACAGATATTGAGTGGGAGGGGCAACCCAATTACCACATCACGGACTTAAGGAGGTGTGTCTCGTGGCTAAAAAAGTTATTAAAGTTGTTAAACTTCAAATCCCTGCTGGTAAAGCAAATCCAGCTCCGCCGGTTGGTCCTGCATTAGGTCAAGCGGGTGTGAACATCATGGGATTCTGTAAAGAATTCAACGCGCGTACTGCAGATCAAGCTGGTCTTATTATTCCAGTTGAAATTTCAGTATTCGAGGATCGTTCATTCACTTTCATTACAAAAACTCCACCTGCAGCAGTACTACTTAAAGTAGCAGCTGGTATCCAATCTGGATCAGGTGAACCAAACCGTAAAAAAGTGGCAACGGTTAAGCGTGATAAAGTTCGCGAAATCGCTGAAACTAAAATGCCAGACCTTAACGCTGCTTCAGTTGAAGCTGCAATGTTAATGGTTGAAGGTACTGCACGAAGCATGGGTATTGTTATCGAAGACTAATCCCATTACTTGATGATGTATTTGTTTTTTGGAAGGTTGCGGAGTTTCTTTGTGAACGCGCAACCTTTATTCGTGGGAGGTAAAATCCGCTATAACCACAATCAAGGAGGAATTATATAATGGCTAAAAAAGGTAAAAAACTGCAAGATGCAGCAAAATTAATCGACCGTAACGCAGTATACGGCGCACAAGAAGCAATCGAACTTGCTCAAAAAACTAGCTCAGTGAACTTCGACGCTACTGTAGAAGTTGCTTTCCGTTTAGGAATCGATACTCGTAAAAATGACCAACAAATCCGTGGTGCAGTAGTGTTACCAAACGGTACTGGTAAAACTCAACGCGTATTAGTATTCGCTAAAGGTGAAAAACTTAAAGAAGCTGAAGCAGCTGGTGCTGACTATGTAGGCGATGCAGAATACATCCAAAAAATCCAACAAGGTTGGTTCGATTTCGATGTAATCGTTGCAACTCCTGACATGATGGGTGAAGTTGGTAAACTTGGCCGTGTATTAGGACCTAAAGGTTTAATGCCAAACCCTAAAACTGGTACAGTTACTTTCGATGTAACAAAAGCGATCGAAGAAATTAAAGCTGGTAAAGTAGAATACCGTGCTGATAAAGCTGGTATTATCCACGCTCCTATCGGTAAAGTTTCTTTCTCTGCAGAAAAATTAGTAGAAAACTTCTTAACTGTATTTGATGTAGTACAAAAAGCAAAACCTGCTGCTGCTAAAGGTACTTACATGAAATCAGTAAACGTTACAACTACAATGGGCCCAGCTATTAAAGTTGACGCTTCAAGCGTAGCAGTAAAATAATTAGTTTTTTTATATAGATCTGTTGACGGCTCTGTCTATCTGTGATATGATGGATGCTGTTGTGAATCATCCATTTGTACCGTAGACAGTAGGAGTGACTTGTCACTTAATGATCCTACCGAGGACATCGGAATTCGGATTCTTATTTTAAAGATGATGACTTTCAGCCTCTGTGTCTATTTGACCCGGAGGCTTTTCTTTTGTCGGTATAAATGACCCATTCTAATAGGAGGTGTCATCATGAGCAAAGCAATCGAAAACAAACAAGTACAAGTTCAAGAGATTACTGAGAAATTCCAAAACGCTGCTTCTGTAGTAGTTGTGGATTACCGTGGTCTTAACGTTACACAAGTGACTGAGCTTCGTAAACAACTTCGTGAAGCTGGCGTTGAGTTCAAAGTTTACAAAAACACTTTAACTCGTCGTGCGACTGAAGCTGTTGGCCTTGAAGGAATCAATGACGTATTAGTTGGTCCTAACGCAATTGCGTTCTCTAATGAAGATGTTGTAGCTCCTGCTAAAATCATCAACGAGTTCGCTAAGAAAAATGAAGCTTTAGAAATTAAAGCAGGTATTATTGAAGGTACAATCTCTTCTGTTGAAGATGTTAAAGCACTTGCAGAACTTCCATCACGCGAAGGTCTTCTTTCTATGCTTTTATCTGTACTTCAAGCTCCAGTGCGCAACTTCGCACTTGCAACAAAAGCTGTTGCAGAACAAAAAGAAGAACAAGGCGCGTAATTTCATACGCACTATAACTTCTGCGGCCTAACCCGCAACAAAAAAACATTATCCAATTAGGAGGAAATTATAATGAATAAAGAGCAAATCTTAGAAGCTATCAAAGCTATGACAGTTCTTGAATTAAACGATTTAGTAAAAGCTATCGAAGAAGAATTCGGTGTAACAGCTGCTGCTCCTGTAGCAGTAGTAGGTGGTGCTGCTGCTGGCGCTGCTGAAGAAAAAACTGAGTTTGACGTAGTACTAGCATCTGCTGGTGGCGAAAAAATCAAAGTTATCAAAGCGGTTCGTGAAATCACTGGTTTAGGTCTTAAAGAAGCTAAAGAAGTAGTAGATAACGCTCCTAAAGCTCTTAAAGAAGGCGTTTCTAAAGATGAAGCTGAACAAATCAAAGCTAAACTTGAAGAAGTTGGCGCATCTGTAGAAGTTAAGTAATCTCGTATTACTTTTAAACAAAAGGAAAGCTCGTCATTGCGGCGAGCTTTTTTTCTTCATTCTGAGGAGGCGTGGAAATGTCAGATCACTATTATACAAGTAAGCCTCAAACTGAGAGTAAACCTCGTCACTGGACATTCAAATTGTTAGGGCATACGTTTTCCTTCGAAACGGATGCAGGGGTATTTAGTAAAAGCGAAGTAGATTTTGGATCCCGTGTTTTAATAGATGCTTTTCAAATGCCTGATATTGATGGTGCAATTTTTGATGTGGGGTGTGGGTATGGACCGATTGGATTATCGATTGCCAAAGCAAACCCAGATCGTACCGTTCTTATGATGGATATCAATGAACGTGCAGTTGCACTCTCGCAAAAAAATGCGCAAGTAAACGGTGTTCAAAATGTACGGATATTTGTGAGTGACGGACTATCGATGGTTGATAACGATGTAAAAGCCGCAGCTATTTTAACCAATCCTCCAATTCGCGCAGGAAAGGAAACAATTTTCCGTTTTTACGATGGAGCTTATGATAAGTTAGTGTCATCTGGCGAGCTGTGGGTAGTAATACAGAAGAAGCAAGGTGCGCCATCAACGGTAAGTTATTTAGAAGAAAAGTTTTCTGAAGTCGATGTTGTGGAGAAGAAAAAAGGGTACTGGATAGTTTGTGCAAAAAAATAAATGAAATATGCATAAATTATTGACTTGACAAATCGGCTATGATAATATGATAAAATGCAAAAATATTATTTTGAGGTCGTATGCCCTTTTGTATATGATTGTTATAATGTGGGTATACTTGCCAAGATAAGTTTAGTTAACCGAAAATGAGATCTTTTTGAAGACTCGTTTTCTTTTTGTCTTTCGAAATCATACACTATTTGTATGATTTTGCAAAGACCTAATATCGCTTTATTGAGGGGTGAATGAGTTGACAGGTCAACTAGTTCAGTATGGACAACACCGCCAGCGTAGAAGCTTTGCGCGTATTAACGAGGTGCTTGAGCTTCCAAATCTGATTGAGATTCAAACGGCGTCTTACGAGTGGTTCCTTGAAGAAGGTCTACGTGAAATGTTCCGTGACATTTCGCCGATCGAGGACTTTACAGGTAATCTTTCATTAGAATTCATCGATTATTCATTAGGAGATCCTAAGTATGAAGTCGATGAGTGTAAAGAGCGAGATGTTACTTACGCAGCTCCATTACGTGTGAAAGTACGTCTTTACAACAAAGAAACAGACGAAGTGAAGGAACAGGATGTCTTCATGGGTGACTTCCCATTAATGACAGAAACAGGTACGTTCATTATCAATGGTGCTGAACGTGTTATCGTTTCACAATTAGTTCGTTCACCGAGTGTATATTTCCATGATAAAACTGATAAAAACGGTAAGAAAGGTTTCGGAGCAACAGTTATTCCGAACCGTGGTGCATGGTTGGAATATGAAACTGACGCGAAAGATGTAGTATATGTGCGTATTGATCGTACTCGTAAGCTACCAGTAACAGTGTTACTTCGTGCATTAGGCTTCGGTTCAGACCAAGAAATTATCGATATTATCGGCGACAACGAATATTTACGTAATACGTTAGAAAAGGATAACTCTGAAAGTACTGAAAAAGCACTTTTAGAAATCTATGAACGTTTACGTCCTGGTGAGCCACCAACAGTTGAAAGTGCGAAGAGTTTATTATACTCTCGTTTCTTTGATGCGAAACGCTATGATTTAGCGAATGTTGGTCGCTACAAAATGAATAAAAAGCTTCATATCAAAAATCGTTTATTTAACCAAACGATTGCTGAAACGCTTGTAGACCCAGAAACAGGCGAAATTTTAGTAGAAAAAGGTACAGTTCTTGACCGTCGTACTTTAGATAAAATCTTACCGTATCTAGAAGATTCATCAAAAGGAATCGGTTACCGCACTTTATCACAAGTAGGTGGAGTGCTTGAGGACGATGTAACAATCCAGTCTATTAAAATTTATGCACCAAAAGATGAAGCGCAAAAAGAAATCAATATTATTAGTAATGCGTACATCGATGAAGAAGTGAAGAATATTACACCTGCTGACGTATTATCTTCAGTAAGTTATTTCTTCAACTTACTTTATCAAGTAGGGGCAACAGATGATATCGACCACTTAGGTAACCGTCGTCTACGCTCTGTTGGTGAACTTTTACAAAACCAATTCCGTATCGGTTTATCTCGTATGGAACGTGTAGTACGTGAGCGTATGTCTATTAACGATACAGCTGCTATCGTACCGCAACAATTAATTAATATTCGTCCAGTAATTGCGTCAATTAAAGAGTTCTTTGGTAGCTCTCAATTATCACAATTCATGGACCAAACAAACCCATTGGCAGAGTTAACGCATAAACGTCGTCTTTCTGCATTAGGACCTGGTGGTTTAACACGTGAGCGTGCTGGTTTCGAAGTACGTGACGTTCACTATTCTCACTATGGTCGTATGTGTCCGATCGAGACACCAGAGGGTCCAAACATTGGTTTAATCAACTCATTATCTTCATTTGCCAAAGTAAATAAATTTGGATTCATTGAAACACCTTATCGTCGTATTGACCACGAAACAGGTAAAGTATCGGATCAAATTGATTACTTAACAGCTGATGAAGAAGATAACTACTATGTAGCACAAGCGAACTCACTATTAAATCCTGATGGTACATTTGCTAAAGACGAAGTAGTAGGTCGTTTCCGTGGGGATAATACAGTATTTAATAAATCGCAAATGGACTATATGGACGTATCTCCTAAACAAGTAGTGTCAGCTGCGACTGCATGTATCCCGTTCTTAGAAAACGATGACTCAAACCGTGCACTTATGGGTGCCAACATGCAACGTCAAGCAGTTCCTCTTCTTAACCCAGAAGCACCATTTGTTGGTACTGGTATGGAACACGTTGATGCGCGTGACTCAGGTGCGGCTGTAGTAGCGAAATATGATGGTATTGTTGAGCACGTTGAAGCTCGCTCTATCCATGTTCGCCGCATTGAAGTCGTTGACGGTAAAGAGGTTAAAGGTGATTTAACAAAATATAAATTACAAAAATTCATTCGTTCTAACCAAGGTACTTCATACAACCAACGTCCACTTGTAAAAGTTGGCGAACGTGTGAAACCTCGTGACATTTTAGCAGACGGTCCATCTATGGAAAATGGTGAACTTGCTCTTGGTCGTAACGTACTTGTTGCGTTCATGACTTGGAACGGCTTTAACTATGAGGATGCTGTCATCATGAGCGAACGCCTTGTAAAAGACGATGTTTATACATCTGTTCATATTGAAGAATATGAATCAGAGTCTCGTGATACAAAATTAGGACCTGAAGAAATCACTCGCGATATTCCAAACGTCGGGGAAGATGCACTTCGTAATTTAGATGAACGTGGTATCATTCGCATTGGTGCGGAAGTACGTGACGGTGACATTCTTGTAGGTAAAGTAACACCTAAAGGGGTTACAGAATTAACAGCTGAAGAACGCTTATTACATGCTATCTTCGGTGAAAAAGCTCGTGAAGTTCGTGATACTTCATTACGCGTACCACATGGTGCTGGCGGTATTATTCTTGACGTAAAAGTATTTAACCGTGAAGATGGCGACGAATTACCACCAGGTGTTAACCAATTAGTTCGTGCTTACATTGTTCAAAAGCGTAAAATTCGCGTAGGGGACAAAATGGCCGGACGTCATGGTAACAAAGGGGTTATCTCTCGTATCTTACCGGAAGAGGATATGCCATTCATGCCAGACGGTACTCCTGTTGATATCATGTTAAATCCACTTGGTGTACCTTCTCGTATGAACATCGGACAAGTTTTAGAACTACACTTAGGTATGGCTTCTCGTTCCCTAGGCGTTCATATGGCAACTCCAGTATTTGATGGTGCCAACGAAGAAGATGTTTGGGAGACAATGGAAGAAGCAGGCATGAACCGTGATGGTAAAACGACCCTGTATGATGGACGTTCAGGTGAACCATTTGATAACCGTGTATCAGTAGGGATCATGTACATGATCAAACTTGCCCACATGGTTGATGATAAACTTCACGCACGTTCAACTGGTCCTTACTCGCTTGTTACTCAACAGCCACTTGGTGGTAAAGCACAGTTCGGTGGACAACGCTTTGGTGAGATGGAGGTATGGGCACTTGAAGCATACGGTGCTGCTTATACTCTTCAAGAAATCTTAACAGTTAAATCCGATGACGTTGTTGGTCGTGTGAAAACATACGAAGCAATCGTTAAAGGGGAAAGTGTACCAGAGCCAGGCGTTCCTGAATCATTCAAAGTATTGATTAAAGAACTTCAATCTCTTGGTATGGATGTGAAAATGTTAACGATCAATGATGAAGAAGTAGAGCTTCGCGACTTAGACGAAGAAGAAGATCTTCAACCAGCTGATGCACTTAACATTGCACCACAGCAAGATAAAGAAGAAGAGCCAGTAGAGTCTTTTGAATAATGGAACACGTTAATTCACATTATTAGTGAACACGGTCAAAGTTATTTTTCAAATTAGTCGGGCAGGATTTAACGCCCTGTCCGGCTTTTTCTTTCAATAAATCATTCTATTTTTAATCTTTTGCTAAAGAAAAATGATTCTTGCAAACGATTATCGAGCTGCGTAAAGAGTCTTTATAAAGACCTATACTAGAGGGAGGTAGGCTCCTTGATAGACGTTAATGAATTTGAATATATGAAAATTGGTTTAGCTTCTCCTGACAAGATCCGTTCTTGGTCATACGGTGAAGTTAAAAAACCTGAAACGATTAACTATCGTACTTTAAAACCAGAAAAAGATGGTTTATTCTGTGAGCGTATTTTCGGTCCAACTAAGGACTGGGAGTGTCATTGTGGTAAATACAAACGTGTACGCTATAAAGGCGTAGTTTGTGATCGTTGTGGAGTTGAAGTAACACGCGCTAAAGTTCGTCGTGAACGCATGGGCCACATCGAATTAGCAGCACCAGTATCTCATATCTGGTACTTCAAAGGTATTCCTAGCCGTATGGGTCTTATTTTAGATATGTCCCCACGTGCACTAGAAGAAGTAATTTACTTTGCTTCTTACGTTGTAATCGAGCCAGGTGCTACAAACTTAGAAAGTAAACAACTACTTTCTGAAAAAGAGTACCGTGCATATCGCGAAAAGTTCGGCAACACATTCGAAGCATCTATGGGTGCGGAAGCAATTAAAAGATTATTAGGCAAAATTGATCTTGAAGATGAAACTCATTCTTTAAAAGAAGAGTTAAAATCAGCACAAGGTCAACGACGTACGCGTGCCATTAAACGTCTTGAAGTTGTTGAATCATTCCGTAACTCAGGTAACTCTCCTGAATGGATGATTTTAGATGTACTACCGGTTATTCCACCAGAGCTTCGTCCGATGGTGCAATTAGATGGTGGCCGTTTCGCAACGTCTGACTTAAACGATTTATATCGTCGTGTAATCAACCGTAATAACCGTTTAAAACGTTTACTAGACCTTGGTGCTCCAAGTATCATCGTACAAAACGAAAAACGTATGTTACAAGAAGCTGTTGATGCATTAATTGATAACGGTCGTCGTGGTCGTCCTGTAACGGGTCCTGGTAACCGTCCATTAAAATCACTTTCACATATGCTGAAAGGTAAACAAGGTCGTTTCCGTCAAAACTTACTTGGTAAACGTGTTGACTACTCTGGTCGTTCGGTTATCGTAGTAGGTCCAAACTTAAAAATGTACCAATGTGGTCTACCAAAAGAAATGGCCATTGAATTATTCAAGCCTTTCGTAATGAAAGAGTTAGTAGAACGTGGTCTAGCTCATAATATTAAATCTGCTAAACGTAAAATAGAGCGTTTAAACAACGATGTATGGGACGTTTTAGAAGATGTTATTCGTGAGCATCCAGTATTACTAAACCGTGCACCTACGCTTCACCGTCTTGGTATTCAAGCGTTTGAACCAACACTAGTTGAAGGTCGTGCTATTCGTCTTCACCCATTAGTATGTACAGCTTATAACGCTGACTTCGATGGTGACCAAATGGCGGTTCACGTACCATTATCAGCGGAAGCGCAAGCAGAGGCTCGTCTTCTAATGCTTGCTGCACAAAATATCCTGAACCCGAAAGACGGTAAACCAGTTGTAACACCATCTCAAGATATGGTATTAGGAAACTACTACTTAACACTTGAACGTGAAACAGCTCGCGGCGAAGGAACAATTTTCTATGGACCAAACGAAGTATTAATTGCATATGATACAGGTCATGTTCATTTGCATACTCGTATTGCGATTAAAGCAAGCTCGTTAAACAACCCAACATTTACTGAGGAACAAAATAACATGTTCCTATTAACGACTGTTGGTAAAGTAATCTTTAACGAAATCTTGCCTAAATCATTCCCATACATTAATGAGCCAACTGATTTCAACTTAGAGCAAGAAACACCAAGCCAATACTTTGCTAACTTAACAATTGATGCAGAAACGGTAAAAGAGCTTGAAGCAGATGCTGCTTATAATGGGCTTGATGAAAAAGGTAAAGTGGATGCACAACGTACAGCTGTACTGCGCAAACACTTTGCATCAGTACCAGTTGTAAACCCATTCCGTAAAAAATTCTTAGGTAATATCATTGCTGAAGTATTTAAACGTTTCCACATCACTGAAACATCTAAAATGCTTGACCGCATGAAAAACCTAGGATTCAAATATTCAACACGTGCTGGTATCACTGTAGGTGTATCTGACATCGTCGTATTACCAGACAAAGGCGAAATTTTAGCGATAGCTCAAGAAAAAGTAGATAAAGTTCAAGCGCAATTCCGTCGTGGTTTCATCACGGAAGATGAGCGTTATGATCGTGTTATCTCAAGCTGGAGTGCTGCGAAAGATGAAATTCAATCAAAGCTGATGAAGTCGCTTGAGAAAACAAACCCAATCTTTATGATGTCTGACTCAGGTGCCCGTGGTAACGCATCTAACTTTACACAGTTAGCTGGTATGCGTGGTCTGATGGCCAACCCGGCTGGTCGTATCATCGAACTTCCAATTAAATCTTCATTCCGTGAAGGTTTAACGGTATTAGAGTACTTCATCTCAACTCACGGTGCTCGTAAAGGTCTTGCCGATACAGCCCTAAAAACTGCCGATTCAGGTTACTTAACACGTCGTCTTGTTGACGTAGCACAAGATGTTATCGTTCGTGAGGATGACTGTGGAACTGACCGTGGTTTAACAATTGGTGCGTTAATGGAAGGTACAGAGCTAATTGAAGCGTTAGATGAACGTATTATCGGTCGTCATACGAAGAAAACAATCCACCATCCAGAAACAGGCGAAGTAATTTTAGAAAAAGACGGTTTGATCGACCAAGATATCGCTCGTATCATTATCGAGCTAGGTATCGAAGAAGTTACAATCCGTTCTGCGTTTACATGTAATACAAAACATGGCGTATGTAAAAAATGTTACGGCATGAACTTAGCAACAGGTGAAGAGGTTGAAGTTGGAGAAGCAGTTGGTATTATTGCGGCTCAATCAATCGGTGAACCAGGTACACAATTAACAATGCGTACATTCCATACAGGTGGGGTTGCCGGGGATGATATTACACAAGGTCTTCCACGTATCCAAGAGATTTTTGAAGCACGTAATCCTAAAGGTCAATCAGTTATTTCTGATATCGCAGGTACTGTTTCAGACATCACTGAAATCCGTGAAGGTCTAAAAGAGATTACAATTGAAGGTGAAGTAGAAACACGTAAATACGCAGCACCTTACAATGCTCGTCTGAAAGTACAAGAAGGCGACTTTGTAGAACGTGGTCAAGTATTAACAGAAGGTTCTATCGATCCAAAACAATTGTTAAAAGTTAAAGACGTTTCAACAGTTCAAGTATACCTGTTAAAAGAAGTACAAAAAGTATACCGTATGCAAGGGGTAGAAATTGGTGACAAACATATCGAGGTAATGGTTCGCCAAATGCTTCGTAAAGTACGTGTAATTGAAGCTGGGGATACAGAATTATTACCAGGTTCATTACTAGATATTCACCAATTCTCAGAGGCAAACGTAGATGCTGTTATGAATGGCAAAAACCCTGCAACTTGTCGTCCTGTTATCCTAGGTATTACAAAAGCGTCTCTTGAAACAGAATCATTCTTATCTGCTGCATCATTCCAAGAAACAACTCGTGTGTTAACGGATGCTGCTATTAAAGGTAAACGTGATGAACTTCTTGGTCTGAAGGAAAACGTAATTATCGGTAAACTTGTTCCTGCAGGTACTGGTATGCAACGTTACCGTCAAATCCGTATTGAAAAAGATGAGCTTGACACAGAAAATTTAATTTCTGCTGAATAATCATTAAAATAAGTGCCGAGGAGATGTATTTTTATCATCTCTTCGGACTTTTTAAAGATATGAGTTGACAGTCGAAATTGGTAATGATAATATATTGAAGGTTGATAGTTAACTGTCTGTACTTCGGAGGATATGAAAATGTCTTATGATAGAGTAAGGGATAGTCAAACAATCATAGGTACAAAGCAAACAGTAAAAGCAATGCGAGCCGGTTCAGTGAAAGAACTTTTTGTGGCACTCGATGCAGACAATTGGGTAACCGATTCGGCCATATCTTTCGCGAGAGAAATCGGTATACCAGTTACTCTTGTTGAGTCGAAAAAGGAACTGGGCAAGGCCTGTAGAATCCACGTTGGAGCTGCAGTAGTTGCGATTACTGTAGAGTAGTTTTTGTGTATTAAACACAAAGACTTTGTTTTTACCCAAAAAATGAACCACCTGGATGTGTGGTATTAACAAGGAATAAATGAAGGGAGGAAAAATCGATGCCTACAATTAACCAATTAGTACGTAAGCCTCGTCAATCTAAAAGCACGAAATCAAAATCACCAGCGTTAAACAAAGGATATAACTCATTTAAAAAATCTTTAACTGACGTTAAATCTCCACAAAAACGCGGAGTTTGTACTCGTGTAGGTACAATGACACCTCGTAAACCAAACTCAGCGTTACGTAAATACGCTCGTGTACGTTTAACTAACCAAATCGAGGTAACTGCTTATATCCCAGGTGAAGGCCACAACTTACAAGAGCACAGTGTTGTTCTTATCCGTGGCGGACGCGTAAAAGACTTAGCGGGTGTTCGTTACCATATCGTACGTGGTGCTCTTGATACAGCTGGTGTAAACGGTCGTTTACAATCACGTTCTAAATACGGAACAAAACGCCCTAAAGAAAAAAAATAATTTAACATTATTAAGCGTTGCTTAATAATGAACTATAAGTAGTTGTCGCAAATTTTTAATCTTGCTAGCAGATTGGAGATTTGCCCAACAACTATGACAAAGTAATTCTTATAAAATAAATCGATAACTATTCGAAAGGAGGAAAACACATGCCTCGTAAAGGTCCTGTTTCCAAACGTGACGTGTTACCAGATCCAATTTATAGTTCAAAACTAGTAACTCGTTTAATTAATAAAATGATGGTTGATGGTAAAAGAGGTACTTCTCAAAAGATTTTATACGGTGCGTTCGATATCGTTAAAGAACGTTCTGGTGAAAATCCAATTGAAGTATTCGAAGCCGCTCTAAATAATGTAATGCCAGTTCTTGAAGTTCGTGCTCGCCGTGTTGGTGGTTCTAACTATCAAGTACCAGTAGAAGTACGTCCAGAACGTCGTACAACTTTAGGTCTTCGTTACCTAGTTAACTATGCTCGTCTTCGTGGTGAAAAAACTATGGAAGAGCGTTTAGCTAACGAAATCCTTGATGCTTCTAACAACACTGGTGCATCAGTTAAAAAGCGTGAAGATATGCACAAAATGGCAGAAGCGAACAAAGCATTCGCTCACTACCGTTGGTAATCTAAACATCGCATAAGCCCAATATGGAAGGAGAAATACCTTATGAAACGCGAATTCTCTCTAGAGAATACTCGTAATATTGGGATCATGGCTCACATTGATGCTGGTAAAACAACAACTACTGAGCGTATCCTTTATTACACAGGTAAGATTCACAAAATTGGTGAAACTCACGAAGGCGCTTCTCAAATGGACTGGATGGAGCAAGAGCAAGAACGTGGTATCACAATCACTTCTGCTGCAACAACAGCTCAATGGGACGGCCACCGTGTAAACATTATCGATACTCCTGGACACGTAGACTTCACTGTAGAAGTTGAACGTTCACTACGCGTACTTGATGGTGCTGTAACAGTTCTTGATGCTCAATCTGGTGTTGAACCTCAAACTGAAACAGTATGGCGTCAAGCTACAACTTACGGCGTTCCACGTATCGTGTTCATTAACAAAATGGATAAAACAGGAGCAGATTTCCTATATTCTGTAGGAACTCTACACGAACGTTTACAAGCAAACGCTCATCCTATCCAATTACCTATCGGAGCTGAAGATCAGTTCTCAGCAATCATTGACTTAGTTGAAATGAAAGCTACTTTCTACGGCGACGAAAAAGGTACAGCAGTGACTGAAGGCGAAATTCCTGAAGAACACCGCGCACAAGCTGAAGAATACCGTGAAAAATTAATCGATGCTGTTGCAAGTGTTGATGAAGAAATCATGGAAAAATATTTAGAAGGCGAAGAAATTTCTGTTGCTGAACTTAAAGCGGCTATCCGTCGTGCTACGATCGCAGTAGAATTTTACCCAGTAATCTGTGGTACAGCATTCAAACACAAAGGCGTACGCCCAATGTTAGATGCAGTTATCAATTACTTACCATCTCCATTAGATGTACCAGCAATCAAAGGTACTGATGTTGATGGTGACGAGGAATTAGAACGTCATTCTTCAGATGAAGAGCCATTCTCAGCTCTTGCATTCAAAGTTATGACTGACCCATTCGTAGGTAAATTAACTTTCTTCCGTGTGTACTCTGGAACTTTAGAATCAGGTTCATACGTACAAAACTCTTCTAAAGGTAAACGTGAGCGTGTAGGTCGTATCCTACAAATGCACGCAAACTCTCGTGAAGAGATTTCTAAAGTATTTGCTGGGGACATCGCAGCAGCAGTAGGTCTTAAAGATACTACTACTGGTGATACTCTATGTGACGAGAAAAACCTAGTTATTCTTGAATCAATGGAATTCCCTGAGCCAGTAATTTCTCTTTCTGTAGAACCAAAATCAAAAGCTGACCAAGATAAAATGGGTCAAGCTTTACAAAAACTTCAAGAAGAGGATCCAACTTTCCGTGCTCACACTGACACAGAAACTGGTCAAACAATCATCTCAGGTATGGGTGAGCTTCACCTTGATATCTTAGTTGACCGTATGCGCCGTGAATTTAAAGTAGAAGCTAACGTAGGTGCTCCAATGGTATCTTACCGTGAAACATTCCGTAGCTCTGCAAAAGTTCAAGGTAAATTCACTCGCCAATCTGGTGGTCGTGGACAATACGGTGACGTAACGATTGAGTTCTCTCCAAATGAAGAAGGTAAAGGCTTTGAATTCGAAAACGCTATCGTTGGTGGTGTAGTACCTCGTGAATACATTCCTGCAGTTGAAGCTGGTCTTCGTGACTCTCTTGACCGCGGTGTAGTAGCTGGTTACCCACTAATCGACATTAAAGCGAAATTAGTATTCGGTTCTTACCATGACGTTGACTCGAATGAGATGGCGTTCAAAATTGCTGCATCTATGGCTCTTAAAGAAGCTTCTAAACAATGTGATGCAGTTATCTTAGAACCAATGATGAAAGTAGAAGTTGTAATTCCAGAAGAATACCTTGGTGATATCATGGGTAACATTACTTCTCGTCGCGGACGCGTTGAGGGTATGGAAGCTCGCGGTAACTCACAAGTTGTTCGTGCAATGGTTCCTTTAGCGGAAATGTTTGGTTATGCAACAACTCTTCGTTCAGCAACGCAAGGTCGTGGTGTATTCTCAATGACATTCGATCATTATGAAGAAGTACCAAAATCAATTGCTGCTGACATCATCAAAAAAAATAAAGGTGAATAATTGAATTTTCATCTTGCATAAAGTATAACTAATTTGTAAGCTATGATTGTGGGATGGTGAATGGGCCCATTTGCCATCAGCAATCATTCTATAAATTTTTAAAAAATATAAACATATAATTTTGAGGAGGCAATCTCTAATGGCTAAAGAAAAATTCGACCGTTCAAAAACGCATGCTAACATTGGTACAATCGGACACGTTGACCATGGTAAAACAACTTTAACTGCTGCTATCGCAACAGTTCTTTCTAAAAAAATGGGTGGAGAAGCTAAATCATACGCTGATATCGATAACGCTCCAGAAGAAAAAGAACGTGGTATCACAATCAATACTTCTCACGTAGAATACGAAACTGATACTCGTCACTATGCACACGTTGACTGCCCAGGACACGCTGACTATGTTAAAAACATGATCACTGGTGCTGCACAAATGGACGGCGGTATCTTAGTAGTATCTGCTGCTGATGGCCCAATGCCACAAACTCGTGAACACATCCTTTTATCTCGTCAAGTAGGTGTTCCATACTTAGTAGTATTCATGAACAAATGTGATATGGTTGACGACGAAGAATTATTAGAATTAGTAGAAATGGAAATCCGTGACCTACTATCTGAATATGACTTCCCAGGTGATGATCTTCCAGTAATCAAAGGTTCTGCTCTTAAAGCTCTTGAAGGCGAACCAGAATGGGAAGAAAAAATCGTTGAATTAATGGACGCTGTAGATTCTTACATCCCAACTCCAGAACGTCAAACTGACAAACCATTCATGATGCCAGTAGAGGACGTATTCTCAATCACTGGTCGTGGTACAGTTGCAACTGGCCGTGTTGAACGTGGTCAAGTTAAAGTTGGTGACGTAGTTGAAATCGTAGGTATTACTGAAGAAGCTAAATCTACAACTGTAACTGGTGTAGAAATGTTCCGTAAATTATTAGACTATGCTGAAGCTGGTGACAACATCGGTGCTTTACTTCGTGGTGTAGCTCGTGAAGATATCCAACGTGGTCAAGTATTATCTAAACCAGGTTCAATCACTCCACACACAAGCTTCAAAGCTGAAGTTTATGTTTTATCAAAAGAAGAGGGTGGCCGTCATACTCCATTCTTCACTAACTACCGTCCTCAGTTCTACTTCCGTACAACTGACGTAACAGGTATCTGTAACTTACCAGAAGGCGTTGAAATGGTAATGCCTGGCGATAACATCGAAATGACAGTAGAACTTATCGCTCCAATCGCTCTTGAAGAAGGTACTAAATTCTCTATCCGTGAGGGTGGCCGTACTGTAGGCGCTGGCGTAGTTGCTTCTATCCAAAAATAATTTTAGCGCAAGCTAATTTTTCAAAACCAATCTGTAGGGACGCTTACAGATTGGTTTTTTATGTTAAAATAAGTGAAGAGAATTTGATAATTTTACTTGAATTAGATTATTTTATGTATACATAATAGGTGAAATACCAAAGAACATAAGAATTTCAACGCAATAAACTGAGAATAAATTTTTTATCTACGAAACTGCTGTGGATAAAAGCTTGTGCAGCATGTAGAGTGTAGAATCACAGCCCTTTTAATATACATAATAAACATTTCATGGAAGGGGTATTTGCAAGTGGAGATGAAAATATTGTTGATAGAAGATGATCCATCTATTTTCGAGATGATTCAGACACGTTTTGCACAGTGGTCGCTTCAGGTTGTGGGTCCTAAAGATTTTCAAAAGGTGATGGATGATTTTATTGAGCAAAAGCCACAGCTTGTATTGATTGACATTCAGCTACCTGCTTATGATGGCTTTCATTGGTGTCGTGAAATACGTCATATTTCCAAGGTGCCAATTCTCTTTCTATCTTCACGAGACCACCCAATGGATATGGTCATGGCAATGCAAATGGGTGCAGATGACTTTGTACAAAAGCCGTTCCATATGGAGGTATTACTTGCAAAGGTACAAGCCGTTTTACGTCGTACATATGATTATATAGACGAATCAATGGATGTTACACGGTTTAATGGTGCAGTTATTGACTATGCACGCAGTGAGATTATGTATGAGGGTAAGCTTGCTTCATTAACAAAAAATGAACTGTTTATTTTACGTATTTTAGTGGAGAAGGCCGATCAAATTGTATCTAGAGATGATTTAATGAGAAAGTTATGGGACGATGAACGCTTTGTCAATGATAATACATTGTCGGTAAATGTGAATCGATTACGTACTAAGCTTGAGGATATAGGTTTACAAGAAGTTATTTTAACTAAAAAGGGACTTGGTTATATGGCTGTAACACAAGGGACGTGATGGACAATGCTCATTTTATTTTTAAGAGAACGCCTCGCATGGATAGGATTTTTTGTTTTTATCATCGTTATGATCAATGTTTTGTTTTCTTTAGACGTTGGATTAGTAGGGATCTCGATTTTGTATATTAATATTAGCCTGCTTATTAGTTTTATAATCTTTCTTTTTTGGCGATACGTAGTTGAAGTTGGGCGGCTAAAAGATTTCCTAGGAAATGTGGAAAACCAATTTGATGACGTACGAAGCAAAAATTTGGTGTTATCACCTTTTCAAACGACATATTTTACGAAAATTGAAGATGTTCTTTCCGGCAAGAACACAGAGTTAAATCAAGCAAAGGTACAGCTACAGGAATATTCAGATGATCTTTTAGCGTGGGTTCATGAAGTAAAGGCACCTTTAACTGCAGTAAATTTGATGCTAGATCGCGTAGAAGATTTGACACTACGTCGTAAATTAGAGACAGAATGGCTAAGACTGCATTTATTAGTTGATCAGCAGCTACACCAAACACGGTTAGCTTCTATTGAAAAAGATAATTATATGATGGAAATTGAGCTAAGAACCGTTGTCTATAAAGAAATAAGAGCTATGCAGGCATGGTGTATTGAAAAAGGTATCGGTTTTGATGTGGATGAGTTAACAGATACAGTGACGACGGATGGCAAATGGCTAGCCTTTATCATCCGACAAATTCTGTCCAATGCGATTAAATATAGTCCTGCAAATTCAGAGGTATTGATATTTACGGAAGTAGATGCTACTGGAGCAACACTATTACATATAAAAGATGCAGGTATTGGTATTCGTCAGGAGGATCTACCACGAATTTTTTATAAATCATATACTGGAACAGCCGGAAGAGAGTCTGCACAATCGACAGGTATGGGTCTTTACTTAGCACATAATGTGGCGCAGAAAATTGGCGTTCGTATTACTGTCCAATCTATTGTGGGTGAAGGGTCGATATTTACATTACGTTTTCCATTACAAAATGAATATATCAAACTAACAGGTAGATGACGAAATTGTCACCTACCTTTTTGTATTGTCATGTAAAACGCACGAATTGGCGACATAGACAGGGTACACTTGAACTATAGAAGGGGGCGTTTACAAGTGGCGGTTTTAATTGGTCGTAAAGTAAAAAAAGTATATGGTAAAAAATCAACAGCCCAAGAGGTGTTAAAGGGTATTGATGTAGAAGTGAATCAAGGTGAATTTGTTGGCATTATGGGACCTTCAGGCTCTGGGAAGACAACACTCTTAAATGTTCTGTGTTCGATTGACTTTGCAACAGAAGGTGTTATTGAAATAAATGGTCAAAACTTACGTGGTATGAAGGAGAAGGCGTTAGCTAATTTCCGTCGTGAACAATTGGGATTCATATTCCAAGATTATAATTTATTAGATACACTAACGGTGAAAGAAAATATTTTACTACCATTAGCTATTGGTAGGCTACCAAAGGCTGTTGCAGAGAGTCGTGTAAAGGAGCTTACACATTTATTAGGTATTGCTGAGATTTTAAATAAATATCCAAACGAAATATCAGGTGGTCAAAAGCAACGTACATCAGCGGCTCGGGCACTAATTACAAATCCTTCGCTTGTATTTGCTGATGAACCTACAGGCGCACTTGACTCAAAATCAGCCACTGCACTTTTAAAAAATCTACAAAGTATTAATGAGTCAAAAAAAGCAACGATTATGATGGTTACGCATGATGCGGTAGCAGCGAGTTTTTGTACACGTGTTTTATTTTTAAAGGACGGACTCATTTATAGTGAGCTATATAAAGGAGATAAAACGAGACAGGCTTTTTTCCAAGAAATCATGCATACGCAAAGTGTGCTAGGCGGTGACGGCTATGAGTCTTAGTAAACTCGTACTGCGCAGTATGAAGAAAAATATGAAGCATTATTATTTATATTTTTTCGCACTTATTTTTAGTGTTACTTTATATTTTTCTTTTGTGACATTGCAAAATAATGCTGAAGTGTTGGCTACAGTAGACAAGAGCGGTACGGCCAAAGCGGGATTTGCTGCGGCAACATACATGCTGTACTTTATTGTCTTGTTTTTCGTCCTATATGCCAACCATCTATTTATGAAGCGTCGCAGTAAGGAAATAGGCTTGTATCAGCTAATAGGGATGACAAAGGGGCTCATCGTACGCTTATTAGCGGTAGAAAGTATCCTCTTATTTGTAGGAGCCATCGTTTTAGGGATGCTTGCAGGGTTCTTTAGTTCGCGCTTATTTGCAATGATATTACTGCGGGTACTCGAAAAAGAGGCACTTGTGACGATGACATTTAGTACAGAGGCATTACAGCAGTCTATCGTAGTATTTGCCATTCTACTAGTTATTGTACTTGTACAAATGGCTTGGATGATTTACCGCGTATCATTACTATCATTATTCAGTGCTTCCAAGCAAGCCGATGAGCGCGTAAAACGTTTCAGCCCATTACAAATGGTCATTGGTTTTTTGGGGCTTGTACTAATTGCATATGGCTACTATGCATCAACGAAGCTCTTCGATATTAACTCTCAGGGCAATTTAACTCTTAATATGATTATTATTTTAGCAACTACCATTGGCGGAACGTTCCTTGTTTTCCGTTTCTCTGTAGCATTTATTATGAATTCAATTCGTCTTAAGAAAAGTGGGCATCTAACGGTCCGTGATGTATTAGCATTAACACCGATTATGCATCGTATGAAGGGTAATGCGAAATCCTTAACACTTATTACAGTTTTAACGGGTTTTTCACTTGGGGTTACAACTTTAGCTTATATTTCGTATTATTCATCAGAATCGTCGGCATATAGTCAAGTACCCGGAGATTATGTATTACTTGAAGATAAGGGCCAGGAATTTTTAAAGAAGCTAGAAGAAAATAATATTGCTTTTGATAAAAGAGATTACCGATTACAGAGTGTTTCAGCTGCCTTTTCTCAGCTATTATCAAAAGAACAGCAAAATAAAGATAATCCCCTTTTTGGTTTAGAAGGAACCATTTATACAATTCCACTTTCTGATTATCAACAATTAGTTCCCGAAGCTGCCGTTTCGGATAATGATGTTATATTAACAAACTATGGTGGTTATATGGCAGAGATGTTTCCGCTTGAAAAGGATCGTGATGTAGTTGTCACTACAGAAGGTTCAGAGGAGGCAACTAAGGAAGAAACGTTTCATGTCAAAGACATTCAACATGAAAGTATTATAAGTGGTACTGTGACTTCTGGGCCGGGGGGGCCAATTTTTGTAGTTCCAGATGCACTGTTTGAAAAGTTAGCTGCTCATGATGTACCTGATATGTGGCAAAATCAAACTACTATAAATCTAAAGAATAAAAGTGATTTAGCTCTAGCGGAGAAATTATATATGCAATCAAATGGCGAAAACTTTATACACTCCTATGAAGAAGAGCGTAAGGGGAATATTGAATCATTAGGAATAACGATATTTACCCTAGCATTTTTAGGATTAGCATTTTTAATGACAACAGGCAGTATTTTATACTTTAAGCAAATGTCTGAGGCTGAAGAGGAGCGAGGCTCTTATACGATATTAAGAAAGATTGGCTTCGCTGAAAAAGATATTATGAAAGGTATATATATGAAACAAGCCTTTAATTTTGGTGTTCCATTAATAATAGGGCTGCTCCATAGTTACTTTGCTGTTAAGTCGGGATGGTTTTTATTCGGCTCAGAGTTAACCGCACCATTATGGATTGCTATGAGCTGCTATATAGCGTTATATGCTATTTTCGCTGTACTTTCTGTAGGCTATTATAAAAAAGTCATTCGTGAATCGTTATAATAGGAAGAGATCTAAAAACAGTATGATTATTTAAGGTCATACTGTTTTTTTTGTCGTTTGAATTTAGGGGATTTTAACAGGGGCATAAAAACATCTTGACTTTCAACTATTAGACGATTAAAGTTTAATGTATTAGTAATCTAGTGTACGAAAGTGAAGTGTTGAAATGAACGCAGTAATTGTGGCAGTGGCCGTCATGTTAATATTAAGCTTGCTCCGTATCAATGTTGTTCTTTCTCTTGTATTGGGTGCCTTTGCAGGAGGCCTAACAAGCGGCATGGGTATTGAAGCAACTGTACAATCATTTACAGAAGGATTAGGAGCAGGTGCAACGATTGCTTTAAGTTATGGATTGCTTGGTGGTTTCGCTATTGCCATTTCAAAAACGGGAATTCCTGAATTAATGATTGCAGGGATTTTAAAGATATTAAATAAAAACGGTACAAGTAATCGAAAAGGTTTAGTAAAGGTTTTAATTTTCCTACTGATCTTTATGATGTCTATTTTCTCACAAAATTTAATTCCAATTCATATAGCCTTTATCCCATTATTGATCCCTCCGATTTTAAAGATTTTAAATATGCTAGAGGTTGACCGACGAATAATCGCTACATTAATTGCTGTTGGTTTAATAGGGACGTATAGCTTCGTACCTGCTGGCTTCGGAGCTATTTTCCAAGATATCGTTTCTACTCAAGTAACCGAGGCAGGTATGGAAGCATCTTCACGTGATGTACCAGTAGCGATGGCTATACCCGTTCTAGGGATGTTAATTGGATTATGTGTAGCCTTTTTCGTATATCGAAAACCTCGACAATATCAAAACAATGATGTTGAGACAGAATCTTTAAATGTCCATGTCAGTAAATTCGTTATTATTTCAACGACTATGGCTTTAATTGTCTCTCTAGGTGCACAAATTTATACTGATTCGATGATTGTAGGTGCTTTTGCAGGAATTATGATGATGTATTTTACTGGTGCACTTAAATGGAAAGAGGCAGATGAGATTCTTTCTGAGGGAATGAAGATGATGGCCTTTATTGGTTTTGTTATGATCGCTGCAAATGGTTTTGCATCTGTTATTAACGCCACGGGTCATGTAGATAGCTTAATCTCGAACTCGCTAACAATTCTTCAAGGAAATAAGAGTCTAGCTATATTGATAATGTTGATCATTGGTTTAATAGTGACAATGGGGATTGGTTCATCTTTTGCGACAGTACCTATTATTGCAACCTTATTTGTTCCCCTTGCACAAGGGTTAGGAATGAGTCCTTTGGCGATTATCTGTCTTATAGGTACAGCAGGTGCTTTAGGTGATGCAGGCTCTCCTGCTTCAGATTCTACTCTTGGACCAACTGCAGGTTTAAATGTAGATGGACAGCATAATCACATTTGGGATACATGTGTGCCAACGTTTATTTTTATAAACATCCCACTTATTATATTTGGCTGGGTTGCATGTGTGTTTTTCTTATAAGTAATGGAAAGAGCAGTTTCTAACTATTAGAAGCTGCTTTTTTATTGTCTAAAGAATAATAGCGGCATAACTATGGGTATAGTTATCATCTATAAAGTGCTACAACCTCGAAGAAAGCTCAACAGTGCTTTAGCGGACTCTGTTCTTGTGGTCGATTAATTGTTTGAAATATTAAAAAACGTTGATATACCAACCTTAAGTGTTGCAATGTGCAAGGGAATTTTATATACTAGTAAACGGCTTAGATAAGCGATAAATATTAGTAAAAATATTAGTAGTAAGAATATCTGCAACGTTTAAAAGAATTTAGCGAAAAGACTTGCTTATTCTTTTTTTATTGTGTATAATGTTGAATGTTGGTCTTTGACTGCGATGAAACGAGAGGTTGCCGACACACCCGGCCGCATTGCCATGGCGGTGTGTTGGAGAATTTTCGTGGAGAATGTCTAGAAAATAGGCGAGAAGGAGGGAAAATAATGGCAAAACAAAAGATTCGTATTCGTTTAAAAGCGTATGATCACCGTATTTTAGATCAGTCTGCTGAAAAAATTGTGGAAACTGCAAAACGTTCAGGTGCAAGTGTATCAGGTCCGATTCCACTTCCAACTGAGAAGTCTGTGTACACAATTCTACGTGCTGTTCACAAGTACAAAGATTCTCGTGAACAATTCGAAATGCGTACGCATAAACGTCTGATCGATATCGTTAACCCAACACCACAAACTGTTGACGCGTTAATGAAACTTGATTTACCATCTGGCGTTGATATCGAAATCAAACTTTAATGGTAAAAAATATAACTTTTTTAAAACTTACAGGAGGTGTGACAAATGGCTAAAGGAATCTTAGGTAGAAAAATTGGTATGACACAAGTTTTCGCTGAAAACGGAGATTTAATCCCGGTAACAGTTATCGAAGCTACTCCAAACGTAGTACTTCAAAAGAAATCTGTTGAAACAGACGGCTACGAAGCTATCCAAGTTGGTTTCGAAGACAAGCGTGTTAAGCTTTCTAACAAACCAGAACAAGGTCACGTAGCAAAAGCGAACACTGCTCCTAAGCGCTTCATTCGTGAATTCCGCAACGTGAACGTTGGAGAATACGAAGTTGGTCAAGAAGTCAAAGTAGAAATTTTCGCAGAAGGCGATGTAATTGATGTAACAGGTGTTACTAAAGGTAAAGGTTTCCAAGGTGTAATTAAACGCCATGGTCAATCTCGTGGTCCTATGGCCCACGGTTCTCGTTACCACCGTCGTCCTGGTTCAATGGGTCCAGTTGCTCCGAACCGCGTATTCAAACAAAAGAAATTACCTGGTCAAATGGGTGGCACTGTAGTTACAATCCAAAACTTAGAAATCGTGAAAGTTGATGCGGAACGTAACTTACTACTTGTTAAAGGTAATGTTCCTGGTTCTAAAAAAGCTCTAGTTACAGTTAAAACTGCAATTAAAGCTAAGTAATCACCTAAGGAAAGGAGGAAACAGGAATGACAAAAGTATCTATACTTAGTCAAACAGGTGCTTCAGTTGGTGAAATCGAATTAAACGATGCGATTTTCGGAATCGAGCCAAATGAAGCAGTATTATTCGACGCTGTAGTGGCACAACGCGCTTCTCTTCGTCAAGGTAATCATAAGGTAAAAAACCGTTCTGAAGTTGCTGGTGGTGGTCGTAAACCATGGCGTCAAAAAGGAACTGGTCGTGCTCGTCAAGGTTCTATCCGTTCTCCACAATGGCGCGGCGGTGGTGTCGTATTCGGCCCAACTCCACGTAGCTATTCTTACAAATTACCTAAAAAAGTTCGTCGCTTAGCTCTTAAATCTGCTTTATCAGCTAAAGTTGTAGAACAGAACTTCTTAGTTCTTGATGCTCTTTCATTAGCAGCACCAAAAACAAAAGAATTCACAAAAATCCTTAAAGATCTTTCTTTAGAGAAAAAATCTTTATTCGTAACTGCTGACCTAGATGAAAACGTAGCATTATCTGCTCGTAACATCCCTGGTGTAACAGTTTTAACTGCAAACGGAATCAACGTTCTTGATCTATTAGGTCATGATAAAGTTGTATTCACAAAGTCTGCAGTAGAAAAAGTTGAGGAGGTGCTTGGATAATGGAAGCACGTGATATTTTAAAACGTCCGGTCATTACTGAGCGTTCTTCAGAACTTATGGCAGAGAAAAAGTATACTTTCGAAGTAGACACTCGCGCTAACAAAACTCAAGTAAAAGACGCTGTAGAAGAAATCTTTGGTGTAAAAGTTGAGAAAGTAAACGTTCTTAACTACAAAGGTAAATTCAAACGCGTTGGCCGTTATGGTGGTTACACTAACAAACGTCGTAAAGCGATTGTTAAATTAACTGCTGATAGCAAAGAAATCGAATTATTCGAAATGTAATCCTTTATGGATTTATGATTTGAACAATCAAGAAGGAGGGAAACACAATGGCGATTAAAAAGTATAAACCTACCTCTAATGGTCGTCGTAATATGACGTCTTTAGACTTTGCGGAAATTACAACTAACAAGCCTGAGAAATCATTGCTTGAACCAACTAAACGCAAAGCTGGTCGTAACAACCAAGGTAAAATCACTGTTCGTCATCATGGCGGTGGACATAAGAAGCAATACCGTGTTATCGATTTCAAACGTGTAAAAGATGGCATTCCGGCTAAAGTTGCTACTATTGAATATGATCCAAACCGTTCTGCGAATATCGCATTAATCAACTACGCTGATGGAGCAAAAGCTTACATCTTAGCACCTAAAGGTCTAGAGGTTGGTCAAACAATCGTATCTGGCCCAGATGCTGATATTAAAGTAGGTAACACATTACCATTAGCAAACATTCCAATGGGTACTACAATCCATAACATCGAGTTAAAACCTGGTAAAGGTGGACAATTAGTACGTTCTGCTGGTACTTCTGCACAAGTACTTGGTCGTGAAGACAAATACGTAATCGTTCGTCTACAATCTGGTGAAGTACGTTTAGTGTTAGCTACTTGCCGCGCTACAATCGGTCAAGTTGGTAACGAACAACACGAACTAGTACACATCGGTAAAGCAGGTCGTAGCCGTTGGTTAGGTAAACGCCCAACAGTTCGTGGTTCTGTAATGAACCCTAACGATCACCCACACGGTGGTGGTGAAGGACGTTCTCCAATCGGACGTAAATCACCAATGACTCCTTGGGGTAAACCAGCACTTGGTTACAAAACTCGCAAGAAGAAAAACAAATCGGATAAATTCATCATCCGTAGTCGTAAAAAATAATGTGGTTAAACTACGGTTCTATGTGAGAGCCGTGGTGGAATCACGGAGGGAGGTTCCTACATGGGTCGCAGCTTGAAAAAAGGACCTTTTGTTGATGACCACTTAATGAAAAAAGTGGAAGCGCAAGAGGCTTCTGAGAAAAAACAAGTTATCAAAACTTGGTCTCGCCGTTCTACAATTTTCCCGACTTTTATCGGTTTAACGATTGCTGTTTATGATGGACGTAAACACGTTCCTGTATACGTAACAGAAGATATGGTAGGTCACAAACTTGGTGAATTCGCACCAACACGTGCTTACAAAGGTCACGGTGCAGACGACAAGAAAACAAGACGCTAATTTTGAGAGGAGGTAAATCCTAATGACACAAGCTAAAGCTATCGCTCGTACTGTTCGCATTGCTCCTCGTAAAGTCCGTCTAGTTGTAGACTTAATTCGAGGCAAGCAAGTTGGTGAGGCAGTTGCAATTTTACGTCATACTCCAAAAGCGGCGTCTCCAGTCGTTGAAAAAGTATTAAAATCTGCAGTTGCTAACGCTGAGCATAACTACGATCTTGACATCAACTCTTTAGTAGTTTCTGAAGTATTCGTTGATGAAGGTCCAACATTAAAACGTTTCCGTCCACGTGCACAAGGACGTGCAAGCGCAATTAACAAACGCACAAGCCACATTACTCTAGTGGTATCTGAGAAGAAGGAGGGCTAATCCGTGGGTCAAAAAGTACATCCAATAGGACTGCGCGTTGGTATTATTCGTGACTGGGAGTCAAAATGGTACGCTGAAAAAGACTATGCAACTCTACTTCACGAAGACATCAAAGTGCGTAAATATATTGAAACGGCTCTTAAAGACGCTTCAGTTTCTAAAGTAGAAATCGAACGCGCTGCGAACCGTGTAAACATTACAATTCACACTGCGAAACCAGGTATGGTAATCGGTAAAGGTGGTTCTGAAGTTGAGAATCTTCGTAAATACCTTAGCGATTTAACTGGTAAACGTGTACACATCAACATTATCGAAATCAAACGTGCTGATCTTGACGCTCGTCTAGTAGCTGAAAACATCGCTCGTCAATTAGAAAACCGTGTATCATTCCGTCGTGCGCAAAAGCAAGCGATCCAACGCACAATTCGTGCTGGTGCAAAAGGAATTAAAACACAAGTATCTGGTCGTTTAGGTGGCGCTGATATCGCGCGTGCTGAACACTATAGTGAAGGAACTGTTCCACTTCATACTCTACGTGCTGACATCGACTATGCACACGCAGAAGCTGACACTACTTACGGTAAATTAGGCGTTAAAGTATGGATCTACCGTGGTGAAGTTCTTCCTACGAAGAAATCTGTGGAAGGAGGCAAATAATATGTTATTGCCTAAACGCGTAAAATACCGTCGTGAACACCGCGGAAACATGCGTGGCGAAGCGAAAGGCGGTAAAGAAGTATCTTTCGGCGAATGGGGCTTACAAGCTCAAACAGCTAGCTGGATTACTAACCGTCAAATCGAATCTGCACGTATCGCGATGACTCGTTACATGAAACGTGGCGGTAAAGTTTGGATTAAAATCTTCCCGCATAAACCTTACACTAAAAAACCTCTAGAAGTCCGCATGGGTTCTGGTAAAGGTTCTCCTGAAGGTTGGGTAGCAGTAGTAAAACCAGGAAAAGTAATGTTCGAAATCGCTGGTGTATCTGAAGAGATCGCACGTGAAGCACTTCGTTTAGCATCACATAAGCTTCCTGTTAAATGTAAGATCGTAAAACGTCAAGAAACTGGTGGTGAATCTAATGAAAGCTAATGAAATCCGTGACCTTGCCACTTCTGAATTAGAATTGAAAGTGAAATCACTGAAAGAAGAGCTTTTCAACCTTCGCTTCCAATTGGCGACTGGTCAATTAGAAAACACAGCTCGTATTCGTGAAGTGCGTAAAGCAATCGCGCGTATGAAAACTGTTATTCGTGAAAGAGAAATCAGTGCAAATAACTGATAAAGGAGGTTTTCAAGTATGACTGAGCGTAATCAACGCAAAGTTTACACGGGCCGCGTTGTTTCAGATAAAATGGATAAAACAATTTCTGTTTTAGTTGAAACTCACAAAAAGCACAAGCTTTATGGTAAACGTGTAAAATACTCTAAAAAGTTTAAGGCTCATGATGAGTTAAACACAGCGAAAATCGGTGATATCGTACGTATCATGGAAACTCGCCCGCTATCAGCTACTAAACGTTTCCGTCTAGTTGAAGTTGTAGAAAAAGCGGTTATTATTTAATAACTATTTCGGAACAACCAATTTCCGAAGGGAGGTAACCTAAGTGATCCAACAAGAAAGTCGTATGAAAGTTGCTGACAACTCAGGTGCACGTGAAGTTCTTACAATTAAAGTCCTTGGTGGCTCTGGCCGTAAAACTGCTAACATCGGTGATATCGTTGTTTGTACAGTTAAGAAAGCAACACCAGGTGGCGTTGTTAAGAAGGGTGACGTTGTTAAAGCTGTTATCGTTCGTACTAAATCAGGCGTGCGTCGTAAAGATGGTACGTACATCAAATTTGATGAAAATGCTTGTGTAATTATTCGTGATGATAAATCACCACGCGGAACTCGTATTTTCGGACCTGTTGCACGTGAATTACGTGACAGCAACTTCATGAAAATCGTTTCTCTAGCTCCAGAAGTTCTTTAATTTCATGATAGTGCCAATCAAGGAGGTGCGACAGCATGCATGTAAAAAAAGGTGACAAGGTAAAGGTTATCACTGGTAAGGACAAAGGCAAAGAAGGCGTTATCCTTGCTTCTTACCCTAAACAAGATCGCGTTCTTGTTGAAGGTGTAAACATCGTGAAAAAACACGTAAAACCTAACCAATTGAATCCACAAGGTGGAATTGTAAGCCAAGAGGCTGCAATTCACGTTTCGAACGTAATGCTAATCGATCCTAAATCTGGCGAGCCGACTCGTGTAGGTTATAAAATCGAAAACGGTAAAAAAGTTCGTGTTGCAAAAAAATCAGGTGCAGTAATCGACTAATTTCTATAAAAGAAGGGAGGTACACAAATGAGCCGCCTAAAAGAAAAATATTTAAATGAAGTTTCAACTGCTCTTATGAGCAAGTTTGGATATAAATCAGTTATGCAATTGCCGAAAGTTGACAAAATCGTTATCAACATGGGTGTTGGTGACGCAGTTCAAAACTCAAAAGCATTAGATGCAGCTGTAGAAGAATTAACAATTATCACTGGTCAAAAACCAGTTGTAACAAAAGCGAAAAAATCGATCGCTGGTTTCCGTCTACGTGAAGGTATGCCAATCGGTGCTAAAGTTACATTACGCGGTGAGCGTATGTATGAATTCTTGGACAAATTAATCTCAATTTCACTACCTCGTGTACGTGACTTCCGCGGTGTTTCTAAAAAAGCATTCGACGGTCGCGGTAACTACACTTTAGGTGTTAAAGAGCAATTAATTTTCCCAGAAATCGATTACGATAAAGTTTCAAAAGTACGCGGTATGGACATCGTGATCGTAACGACAGCGAATTCTGATGAAGAAGCTCGCGAGTTATTGACACAATTCGGTATGCCGTTCCAAAAGTAATTAAACAAGGAGGGCGAAAACGTGGCTAAAAAATCTATGATCGTTAAACAACAACGTAAGCAAAAGTTTAAAGTGCAAGAATATACACGTTGTGAACGCTGTGGCCGTCCACACTCTGTATATCGTAAATTTAAACTTTGCCGTATTTGTTTCCGAGAACTTGCATATAAGGGACAAATTCCTGGCGTGAAAAAAGCCAGCTGGTAATCCCCTAATTTGGGAAGGAGGTAAATGTAATGACAATGACTGATCCGATTGCAGATATGCTTACTCGCATTCGTAATGCGAACATGGTTCGTCACGAGAAGTTAGAAGTACCAGCTTCCAACGTGAAAAAAGAAATCGCTGAAATTTTAAAGCGTGAAGGTTTCGTACGTGACGTAGAATACGTGGAAGACAACAAGCAAGGTATTATCCGTATCTTCTTAAAATACGGTAAAGATAACGAACGCGTTATCACTGGCTTAAAACGTATTTCTAAACCTGGTCTACGAGTATATGCAAAAACAAATGAAGTGCCTAAAGTACTGAACGGTCTTGGTATCGCTTTAGTGTCAACTTCACAAGGTTTATTAACAGATAAAGAAGCTCGCGCTAAACAAGTTGGCGGCGAAGTTCTAGCATACGTTTGGTAATTAGCAATAAATGAATGGAGGTGCAACTAAATGTCTCGTGTAGGTAAAAAAATTATCGAGGTACCAGCTAACGTAACTGTTACTGTTGCAGCTGACAACTCAGTTACCGTTAAAGGTCCTAAGGGCGAACTTGTTCGTTCTTTCCACCAAGATATGAAAATTGAGCAAGAAGGTAACGTGATTACTGTATCTCGTCCTTCTGACTCAAAAGAACACCGCACAAACCACGGTACAACTCGTGCGCTATTAGCGAACATGATTACTGGTGTTTCTGCAGGTTTCGAAAAATCATTAGAACTAATCGGTGTAGGTTACCGTGCGCAATTACAAGGTAAAAAACTTGTTCTTAACGTAGGTTACTCACATCCAGTTGAGTTCACACCTGAAGATGGTTTAGAAGTTGAAGTTCCTTCTAACACTAAAATCATCGTTAAAGGTATTAGCAAAGAACGCGTTGGTGCTCTTGCATCTAACATCCGTGACGTGCGTCCACCAGAGCCTTACAAAGGTAAAGGTATCCGTTATGAAGGCGAATATGTTCGTCGTAAAGAAGGTAAAACAGGTAAATAATGCTGCATAAGCATTAGAAAGGAGTGACCCTTGTGATTACGAAACAAGATAAAAATCAGGTTCGTAAAAAACGTCATGCACGCGTACGTTCTAAAATTTCGGGTACTGCTGAGCGTCCACGCTTAAACGTATTCCGTTCTAACAAGAACATTTACGCTCAACTTATCGATGACGTAGCAGGCGTAACAATTGTTAGCGCATCTTCTCAAGAAAATGGTTTTGATGCTGCTGGTAGCAATGTTGATGCTGCAACTAAAGTCGGTGAAACAATCGCAAAACGCGCTACGGAAAAAAATATTACTGCTGTAGTATTTGACCGTGGTGGTTACTTATATCATGGACGTGTAAAAGCTTTAGCAGAAGCTGCCCGTGAGAACGGTTTACAATTTTAATAAAAAGGAGGGACACATTTCATGAGTCGAATTGACGCAAACAAACTTGGAGAACTTGAAGAACGCGTAGTTACTATTAACCGTGTTGCTAAAGTTGTTAAAGGTGGACGTCGCTTCCGCTTCACAGCATTAGTTGTTGTTGGCGATAAAAACGGTCACGTTGGATTCGGTACTGGTAAAGCTCAAGAGGTGCCAGATGCTATCCGTAAAGCTGTTGAAGATGCGAAGAAAAACTTAATCGAAGTGCCACGCGTAGGTGGAACAACTCCACACTTAGTGCAAGGTCGCTTTGGTGCAGGAGAAATCCTAATTAAACCTGCTGCTCCTGGTACAGGGGTTATCGCTGGTGGTCCAGTACGTGCCGTACTAGAACTTGCTGGTATTACTGATATTCTTTCAAAATCTCTTGGAACTAACACACCAATCAATATGGTGCGTGCAACTATTCAAGGTTTAACTGAATTAAAACGCGTAGAGGACGTAGCTAAATTACGTGGTAAATCAGTGGAAGAAATATTAGGATAAGGGGGGAAAGATAATGGCTAACAAATTAGAAATCACCCTTACAAAATCTGTGATTGGTTCTAAACCAGCACAACGCAAAACTATCGAAGCATTAGGTTTACGTAAATTAAACCAAACTGTAGAGAAAGCTGACAATGCAGCAACTCGCGGTATGATCGATGTAGTAGCTCACTTAGTTACTGTAAAAGAAAACTAATTTTTAATTAACGAACAAGGAGGTGCCATCCAATATGAAACTTCATGAGTTAAAACCAGCAGAAGGTTCCCGTAAAGTACGTAACCGCGTAGGTCGCGGTATCGGTTCTGGTAACGGTAAAACTGCAGGTAGAGGTCATAAAGGTCAAAACTCTCGTTCTGGCGGCGGTGTACGCCCAGGATTCGAAGGTGGTCAAAACCCTTTATTCCGTCGTTTACCGAAACGCGGCTTTACTAACATTAACCGTAAAGAGTACGCGATCGTTAATCTTGACACATTAAACCGTTTTGAAGATGGTGCAGAAGTAACAACTGCATTATTACTTGAATCAGGTTTAGTGAGCAATGAAAAAGCTGGAATTAAAGTTCTTGGAAACGGAACTCTTAACAAAAAGCTTACAGTAAAAGCTCATAAATTCTCAGCTTCGGCTAAAGAAGCAATTGAAAATGCCGGCGGAACTACTGAGGTGATTTAATGTTTCAGACGATCTCTAACTTTATGCGTGTTCGAGATATACGAAATAAAATCATTTTTACTCTTTTAATGTTAATCGTTTTCCGTATCGGTACATTCGTACCAGTACCAAACGTTGACGCTAATGTATTAAAGGCAACTGATGAGTTCAATCTCGTTGGTTTCCTCAATACTTTTGGCGGTGGTGCTTTGAAAAACTTCTCTATCTTTGCGATGGGAATTATGCCTTACATCACTGCTTCAATCATTGTTCAGTTATTGCAAATGGACGTAGTACCGAAATTTGCTGAGTGGGCAAAGCAAGGTGAAGTCGGAAGACGTAAACTTGCACAATTTACTCGTTACTTTACAATTGTTCTTGCCTTTATCCAATCATTCGCGATGTCATTTGGTTTTAATAAAATGTATGGTGGATCTTTGATTAAAGAAGAAGGAATTCTAACATATGTTGTAATTTCTATTGTATTAACAGCGGGTACAGCATTCCTAGTATGGCTTGCTGACCAAATTACTGCGCATGGTGTTGGGAATGGTATTTCTGTTGTAATTTTCGCAGGTATCGTTGCGGCATTACCGAATGGCATTAACCAAATCTATGCACAGCAAATCGAGGGTGCTGGTGATAAACTATTTATCAATCTAGTGATTCTTGGTTTACTTGTTTTAGTTATGCTTGCAGTTGTTGTTGGAGTTATCTACGTGCAACAAGCACTACGTAAAATTCCAATTCAATATGCAAAACGAGTTACTGGACGTAACCAACAAACTGGTGGTCAACAAACGCATTTACCGTTAAAAGTTAATGCTGCAGGGGTTATTCCGGTAATCTTTGCTTCAGCGTTTCTAATGACACCACGTACGTTAGTTCCGTTCTTTGGTGAAGGTGCTGTATCAACATTCATTCAAAACACTTTTGATAACACAAAACCTGTTGGGATGATTGTTTACGTAGCCTTGATCATCGCGTTCACATATTTCTATGCATTCATACAAGTGAATCCAGAAAATGTGGCAGATAACTTGAAAAAGCAAGGTGCTTACATTCCAGGTATTCGTCCTGGTGAAAGTACTCAAACGTATTTAACAAGCGTGTTATATCGTCTGACATTTGTCGGTGCGATTTTCTTAACTGTTATATCAGTAATGCCGATTGTAATCATAAACTTTATGAATCTACCTGCCACAGTGCAGATCGGTGGTACTAGTATAATTATCGTAGTCGGCGTTGCGCTCGAAACGATGAAACAGCTAGAATCTCAACTTGTTAAACGTCACTACAAAGGCTTTATGAAATAATGTTGGTTTTTAGGGAACGTTTCACCGTTTCCTGAAATCAGCAAACCTTTTGTGGGAGGAATATCTTCGTATGAATATCGTTTTAATGGGTCTGCCAGGTGCTGGTAAAGGTACTCAGGCAGATAAAATCGTTGAGAAGTACGCGATTCCTCATATTTCTACAGGCGATATGTTCCGTGCTGCTATTAAAGATGGTACAGAACTAGGCTTGCAAGCTAAATCGTTCATGGATCAAGGTGCTCTAGTACCTGATGAAGTAACGATTGGTATTGTTCGCGAGCGACTTGCTAAACATGATTGTGAAAAGGGCTTCTTATTAGATGGATTCCCACGTACTGTTCCTCAAGCTGAAGCTTTAGACAGCATCCTTGCTGATCTTGGTAAAGCTATTGAACATACAATTAACATCCAAGTTGAAAAAGATGAGCTAGTTGCTCGTCTATCAGGTCGTCGTATTTGTAAAACTTGTGGTACATCTTATCATTTAATTTTCAATCCTCCAGCTGAGGAAGGAAAATGTGATAAAGATGGTGGCGAGCTTTACACACGTGCGGATGATAATCCTGAAACGGTTGCAAACCGTCTGGAAGTAAATATGAAACAAGCACAACCTTTACTGAACTACTATGAAGTAAAAGGTGTGTTAACAAATATAGATGGACAGCAAGATATTAACAAAGTGTTTGCTGATCTTGATGCTCTTTTACAGGGCAGCCGCAGCTGATACCCGGCTCCGGGCGCAGAATACTGCTTCCGCGGGAGGCATGCGGGAGCAACAACGAAACATAATTTTTTTTGAGAGTTGCAAAAGCATATTGTGCCCGGTATATATTTCTTTTAAAAAGTGCAACATGACTTTTGGAAGAGTATAATGGGTTTCGTGGAAGCATCTGTGTAACGGGTATGAATATCTCATCAAAGACATTCCGGTATTCGTGTAAACATGGGAGGTTCAGTGCCCTTAATGGTTCTGTGTATTCCGTGGATTGTGTGAAGCGAAACCAGACGAGCGTCTTTCAAACATCTCTCATACAATCCAAACATATGTTGAAACGAGGTTGCTTCTATAGTTGCAGCAGATATCCGTTTGATGTAACGATGAGAACTTTAATTTGCATATAGAGAGGAGACAGAGTAGATGGCGAAAGATGATGTAATTGAAGTCGAAGGGACAGTTGTTGAGACTTTGCCAAACGCGATGTTTAAGGTAGAATTAGAAAATGGACATGTGATTCTAGCACACGTATCTGGTAAGATTCGTATGCACTTTATCCGTATTCTACCTGGAGATAAGGTTACTATCGAGTTATCTCCTTATGATTTAACTCGCGGTCGTATCACATACCGTTTTAAATAATCTTTTGCGCTCCGGACTACTAAGGAGGTTAGGTTAGATGAAAGTGAGACCATCTGTGAAACCGATCTGCGAAAAATGTAAAGTAATTCGCCGACGCGGTAAAGTAATGGTAATCTGTGAAAATCCTAAACACAAACAAAAACAAGGGTAATATTAAAGGAGGTGCACAACGTACATGGCACGTATTGCTGGTGTTGACATTCCTCGCGACAAACGCGTGGTAATTTCATTAACTTACATTTACGGTATTGGTAAAACTACAGCTCAGAAAGTATTAGCTGACGCAGGTATTTCAGAAGAAACACGCGTACGCGACTTAACTGAAGATGAGTTAAACAAAATCCGTGAACAATTAGACTCATACAAACTTGAAGGTGACTTACGTCGCGAAACTTCATTAAATATTAAACGTCTGATGGAAATCGGTTCATTCCGTGGTATCCGTCACCGTCGTGGTTTACCTGTTCGTGGTCAAAATACGAAGAACAATGCGCGTACGCGTAAAGGTCCTCGTAAAACTGTAGCGAACAAGAAAAAATAATAAGTAAAGGAGGTTCCTTCTTAACATGGCTCGTAAACAACAAACTCGTAAACGTCGTGTGAAAAAGAATATCGAATCTGGTATCGCACACATTCGTTCTACATTTAACAATACAATCGTAACGATTACAGATATGCAAGGTAACGCTGTATCTTGGTCAAGTGCTGGTGCTCTTGGTTTCCGTGGTTCACGTAAATCTACACCATTCGCTGCTCAAATGGCTGCAGAAACTGCTGCTAAAGCATCCCTTGAACATGGTCTGAAAACGTTGGAAGTAACTGTTAAAGGTCCTGGTGCTGGTCGTGAAGCTGCAATTCGTGCACTTCAAGCTGCTGGTTTAGATGTAACTGCTATTAAAGACGTTACTCCAGTTCCTCATAATGGTTGCCGTCCGCCAAAACGTCGTCGCGTGTAATGGGTGCGTCTCATATTGTATGAGAACATCATTTTTTGTACAGACTGTCTTGTGCAGATAATAAACGATACGTCAATGACGATCGAATCTATGATGGAAAGAACCTATACATTCGATGTTTTGAAGGAGGGTAAATAAAATGATCGAAATTGAAAAACCAAAGATTGAAACGGTGGAGATCAGCGAAGATTCCAAATATGGAAAGTTTGTTGTAGAACCGCTTGAACGCGGATATGGAAACACTTTGGGTAATTCTTTACGTCGTATCCTTCTGTCTTCATTACCAGGAGCTGCTGTCACTTCAATTCAAATTGACGGTGTTCTTCACGAATTCTCAACTGTAGAAGGCGTTGTAGAGGATGTAGCTTCAATTATTTTGAACGTGAAAAAACTAGCTCTTAAAATCTACTCTGACGAAGAAAAAGTTATTGAGATTGATGTAAAAGGCGATGGTACAGTTACAGCTGCTGACATTACGCATGACAGTGATGTAGAAATTTTAAACCCGGATCTATATATTGCAACAATCGCTAAAAACGGTCATTTACGTATGCGTATGTACGCTCAACGCGGCCGTGGTTACACTCCTGCTGATCAAAACAAACGTGAGGATCTTCCTATCGGCGTGATCCCGATCGACTCTATTTACACTCCAGTATCACGCGTCAATTTCCAAGTGGAAAATACTCGTGTAGGTCAGTCTTCTGACTACGATAAACTTTCTCTTGATGTGTGGACAGATGGTAGCATCGGTCCGAAAGAGGCGATTTCGCTCGGAGCAAAAATTTTAACCGAGCATCTTAACATCTTCGTGGGCATGACTGATGAGGCACAAACTGCTGAAATCATGGTCGAAAAAGAAGAAGATCAAAAAGAAAAAGTTTTAGAGATGACTATCGAAGAACTTGATCTTTCTGTTCGTTCTTATAACTGCTTAAAACGCGCTGGTATTAATACAGTACTAGAACTTGCGAATAAGTCAGAAGACGACATGATGAAAGTTCGTAACCTTGGACGTAAGTCACTTGAAGAAGTAAAAGCGAAGTTAGAAGAGCTTGGTTTAGGGTTACGCAAAGAAGACTAAGCGATTTAAACAAAACTTACAAGATCAGATAATTTTTTATAAAGGAGGGAAACATCCATGGGTTACAGAAAACTTGGTCGTACAAGTTCTCAACGTAAAGCGATGTTACGTGACTTAGCTACTGATTTAATCATCAACGAGCGTATCGAAACTACTGAGGCTCGCGCTAAAGAAGTACGTAAAGCTGTTGAAAAAATGATTACTTTAGGTAAACGCGGAGATTTACACGCACGCCGTCAAGCTGCTGCATTCATCCGTCGTGAACTAGTAACAACTACTGATGCTGAAGGTAACGAAACAACTTCATTTGCACTTCAAAAGTTATTTGATGATGTTGCACCACGTTATGCAGAGCGTCAAGGTGGTTACACTCGTATTCTTAAAGTAGGTCCTCGTCGTGGTGACGGTGCACCTGTTGTTGTGATTGAATTAGTTTAATCATAAGAGAAAACAAGTGGTGAAGAGGGTGGAATCACCACCCTCTTTCTTTATTAACGATTTATACGACAAATAATTAAGCTGAGCGTTATGATGAGCGGACACTGTTGTGTGGCGTCTCGTTTAGCTCTCCGCACCTCATTCAGAGGGAACAAGGGCTTGAGCACCCGTGTTTCTTGAAAATGTAACGACTAGCGCATTTCTATCGAATGAGGTGCGCGCTTTTTTATTTTTTAGGGAAGTAAGAGATAGCGCCAATTTAGTGGTGCTTTTTTTTATAGGCTGATTTGGTAGTCGCCGGGACGTTTAGGGTGGCTCGTTCCAATATATGATGTATTCTTAAAAGATAGTCTATAAATTATAGTTAGCCTTATATGGGACAGACAAAAGAATGGAAAGTGATTTTAGCACTTTTCTTTTATCGACATAATGATTGTAGTAGAATTCATACATAAAAAAGTGTAAGTTAGTTAGTAGAGCTGAGCATGTAGAGAGGAGTTCTAGAAATGCCAGAAATTTTATCATTAAATAATGTGACATTTTCATATACACCAGAAGAAAAAGAAAGTCGCAATGCTGTCGAGAATGTAAGCTTTGCGGTACAGGAAGGCGAATGGATTGCCATTGTTGGCCATAACGGTTCTGGTAAATCCACTATCGCAAAGCTTATGAATGGATTGCTTTACCCACAGCAAGGTGATGTACGTATTTTACGTCAACCATTGAGTGAAGAAAACCTGTGGGAAAGCCGTTCACAAATGGGCATGGTTTTTCAAAATCCAGACAATCAATTTGTAGGAGCGACAGTGCAGGATGATGTTGCTTTTGCTCTTGAAAATAACGGAGTACCGTTTGAAGAGATGGTAGAACGTGTACATGGTGCACTCGAACAAGTAAAAATGAACAATTTTTTAGATCATGAGCCACATCATTTATCGGGTGGGCAAAAGCAGCGTGTTGCCATTGCAGGCGCACTCGCGTTAAAACCTAAGCTCCTTATTCTTGATGAAGCTACTTCTATGCTAGATCCACAAGGCCGTGTTGAGGTATTACAAACAGTTCAAACTTTACGTGCTGAAACAGGATTAACGGTTTTATCTATTACGCATGATTTAGAGGAAGCTATGCTTGCAGATCGTGTTCTCTTTATGAACGACGGAAAGAAATTTGCTGAGGGTACACCTGCTGAAATTTTTACACTGGGGGACAAGCTAGTTGAGTTTGGGTTAGACTTACCATTTGCCATGAAGTTATCAAAGTTATTGCAAAAGGAAGGTGTTCCATTAATGGGACAACATATGACAGAAGAAGAGTTGGTGAATGATTTATGGACATCAAACTTCAACAAGTAAGCTATGCTTATGCACAGGGTACACCTTTTGAAAAACGTGCATTATTTGATGTGGATTTTGAAATCCCTTCACATACGTATCAGGCAATTATCGGACATACGGGTTCCGGTAAATCGACAATTCTTCAGCATTTTAATGCACTTCTAAAACCAACCTCTGGAGAAGTACATATCGGAGATCGGGTTGTTGTAGCTGGAAAAAAGGCCAAGGATTTAAAGGCTGTACGTCAAAAGGTTGGTATTGTGTTTCAATTCCCGGAGCATCAGCTGTTTGAAGAAACTGTATTAAAGGATATTATGTTTGGTCCTATGAACTTCGGTGTTTCGGAGCAAGAGGCAGAAGCACGAGCAAAGGAGCTAGTAGGGTTAGTAGGCTTACCAGGGGACGTACTTGAAAAATCACCCTTTGATTTATCGGGTGGACAAATGCGCAGGGTAGCAATTGCTGGCGTTTTGGCGATGGAACCTGAAGTGATTGTTTTAGATGAACCAACTGCAGGGCTTGATCCACGCGGTCAGAAAGAGATTATGGATATGTTTCATAAGCTACACAAGGAACGTGGGCTAACAACGATTCTCGTTACGCATAGTATGGAGGACGCAGCTCGTTATGCAGATAGTATTGTCATTATGCATGAAGGGAAAAATGTACTGAGTGGCACACCTCAAGAAATTTTCAAAGATGCAGAGACATTAAAGAATTTCCGCTTAGAACCACCTCGTATCGTACGATTTCAACAAAAAATCGAAAAAATGATAAACAAATCCTTCTCGAAGGTCTGCTTAACCGAAGAAGAGCTAGCAACTGAAATTGCTCGGGTTCTAAGAGAGGAGCGTGGACAGTCATGATGGAGAAAATGATATTTGGGCGCTTTCTTCCAGGGAATTCCCCAGTTCATAAGCTCGATCCACGATCAAAGCTTATATTTGTGTTTGCATTCATTATTATTGTTTTTTTAGCAAACAACACAGTGACATATGCTTTCCTATTAGCGTTTACCTTACTCATTGTGCTAGTGTCACGTATTCGTTTGTATTTTTTAATTAATGGTCTAAAGCCAGTACTTTTTTTAATGGCGTTTACCTTCTTAATTCATATATTTATGACGAAAGAAGGCGCCCTAGTATTTGAGTGGAAGTTTATCACTATTTATGAAGAGGGTATCCGACAAGGGATATTTATTTCGATACGTTTTCTAGTTCTAGTGTTTATGACATCTATCTTAACGCTTACAACGTCACCGATTTCCATTACGGATGGCATTGAAGTGCTACTAAATCCATTAAAAGCGGTGAAAGTGCCAGTACATGAGTTAGCTCTAATGATGTCTATTTCATTGCGCTTTATACCTACGTTAATGGATGAAACAGATAAAATTATGAAAGCACAAATGGCACGTGGTTCGGATTTATCTTCAGGACCAATAAAGGATCGTATTAAAGCGGTTGTGCCATTACTGGTACCTCTCTTTGTAAGTGCTTTTAAACGAGCTGAGGATTTAGCAACAGCTATGGAAGTAAGAGGCTACCGTGGAGGCGAAGGGCGTACGAGATATCGCAAGCTAAAGTGGGATATGAGTGATACATTTGCACTTATGTTCTTAGTAGCAATGGCCGTATTACTATTCTTCTATAGAAGTTAAAAGGAGTAATCTTTATGCGACGATTAAAAGCAATTATAAGTTATGACGGAACGCAATTTTCTGGCTACCAAGTACAGCCTGGAGAGCGCACAATACAGGCAGAGCTTGAACGTGTTCTAGCCATCATGCATAAAGGGGAAAAGATAAAGGTAACAGCTAGTGGACGTACTGATGCAAGAGTGCATGCAACAGGTCAAACATTGCATTTTGATTCACCACTCGCGATTCCAGTAGATAAATACATGAAGGCATTGAATGTTCAACTGCCAAGAGATATTCGAGTATTATCGATTGAGGAAGTAGCTGCTGATTTCCATGCGCGCTACAGTGTAACAGGAAAGCGGTACCGATATATATGGTCATGTGAGCCTGTACAAAGTCCATTCCGCAGACATTACTCTGTAGAGACAAATGGTGTGAAACCAAATGTTGAGGCAATGCAGGAGGCAGCAAAGGCTATTATCGGTACGCATGATTTTTCATGCTTTTGTGCAGCTAATACAAGTGTCAAAGATAAGGTGCGCACAGTGACTGCACTACAATTTGAATGGTATGGTGAGGAGCTACATATGGTGATCGAAGGAAATGGCTTCTTATATAACATGGTTCGTATTATCGCAGGCACGCTTTGGGAAGTTGGTATAGGGCGTCGTGATATTGAGAGCGTGGAGTTAGTCGTTAAATCTATGAACCGTGATAAGGCAGGTAAAACCGCACCTCCACAAGGGCTATATCTTGAGAAAGTCTTCTATTAACCCGTCATCTGGGGTGACATTTGTTAAAACGTATACAATTTATATAAGTTGATTGGAGTGGAGACTGGGCGACTCCTTGGGGATTAGCGTCACAGATGAGACCCTGGAGCGAGCTGCGCGAGTGAAGCGGCTCATCGGACGCCCCCAGGAAAGCGCCCAGTCGGAACGGAAATCAACCCACGTTATGTTGAAGAGCCTTTTTAACTGACAAATGTTATAGAAATCTTGACGCGAAATATCTTTGTATTTTACAAAATGATGGCTAAAAGAAGCCCTAATTTAACCAATAAATGAATCTGAACAACTTCTCCAGGTGTTTATTGAAATTGCTTGACTTTAAAAGTCATTCATTATATGATAACAGATGGTATTTTCATTACCACCACAAATAAGCCCCGAAAACTTATAGTGTAGTTTAATGAAAAATAACGGTAATCGAATCGATTAGGAGGATATATACATGCGTACAACATTCATGGCTAAAGGTCACGAAGTAGACCGTAAATGGCTAGTAGTTGATGCAGAAGGCCAAACTCTTGGACGTTTAGCTTCTGAAGTAGCTGCTATCTTACGTGGTAAACATAAACCAACATTCACACCAAACGTTGACACAGGTGATCACGTGATCATCATCAACGCTGACAAAATCCATTTAACTGGTAACAAATTAGAGGGTAAACTTTACCGTCACCATACTCAATTTGCGGGTGGTTTAAAAACTCGTACTGCTGGTGAAATGCTAGACAAGTACCCAACAAGAATGATCGAATTAGCAATTAAAGGGATGCTTCCTAAAAACTCTTTAGGTCGCAAAATGTTCACTAAACTTAACGTTTACACTGGAACAGAGCATCCACATGCTGCACAAAAACCAGAAGCATACGAGCTTCGCGGATAATATAAATTAAGAGGAGGATATTACTTTGGCACAAGTTCAATACATCGGCACTGGTCGCCGTAAAAGCTCTGTAGCTCGCGTACGTTTAGTACCAGGTACAGGTAAAATTGTTATCAACAAACGTGAAATCGAAGAATACGTACCATTCGCTGCATTACGTGAAGTAATTAAGCAACCATTAGTAGCTACTGAAACTACAGGAAGCTACGATATCCACGTAAACGTTAACGGTGGTGGATACACTGGTCAAGCTGGTGCAGTACGTCACGGTATCGCTCGTGCTCTACTTCAAGTAGACCCAGATTTCCGTGCTGCATTAAAATCTGCTGGATTACTTACTCGTGATTCACGCATGAAAGAACGTAAAAAACCAGGTCTACGCGGCGCTCGTCGTGCACCTCAGTTCTCAAAACGTTAATATTACTTATATCAACGTTTCCAAACCCTTTCTCGAATTTTCGAGAAAGGGTTTTTTTGTTTGGAAAATGCTATAGCTAGGTTCTACCACTTAGAAGTTCAAGTATTCCAAGAAATCTTGAAGCACTGTTGTTGACTGGCATATTAATAGCCATTGTGATGTGTAATTTATATAGAAATGGCTGATACTACTTTTAAGTTGTTTATTCTGAAAGTGGAGGTCAATAGATGAAAAAGCTACTAATATTATCACTTGCGGCAATGGCACTTCTTGGTGCATGTCAGAATAAAACTGACGTAAAAAAAACGGAGGAAGTAAAAACAGGGAATACTGCAGATCAGAGACAGGGTGAAATAACAGAAGGTCAAGCAAACGCCAATATTCTTAGTAGTACAAACTGGCAAGCCACAAAAGTTTACGATAAAAATAATAAAGATGTAACAGCAGAGAATTCAAATTTAATGGGCCTTGCTAAATATGACGCTGACTCAGGACGCTATGAATTCTTCGATCCAAATACAGCTGGAAGTCTTGATGATAAAGGGACTTTCTTTATTACGCATGACGGAAAGCATAGGATATTGATTTCACAAACAAAAAATTACCAAGTAGTTGAAGAAATTACTAAGGTGAAAAATAATATGTTTACGTCTAAGAGAATGGGTAAAGATTCAAATGGCAACGATGTAGAGGTATTCGTTGAGCATGTCCCTTATAAGGAAAGAAAGCTAACATTTACTGAATCCGCTAAAACTTTAAATAATTCTACAGGCACAATTGTTAAGGATGTGGATGGAGATAAAATCTTAGCTGATACGCTTTGGCAAGGAACAGTTGTATTAGATGCAAACAAAAATGATGTAACACAATATAATACAAATTTTATTAGCATTGCGAAATATGATGCTAATACGAATAAATATGAATTTTTCAATCCTGAAACAGGTAAAAGTCGCGGTGACTATGGATACTTTAATGTAATCGATGGAAATAAATTAAGAGCCCATGTTTCAATTGGCGACAATAAATATGGGGCTGTGCTCGAAATTACCGAGCTAAATAATAAGAAATTCACGTATCTAAGAACTGGGAAAGATAAAGATGGTAAGGATATAACGGTATTTGTTGAACATGAACCTTATACAGGTAAGTTTAAACCTGAATTCACACTAAAATAAAAAATTAACGGCGTTAGTCCTTGTAGTATAACTGGATTAATGCCGTTTTATCATTACCAAAAAAGTATCTTCTACTTCAAATCAAACTCTCAACTTTACCTTCTTTCGATACACAAATATCCGCTGAAAGTAGGCTAAGAATTCCTTTCCGATTGCTTAAAGAGTTTTTTTACTTTCTAGCATAGTTCAATCACTAACTTCGTACACTAAATACAAAAGGGTGGTGGATATGGGTGAAGCGCTGGCTTGCACTAGGAGTAATTATGCTAATGAGTATAGTGGTAGTGGCATATGAAACGAATGCTTCGAACCGTAACTTCTTCTTACCGGACCCACTTGGTGGCATGAAAATTGTCATTGATGCGGGACACGGAGGTATAGATGGAGGTGCTTCGAAGGGCGAAGTAATTGAAAAGGATATTACACTTGCAATTGCTCAGCATGTTGAGAAGCAATTAAAGAAAAAAGGCGCAACGGTCGTAATGACACGAACAAAAGATGGAGATGTAATCGATGAGCATGCGTCCTCAGAAAAGTTTGGAACATTGAGAGAACGAAAAAAGCAGGATATCTTTTTAAGAAAAGACATAGTAGAAAAAGAAAAACCGGATATTTTTCTTACAATTCATGCAAATGCCATTCCTGAAACAAAATGGCGTGGAGCGCAGGTGTTTTATCATCAAGAAGGACATGCTGAAAGTGAATTTTTAGCAAAGAGCATTCAAGATTCCATACGCACTAATTTGAAAAATACTGACCGAGAAGCAATGTCTATAAAACAAATATATTTACTGAAAAAAGCTGAAGTACCTGCTGCACTAGTAGAAACAGGATTTATAAGTAATGATGAGGAACGTGCACTATTAACAGATAAGAAATACCAAGAAAAAATGGGAGATGCCATTGTTGAAGGTATAGAAGAGTATTTATTAGCTAAAATTGAATAGAGCAACATCACAACGTAAATCAAATCATTATGATATACTAACATTGAGATAATATAAGGGGAGTGTTCGTCGTGATTACTGAACAACAAGTACGAGAAATACTAGGACAACTACAAGATCCATTTTTACATAAATCTTTCGCAGAAACAGACGGTATTACAAACGTAACAATAAAAGAAGAGAAGAATCATGTCAGTGTGAAAATTGCGATTGCTAAAACAAATACACCTGAACAATTACAGCTACAAATGAAAATTGTTGAAGTTTTGAAAGAAGCGGGAGCAAATACAGTTGGAATTCGTTTCGAAGAGCTGTCAGCAGAGAAGCTACAAAGCTTCCGTGGCGTAGCAACTGAAGCTGAGGCACAAGATATTTTATCTCCGCTTAGCACAGTACAAGTTATTTCAATTGCCTCTGGTAAAGGCGGAGTGGGGAAATCTACAGTATCAGTTAACTTAGCTGTTGCATTAGCTCGTCTAGGTAAGAAGGTTGGCTTAATTGATGCTGATATTTATGGGTTCAGTGTGCCTGATATGATGGGTGTTACAGATATGCCTAAAGTGGTAGACAATCGAATTTTCCCTGTTGATCGTTTAGGCGTGAAAATGATTTCAATGGGCTTCTTTGTTGAAAATAACGCACCGATTGTATGGCGTGGACCTATGTTAGGTAAAGTGTTAGATCAGTTCTTCCGTGATGTAGAATGGGGCGAGCTAGACTATCTACTATTGGATTTACCACCAGGTACAGGTGACGTTGCATTAGATATTCACCAAATGCTTCCTTCATCAAAAGAGATTGTTGTAACAACACCTCATCCAACGGCAGCATTCGTTGCAGCTCGTGCAGGTGCAATGGCTTTACAAACAGACCATGAAATTTTAGGCGTTATTGAAAACATGGCATGGTATGAATCAAAATCAGGTGACCGTGAATTCGTATTCGGTCAAGGTGGAGGTCCGAAGTTAGCAGAAGAGCTACGTACAGAGCTACTTGGTCAAATTCCTCTTGGTCAACCTGACTGGTCAGAAGAAGATTTTGCACCTTCTGTTTATGCTGAAAAGCACACAACTGGACAAATCTATTTAGACATCGCGACGAACGTCATCAATAAATTAAATAAATAATGAAAACGGATTTCCTCAAACAATGGAGGAAATCCGTTTTTACATTTAAGTGGGTTACTGAGTGCCTTTTTGCTCATTACCTTCACCACCGCCGCCAGCTTCTTTTTTACCGCCGCCGCCAGCCTTACCTGTCTCGCCACCGCTCTTCCTAATAAGCTCCTGCCATTTTGTTTGCATAAGCGGACTTTCAATCGTTTCCTTGACGACTTCCTCCATTTGTTTTCTCATATTGGAGGATTTTAGAATAGTCTCTAACTGCTTTTGCATATCTGGCTGGCCAAAGAAAGCCTCCATATCTTTTTGGAAAGTGGGGTCTTTTATTAATTCCTTCATAATATCCTGTTGTTGCTTTTGCATACTTTTAGCTACAGTTTCTTTAAACTTTGGATCTTCGAAAGTTTTCTTCCAAAAGTCTTCTGCTTCTTTGGAAAGCAAGGTAGCCTCAGTAGCCTTCTTCACTTCATCATGCTCCAAAACCAATAATTCACGGAAACTTGGTTCCTCTAAAAGCTTTCGCAGCGCCTTTTTACCATCCTCGGTTTGTAAAGAGTCGATCATTATTTTTTTTATTTCTTCATAGGACATGGTAGAGGCTTTTTCTTGTGAACAGGCAGAAAGAAACAGCATTAGAATTAGTAGTAAGAAGAATTTTCGCATCAAAATCAGTCCTTTCTATAGATAGACTCTTTCAATTATTGTTCACATTTATGATGACTTTATGTATTGGTTAGGATGAGAAATAGCTTTTTTAACAATGCATTGTTAAAATAAGTACAGATATACATAAGAAATTGGGGGACTTTTAGTTGTGACGATACGAAATTGGGCTAAGTTTTTCTTTTTTGCAATGCTCGTTGGTGGCGCAGTCAACGGAATTTGCAGTTTATTTATTCGATGGGACTTCTTCCAACCATATATTGCAAACGGTCAATGGGGAGAATTTTTGGCCGGACTTTTATGGATGGTTTTCTTAGGATTTACAATGAGTGTTATTGCACAAGCAGGTTTTTTTGCTTATTTAACGCTTCATCAAGTAGGGGTTAACATTTTTAGAACACTTACATTATGGAATTGGATACAGCTAGTATTAATTGTTATTACTATTTTTGATATTATATTCTTCCGCTTTATACCAGATGTAAAAGAAGGTCAAAGCTGGGTATTCTATAGTGGTTTGTTAATTTTATTAATATTCAGTGCTATAGCAACGGCTATTCAAAAAGTAAAATTAACAGGAAAAAAACATGTTTTCATTTCGGCATTATTTTTTATGATTGTTGTTACTACACTAGAATGGACAATTGCATTAATGGGTCGCGATGAAAATATTAATGAGTATGTTGCAATGTTACTTTTCCCTCTACTCGCTGTAAATGCTTATCAATTATTAGTATTACCAAAATATAATGCAAAATCCGAAGAAGATCGTCAAAAATTAGAGGCACGCCGTAAAGCACGTCGTGAACAAGCTAAAAACGCATAATAATAAACAAAGAAGTTGCCTCCATAAATCGTGGAGGCAACTTCTTTGTTATCCGCTATAACGGTCAGTAATTACTGAAAGTAAAGAAGATAGGAGGGAGATCAACTGCCCGTCCGATTGGTGAAGACTAATAGTCAGTGGGGGGTGAAGAAAACCCCACTGATTAAAGTTTCGCTTTATGGTGATTTTTTAGTTTGAACTTTATAGCCGAATATATTTTCCTCAATCGACATAAATTTATTTTGTTGTAGGAATGTATTGAACTCCTTAAACGAGATTTTATTATTTTGGTGTAAAGATATAAAAATAAAATCTCCCTTTTGTAATTGAATTTTCTTTTCACCTTTCCAGATTAGGGAGGGAGAAAGTATATTCATCTGCTGTTGAAATAAGTTATTTTGTAAATCCTGCGAATATTGGTGATTTCGTGTTGCAAACCAAAGTGGGGTTTCTTGTAAATGCTTTTCGTAAATAGTAATATCTTTTTGAACGACGGAAAGATCAATTGGCTTATCCACTGAATCCTCAGGTCCTAATAATCCTGTGGGTAGTTTTCGTTCTTGAATGACTTTTATGTGCTCAGGTGAACGTTTAATCCAAGCGGCATCTAATAAAAGAAGCGGATAAGGTTCTTTTACAGTTTTAAGCCAATCCAACAAGGTTTCATCAGAGAAAGAAATTTCGACAACAAGTGATGTGCCGTAATGTCCTTTTGTTACAACTGCTGGAGCATCGGCGATGTTGAATACAGAAATCATAGTAGAATTTATCGGCTTTATAAAGACAAACAATATTACGATGAAAATCAGTGAAATCAACGTTTTACGAATCATCATAACAACCTCGTTTCTATATTTTTAAACGAAAAAATGAGCTTCTTAAAAAAACTTATGATTTAGTGTTGACTTTCATGAATAATCGATGTTATTATGTATAAGTCGCCAAGAGGTGACGCAGTAAATTAAAAAATGAACCTTGAAAACTGAACATGCAAAACGTAATCAATAAAGTTTTTAGTAGCTAACCTTGAGTTAGTGAACAAAACAAAATTTTGGACATCAAACATGATGCCAGCAAAACAATTTGAGCTAATCAAATTTCTTTTATGGAGAGTTTGATCCTGGCTCAGGACGAACGCTGGCGGCGTGCCTAATACATGCAAGTCGAGCGAACAGAGAAGGAGCTTGCTCCTTTGA
>NZ_JBNNSS010000009.1:0-11911 GCF_050277945.1 Lysinibacillus sp. NPDC097214
ACGGGCGCGAACGTTCTACCCCGGCTACCGTTATCATATATCGATATAAAAAATGGTCAACCAGAAATATTTTCTGGCTGACCTTATAATACGATTGGGCGCGATTGTTGAAGAAGCGTCGCTGTTCTTATTAAACTAACGGGGGGCCTTAGTTGAACAAGGAGCAAAAAAACAATTGATTTAGTTGAAGAAAAGCTATCTCTTTGCGGATAGCTTTTTCTTATTACTAACAAGAGTTAGTTCAAATCTTATCTCTTCAAGAATGGGATACGATAATAAAAAAATCATCCCCCATGGTTATTAAAAGAGGATGGCTTTTAAGGCTGAATCGGCAGTAGAGTTTTTTCAATTACGTATTAGATGTTTAAAAGTATATAATAAAAAATGAAGTTGATTTTATAGGGTTTATTACTTGTTATATACACTTTACTTAAGATAAGCCATGACTATTTTTGAAGCAATTATGGTTGCTATAAGTTTTTCATCGCTTATAGTTTCAGTAATTGCATTGTCGTTTACATTTACACAAAAAAAGTAAACCGCCCTTGCCTCCCAAGCATGTGAGTCGGTTTACTTGATCATTTTGCAAATCGCCTTTGAAGCGATTCGTCTTGTTACGAAGACCATTTGGTGCTACAAAACTAAATGGTCTTATATATTTTATATACATCTTCAATATGAATTATAACACGCAGATAAGTATTTATTCAATTAGAACAAATAAATACAGAATTATATAAGCTTCACAAGAATATAAAATTCAACAGGCGAAAAACAGATAACTAAATAGTTGTCTGTTTTATGTAACTGTTTCTTTAGAGATGATCGGAAGCTGATGGGAATTTTTTCTGAATTAGCAAATATAATCGTTTTTATTCACATAATAAAATTTGACGTAAAAACGATTGCTTTTTAGCAACACATCGATCTGCTATAACAAAACCTGCATCCTCTATCATGTCATCAATTGTTTCAATCGTAACGACAACTACCTTATCGGCAATGCGTCGAGCATGTTTTATAATATCATATTGATCTTCGGCTGATGTATGCGTAAATAAGTTATAAGGTAAATCAATTATAGCGACATCATAATGTTCCATAACCTCGGAGATTGGACCTAATGTAATATTGCCTGTTAACCCAAAATAAGTGATGTTTTTTCTGGAACCTTGACAAACATTGTAATTAATATCTCGCCCTTCAATATTAATTCCCATAGAAAGGGCTTCAATTACTACCGTCCCTATACCACAACAAGGGTCGATCGCACGAATATTTTGAGGCTGGGGAACTGCGATATTTGCAACAGTACGAGCTACTCTAGTACTAAGTGCCGTTGAATAACTGTGTGGTTTGTGTAAATGATTATGCCAAATGGATTCACTCTTCATATGCTTTCCAAAATACCAAATTCCATCTATTAAAATAAGACCAAATACAATTTCAGGCTCATTTAGGTCTGGTTCGCCATCCATGCACAGCCCTACCTCGCGTTCTATCAATCTACGCTCCGGCAGATGAATTTTCTTCTCTTCACCTATATCCATACTATTTAAACAAACTATTTTATAAGTTGCTTCCTTTACTTTTAAATCCTTCACCAATGTCTTGATGTTCTCTATGCTGTTATCCTCATATAGCACTTCAAGTCTGTCCTGCATAAAAGGGCTACGGCTTGGATCAATTTTAATAGGGCTTATTATATAGTTTGATTGGGAATCAAAATTAAAAAATGAACGCATCTCCATTCTGCACAAATCGTACTCATCAACATGATGTACATATGTGTATATAAATTTACTGTTATTTTGTTCGTTACTCAATTGATTATCATCCTTTTAAGTTGTTGTTCACTTGATTTCACTAACGTACATAAAAAACAAATGAAGTTGTTTATTTGGTAATCGTATCATAGGTGACTCTATGAAGCCACTCGATATCAATATCGATTCACATTTATGTCGAGGAAAATTGATTAGAGGGAATAGTGGAAATAATTTGTAAGAAAAAATAATATAAAAATAGACATTTATTCATTTCATCAAGTCGAATTTCATGTTTCACAATTAGAGGAGGGTGTTTAATGGTTGTAACGGAAGATGTTTTAAATAGAAAGGGAGCAAGAAAGGCTAGCGATATCCCTACTGATGTTTTAATGTTGTTGAATCAAGGGACCATAGAGAGTGTAAATTTAACGGAATGGCAAGCTGTTCACCATATTACTTTAGTAAAAAATGTTCTACCGTCAATAGGGCTAGAAGAAAAGTTAGAATTTATACTAACGGAGATAGAGAAACAAAAAGTTGAAACGGGAATGAAGGCTATACGTTTACTAGGAAGTTTATTAGATACAGTCATGATGGATGAAAGTGATACCAAAAAAGAGGAGCTAATCAAAATATGTTCAACTCATGTATCTGATAGTGTCCGATGTTGGGCAGCGTTTATGAATAAAAACAACGGTTATTCCTTAGAAGAGAAATTGTTGTATATCCATTCTTTCGCAGCAGATCATCATTTTGGTGTCCGAGAAATTGCTTGGATGTCAATTAGGGAGAACCTTTCAGCGAATATTGAGAGTAGTGTAGATTTGTTAACGGAATGGGCGAAAAGTGAAGATGAAAACATTCGTAGGTTCAGTTTAGAATCAATCCGTCCTCGCGGGGTATGGACAAAGCATATTGAAAAATTAAAGGAAGAACCGCAAATTGCACTTCCTATTCTACATTTACTTAAATCAGATCCGTCAAAGTATGTTCAAGATTCTGTCGGTAATTGGTTAAATGATGCTAGTAAAACTCAACCAGAGTGGGTTAAAAATCTTTGTGATGAATGGCAAAAAGCATCACCAACTAAAGCGACTGAGAGAATCATTAAAAAGGCTCAAAGAACAATCGTAAAAGGTTAAATAATTGAGGAGAGGAAAATAAAACACAGTTAGGATGGTAGGGGTCTATGCTTTCTGTGTATTATTAAATCTTGTAAAAAGAGAATTTCAAAATCATTTGAAATTCTCTATTATATATAGCTATTTTGGAGGATACCAATACGAAATAGCACTTATAATATGGATCCATGTTTCATGTCAAATTAGACCTTCATTTCCCGAACAAGCAGAGAAACATTAGGACTCACCAATTTTGGCTAGTCCTAATGTTATTCTTTGCTCGATAGAGGAGGTACCTCCTGTAGAGTTGGGTGTAACTTTATAGTAAGTTTGATTAAATGAACGATATTAACCTGGATATGAGAACAATAATTTAGACCCTTAGCGAGCCGCGGAAGCTCCTTGCAGCATAGTAAGAATCTGCACCATTGTGGTACACAAAAACAGTGTCGTAGCGATAATCACAAAAGATGGCGCCGCCGAGTTTTCTAATATTAGCAGGTGTTTGCACCCAGCTTGAAGTTTTCATATCGAAATTTTCAAGTTTCTGCAGCTCCCGGTATTGTTCTTCCGTTAATAGTTCAATGCCCATGGCAGTTGCCATATCGATAGCGTTATTTTCTGGTTTATGCTTTTTCCTTGACTCCAGTGCTTCCCGGTCGTAACAAACACTTCTGCGACCTTTAGGACTTTCCGCTGAACAATCATAAAAAATGTATTCGCCCTTCTTTTCATCATGGCCAACAACATCCGGTTCGCCGCCAGTTCTTTCCATTTCATTAAGCGACCACAGTTTTTCAGTATTAGCTTCGAGCTTAGCTTGTACTTCAGTCCATTCAAGCCCTTTATGGCGATTCATATTTTTCTCAAAACGGGCTTTCAAAGTTCTGAGTAATTCCTCACGTTGTTCTAGTAACAACTCTTTATTTTTCTTTGTCATATTAGTTTCCCCCTTATTGTTATTACTCATAATTGGACAGAACTGCTCAGTAAGTTCAATAAAAATTCACTTACTTATGATAGAGTTCTCCGTTTAACATCGAGTATTCTGCTAGTTATAAAAAACAAATCATTGCCTTTATTTCATCTCTAGTTTGTATAAATGTATCGTTTTCGTTTGGGAAAATCGATATGGCTTCACGGTCATTTTCAATATCCGTCTAGAAAAATCGAAAGTGGTATGTTGAATGCTTCAAATTTCTCGTCTTGTTATTAATTGTATAATCTTTTATTTCCTCTTTTTCTGCTAGCCAACACCGTTGAATAACTTAAATGGTAGATACTAGCTAACATTTACAGGGCAAAAATAAAAAGGAAGGATGGTATTTCATGAAAAGTTTACAACTGGAAAATCACTTTATTTTCCAAAAGGATTGTCAACATAAGGGCCCATCATTGTAATGCGCATTAGTTGATTAGCCATAAATTTTGGTGAATAAGGCATATAGTTTTCTAACCACCAAATAATCACCTCAAGAAAGGCAGCAGCAAAATATCTGACAGCCATTTCACGTGGGACTGTAAGCTTTTTGTCGTCGGACTGTATAGTGTATATCCCATTTGAGACAAAATCGATGATGATTTCCTTCAAACCTGAAGAGAAATAAGGAATGTCTTTTTCAGTTAAAAACACTTTATATAATTTACTAACATGAAAGTAAAAATATTGTACCAACAACCACATTTCGATTTGAGTATGTTAACGAAGATATATTCATTTACTCAAAACAATTGAAACTAAATCAAATGGATGTCGAAAAGTTAAGGTGGAAGATCAAAAAATCTAAAATCAAGTAGGATATTAGAAACGGATAATGTGGATTATACCCAATTTAAATTGCACCTATCATACTAGACAATTGGGCTTAATGAAACATACCCTGTCAAATAGTTATTGGAAATACTAAAAATACAGCGGCTTGAGTCTTGAATTCTAGAGGGCTCAGGCCGTTTTATCTTTTCTGGTATTGATAAGATGAATTCAAAAGTTGCCGAGGTAACATTTGGAAAAGTAGGGGTATTTGAGATAAAATATTAGCTAAGCGGCACGATGAAAGTTTAAATAGTACATTTGAGATTAAAGTAATAGAAAGCGGGTTGTATTAAAATGCACATGTCTAAAGTTCATATATGGGTGGGTATTAACCGTGATGATACTTATGTTTTTGAAAAATACTTTGAATTGGATTACAGTGATCAAGCTATAGATATTGATGACCCTGATTATAATGTATGTCAATTTTGTAATGATATTGGTGAGAGGAGATATGATGAGGATTTAATAGGTGTTTGTAGAACAGAAGAGTTGAGAAATATAACAGAGTTTTTGGGGGAGTTATCAGTTTCATCTGACATAGGGATTGAAATACAGGATACTAGTATAGAAAAAGGTTTTGAAAGTATTAATTCAATGTTCTATTATATGGATCCAGAATTAGAAATATCAGATGTAAATAAACTGTACAATAAACTTACTTATTTAGGTGTTTTTGAAACTGGTTTATAACGGAATTCTATTACTAGAAAGAGTTGTTATTCAGAAAAAACTGGGATTTTGGAATAAGAATATTTTCGGTAAAAGTCTACCTTCAGGATTTTTCATTAAACAGAGGGGGAGGTTATTTAAAAAAGGTGGAGAATATTGCTAGTGTTTTTGCATAGGGGGATAGAATGAGGGATACAAAGATGATAGCTCAAACAATGAAGGAAACATTTGTTCAACTTAATGGTTTTAAATTATTTGTAAAATTTTATGGAGATAAAAAGAATACACCAACTGTTATAATGGATGCCGGATATGGAGACTATTCTAAAACGTGGAAGCATATTGTGTCTGAAATTTCTGTGCTTACAGATGTACTCGTTTATGATAGGGCTGGATTAGGAAAAAGCGAAAAAAGCCCGAATCCTAGAACAAGTACATATATGGTAAAAGAGTTGAAAGAAGCCCTTATTCGATTGAATATTAGGCCACCTTACATCTTGGTAGGACATTCTTTTGGTGGGGTAAATGCACGCATATATACTTCAGAATATCCTCAAGAGGTTGCGGGGCTAGTGCTAGTTGACTCTACACCCGAAGATTATAAAGAAAGGTTTTTGCCAACAATGTCTAAGGAGTTTCAAGATGCTTACAACAAACAATTTGTTTATGAAGGTACATATGATGAATTTATGGAAAGCTTGAAACAGCTAAAGAATTCAAGAAGGGAAATAAGTGTCCCTTTAATTATTATATCAGCAGGAAAAAAAGTTCATTATTCAGAAGAATCACAAGGGCTATGGAATAAAATGCAGAAAGAGATTCTTCAAATATCTTCTACTGGTGAATTTATAATAGCTAAAAATAGTACCCATTACATACAAAATGATGAACCAGAAGTCGTAGTTAATGCAGTGAAAAGGTTAATTGACAATAGTTAAAAAGTAAACCTGTATTTTAATGTAAAATTAACCATAAGTAATGTAATTGAATTCATTCAAAAGTCATATTTCGAATTTTTATAGCAAAAAATAAGTGGAAAATACATAAAAATTCAAAAAATTATTGACTCTTTTTTTTATGTGTGATAAAAATGATAATATCAATTCGGAAAATTAATAGTTGGGCAATGATAGGATAAAGTAGTGATAATCTCCCTTTTTCAGAGAGCTGATGGTTGGTGCGAATCAGTGTATAGATGATCATGAATTTCGACCTGGAGCATCTTTCATAAATCACACATGTTGTGAGGAAGTGGAAGACGGTAGTGAATACCGTTATCAAATAAAGTGGTGAAGAATTTTTTCACAACTAGGGTGGTACCGCGATATATATCGTCCCTACGTGCTTACGTAGGGACGTTTTTTATTTTGGGCGTATTCTTGTTGTATTTTCATAACTAGGGTGGTACCGCGATATTATATCGTCCCTACGTATTTACGTAGGGGCGTTTTTTTATTAAGGTTTTATTCTAGTTGTATCTTCATAACTAGGGTGGTACCGCGATATTACATCGTCCCTACGTATTTTCGTAGGGACGTTTTTTAACTTCTTTTAGCTGGTGTTCAAACACCTGCTAAAAGAAGTTAAAGCCTCCGGCGGATGTCACGGAATCGGAGAGGAGTTCTTTGTGCAGGCACAAAGCCAATTGCGGACGCAATTATGCCGAGGCATAATTGATTAAGGTTTTATTCTAGTTGTATCTTCATAACTAGGGTGGTACCGCGATATTATATCGTCCCTACGTATTTGCGTAGGGACATTTTTTTTGAATAGTTTCTTGGTATTTTTCACAACTATGATGGTACCGCGATATTTTTTCTTCCCTAGCTTTGAAGGAAGTGATTGTAGGAGAAAGGAGTCACGATTGACCAATATGAATAAAAACCGAATTGTCATAAATAAAGAAATAGAAGATGAGAGGAGATAAAGAGATGAATTCACAGCAATGGACATCGAAATTAGGTTTCATTTTAGCTGCAGCAGGCTCAGCGATAGGTCTTGGTGCGATTTGGAAGTTCCCGTATATGGCCGGTATTGGAGGTGGCGGTGCGTTCTTCCTTATTTTCATCGGTTTTACCTTATTAATTGGTTTACCGTTATTATTGGCTGAATTTGTCGTTGGAAGAAGTACACAAAAAGAGGCTGTTGAAGCATATAGAACTATTGCTCCAAAGACGCTATGGCCCTGGGTCGGAAAATTAGGGATTGCCACATGTTTCATATTGCTTTCATTCTACAGTGTTGTAGGAGGATGGATTTTATTATATTTATGGAATGCAATTACAGGTAGACTATGGGAAGGAAATGGTGCGTACGAAGCAACATTTGGTGAAATCATTTCCAATCCATTTTTAGCGGTTGGATCACAGCTATTATTTATTCTTATGACTATTTTTATCGTAAGTAAAGGTGTACAAAACGGTGTTGAAAAAGTAAATAAGTATTTCATGCCAGCACTATTTGTTTTATTCTTTGTATTAATTATTCGTGCTCTTACATTAGATGGGGCAGGAGAAGGGGTTCGCTTCTTCTTGCAGCCGGATTTCTCAAATGTAACATCTGAAGTTATTTTATATGCGATGGGGCAATCGTTCTTCTCGTTATCTGTCGGTGTAGGCGTAATGGTTACGTATAGTTCATACTTACCGAAAGAAGAAAGTTTACCACGTTCCGCATTTTCTATCGTCGGTTTAACGCTTGTCATTACATTGCTTGCAGGGCTTGCTATTTTCCCGGTAGTCTTCGCATTTGGAATGGAACCATCTCAAGGACCGGGTCTATTATTTATAGTCTTGCCAGCGATTTTCAGTAAAATGGCATTTGGAAAAGTGTTCTTCATTATTTTCTTGTTACTATTTTTCTTTGCAACGATAACATCAGCCATTTCCATGCTGGAAATTAGCGTGGCCTCTTTAACGACAAAAGGTAAAGGGAAACGCGAAAAAATGGCATTGATTGTAGGATTACTAATCTTTGTTGTAGGGATTCCATCGGCGCTATCATTTGGCGTATTAAGCGATGTGCAATTATTTGGAAAAACAATCTTTGATTTAGCAGACTATACAGTAAGTAATATTCTTATGCCACTCGGTGTATTATTAGTTGCGATCTTCGTACCGTTCAAAATGAAGAAAGATGTATTAATGAAAGAACTGGGTGTAAGTAAAAATAAAGGCTATAAATTATTTGTATTATGGTTATTCTTACTTCGCTATATAGCACCGATTGCAATTATTATTGTATTTTTAAATGTAATTGGCGTGATTTAAACATATAAAAGGCCCTAGCATATTAATATGTTAGGGCCTTTTTGCTATATCTTGCATTTCATGTAGTGTATCAAAGTGAATGTAAAACTATAAACCAAAAACTGCACAGGTAAAGAGAGAACTAATCGGGTCCAAGGGAAAAGTGATCAGGTTAGCCAAGGAACTGATCGGGTCCACAAGAAAAGTGATCAGGTTAGCCGAAAAACTGATCGGGTCAGCTGAAGAACTGCTCAGGTCCAAGAGAAAATAGAATGACACCATTTTTTTCATTAGGTTCCCACTCTAGTAAACGCATAGTTTCAATAGTACTCCTTAATACCGACATCACCCAAATTGGATGCTTGTCACCTAAAATCTTTATTTAAGTTTTAGTCCTAATAACGAAACGAGGTTCATAATCACTAATCACTTCAAAAATTCCATCATTGTAACAATAAATGTGATGCTCTACGTTAGGAATTTCTTTACTGCCTAACCAAGGTAATTGATCAAACCATTCAATATAATCAGAATGGCTCATTTTATAAAACCACTCTGCAGAACCTTCAATAGATGACTCTTGTTCAATTGCATCATTGACAAGTGGCACTAAATCAGACCTAGGGATTTCTCCGGTATATCGAAAAGACCAAACATAATCTTGAATTTCAGACATTTTATCATAAATAATATCAACCTCAGAACCATTTATATCAATTAATGTTAAACATAAACCCAAATCAGTATAATTGAATGTAGCATTTACGATTTGAGACCTTTCTAAACAGGTTATTGGTTGCCAAATATGAAGTTTACGGGTACTCATATAATCCCCCTTTACTTTTCCTCAAAAATTGATTATTCACTGTTATATTCAAAAATTATTATTTTATATCTTAATTTTACCAGTAAAATTACCGTTAGAATAACTAAGTGTTTTACTATTTGTTGTGTTGATTGAGACATAGTAACGTTTTTCCATCACTAGTTTGTTTTCGTTGTAGGACTTTGAACTACTGTTATACCGGCATTATTTTAAAATGCTCTGATGCCCTTGCTGCGCCTGCCAGTAGTTACATAATTATTAACTTTGTTTGTTGAGATTGCCAATAGAAGAAAAGACCGTGATTAAACACGAAAAAAGAAAATTGTGAAAATATCTCCTTAACTCCCTAAAATATTGGAATGAAATAGCACAAACATCACAATTTTTTCAGCATATCATAATGGAGAAAGCGTTTTCTTCAATTAATATAGAAGAAAGTCACTACAATTCAATCAAGTTTGCTGCAAAAAACTTTGTTACAAATGTTAAATATCAGTATGACAAAAGTGTTCTTAATTAAGTACATTACGTCACTTGGTTTTTATTACGACACTTAGAGAGAAAGGGTATGAAACCAAGATTGGCTAATCTGATTGGAAAGCCATGTTTGAAGAGTTTCGACCTGTCGTTGTAATAAATCAACATCCTGCTGTTGAAGTGATACACCTTTATAAAATCAATATTGTTCATCTTGATATCCATAAAAATTCGTAAAGACGTGGTTTGTTTTGACACGTCAGATATACCATTGAAAATTCTATAAATTAGATGATTTCAGCTAGTTCAGACAAATATTTGTACGAATATTGGGATTTTACGAAAAAAATTTGCAAAAACCTTAACTATTTCATACGAAATCCGTATAATAAATCAAACAGTGTGAAAATTGTCCATTTTCTATCGATGGTAAATTGCGTGAATCTTTTAAATTGTATTGACGTAGAGACAGATAATTTGTACACTGTGTACAATCAATTGTTTTTTGGAGGAATACATTTAATTTAAAAAGTTAGGATTTGATGGTTATGATCGTATGTAAATTTGGTGGAACATCTGTAGCAAGTGCAGAACAAATTCAAAAAGTAGCAAACATTGTAAAATCTAATCCGGCACGTAAAATCGTAGCCGTTTCTGCACCTGGGAAGCGTTCTGGTGATGATATAAAGGTAACTGATTTATTAATTAACTTAGCAATGGCAGTATTAAAAAATGAAGATATTGAGAAAGAATTGCAAATCGTTGTAAATCGCTTTATGGCGATTGCGGATGGTTTGGAGTTAGATTATACAATTTGTGATGTGATCGCTGAAGATTTACGTGAACGTGTACAAGGTGATAAATCGAATGAGGAATTATTTATTGATAGCATCAAAGCGGCAGGGGAAGACAATAATGCGAAGCTAATCGCTGCTTATTTTAATTCCATCGGTATGCCTGCGCGCTACGTAAGTCCAAAAGAAGGTTTGGTAGTCAATGATTTACCTGAACGCACGTGTGCATTACCAGAGGCTTATGCTAATTTAGCACCTCTAAAATATACTAAGGAAATTATTGTATTCCCAGGTTTCTTCGGTTACACTAAAGCGGGCATACTGCGTACATTTGATCGCGGTGGCTCTGATATTACAGGCTCTATTTTAGCAGCTGCTGTTGAAGCAGAGCTTTATGAAAACTTTACGGATGTGGACTGTGTGTTCTCCGCGAATCCGAAAGTTGTGAATGATCCAGTGGAAATTAAAGAAATTACGTATCGCGAAATGCGCGAATTATCCTATGCAGGCTTTTCGGTTTTCCATGATGAAGCGTTAATGCCTGTCTACAAGATTGGGGTGCCCGTTAACATAAAAAATACAAATAATCCATCAGCCCCAGGTACTCGTATCGTTCCAAGACGCTCTGTTACAGGACGTCCAGTTACAGGTATCTCGGCAGACAGTGGCTTTTCAACTTTATATGTGTCAAAATATTTGATGAATCGTGAAGTCGGCTTTGGACGTAAGCTTCTTCAAATTTTAGAAGATGAAAATATTTCATATGAACACACACCGTCTGGTTTAGACGATATTTCTGTCATTATGCGTTCAAATCAAATTACACTAGATAATGAAGAACGAATTCTTTCTCGTGTGAAAAATGAGTTACATGCAGATGATGTGCAAATGCGTCATGGTTTCTCGATGATTGTTATAGTAGGCGAAGGCATGCGTAATAACACAGGTCTAGCGGCCCGTGCTGCAACTGCGATTTCTAAAACAGGTGCAAATATAGAGATGATTAATCAAGGTTCATCTGAAGTTAGTCTAGTATTCGGAGTGCTACAAGAGTTTGAAAACCAAATTTTACAAGCACTTTATGAGGAATTTTTTGCACATGCGAGAGTGTGAGGATAGATAGTGAAACCTTAATCAGTGGGGAGTTCTTTATCCTCACTGGTTAATTAGTGTTCACCAATCGGGCATTTA
>NZ_JBNNSS010000009.1:12006-182340 GCF_050277945.1 Lysinibacillus sp. NPDC097214
TTACGGGCAGTTAAACGTCGCTTGATTCATGGATAGAGGTCATGTATTTGAGGATTCATTTTCAATACAGAAAAAATACGGCCCGTTAATGCGGGATAAAGTGAAACTTTAATCAGTGGGGAATACTTTATCCCCACTGATTATTAGTGTTCACCAATCGGGCATTTACGGGCAGTTAAACGTCGCTTGATTCATGGATAGAGGTCATGTATTTGAGGATTCATTTTCAATACAGAAAAAATACGGCCCGTTAATGCGGGACAAACGCTAATCCTTGAAACGGATTAGTGTTTTCTTTTTGGCGAGAATACGGTAAAATCGAGGGCGTACAAGATTGGAGGTTTTTCTTTTGAAAAAATTATCGATTGGTATGTTTCTATCAATGATTGGCATACTATTTGTTTGTTTAACGATCATGGATATTTTACCGTCCTCGACTAAAACAATGAAAATTGTCTATATCGGTATTGGTTGGGTATTTATTATTGCGGGATCCGTTATTCGTTTTAAAACTTTAAAACAAAGACAATAACGGAATATCTCGAAATTGAATTGTGATAACCTGCGAATTTATGATACAATTTCAAAAAAATAAATAATTTGAGTATTATGAAGTTGCGATGCTGTGCGAAAATTCAAAAGGATTAAATTGGGGAAAGATGATTAATTTAAGTATAAACAGTACAAATTCTTCTTTGTAAGAATTTGTTTTTTTATTTTCGTTAACAATGCCCAACACATAGAATAGGAGGAGAAATCATGCCAGTACTTCGCAAGGAGGATATTCATATTTCCGACCAGTATGTGGCTATCCAAACAGATTCACCAATGAAGGTCGTATCCTCAGCAGTACATAATCCGGGCTTTGGCTTTTTTACTCATTTAATTAATCGTTCGGTGCCCTATACGTATGATGAACGAAAACCACAGCTAGAATTGCAACGGTTTTTACAGTCTGAGGGCTTTCCCATTGACAAGACGGTGGCGATGATGACGGCAGTCTATGCTCGGTATGCGACAGTCCGTGAGTTTACATATGAAGGGATTCATCTTGTCATCATGATTACTGCTGGTCTTGGCAATGCAGTCGATATTACGCGAGCTTTTCATCGTCAGGAGCAGTATCATGCGGGAACTATTAATACGTGGGTACTAATAAATGGGAGATTGTCAGATGAAGCATTATTTCAAGCGATGATTTCTACGACAGAGGCAAAGGTTAAGGCACTTATTGATGAAGGCATCACAGATCCAACAACGGGTACACAAGCTACAGGTACTTCAACGGATAGCTTGTTGATTGCTTCAACAGAGGAAGGTGACTACCATCAATATGCTGGGCCGATTACGATGCTTGGAAAAGTCATTGGCCACGGTGTTTATGAAACGATGCGTGAGGCCATTCAAAAATATAAAAAAGATAAAGAGGAGAATCCGTTATGATGGCACTGGTGATTGCCTGTATCATTGGGCTTGTTTTTGATTTAATAGTGGGTGATCCTCCTAAAATGCCTCATCCAGTACGCTGGATTGGAAAGCTCATTCAATCTCAAACAGAGTTATGGAATAAAGGGAGAATGAGGAAATTTCGTGGCATGGTGATGGCGCTTGCTGTAGTTGGTACAACGATGTTTGTTGTGACGGCCATTATGCTACTAAGCTATAAGGTTAGCCTCCTATTTGGCATAGTGGTTGAGGGCTTACTTATTGGGATTGGACTAGCACAGCGTAGTTTGAAGGAAGCGGCGATGGCTGTCTATGAACCGCTCGTCAAAGGCAATTTTGCTGAAGCTCGAGTGAAGCTTTCCTGGATAGTTGGGCGTGATACGGAAAAACTTGACGAGGATGAAATTGTTCGTGGTGTTGTGGAAACAGTCTCAGAAAATACGAGTGATGGCGTAACAGCTCCATTATTTTACGCCTTTTTATTTGGTGCTATTGGGTTATGGGGTTATAAAGCTGTTAATACGCTAGACTCTATGATTGGCTATAAAAATGAACAATATAAAGATTTTGGTATGTTTGCAGCAAAGCTAGACGATATACTAAACTTTATTCCGAGTCGATTAACAGGCCTACTGATGGTGCTAGGGACGAAAAATGAAACGAATGTATCTCTCGGGAAGCGCTTAAAACGATGGGCACAAGATGCGAAAAAGCATCCAAGTCCTAACAGTGGTTATTTAGAAGCAGCTACAGCTGTTCAATTAGGTGTACAGCTTGGTGGAAAAAATACATATAAGGGAGTCGTTTCTAATCGAGCAATAATGGGCGAGAAATTAGTCCCATTAACAAAAGAGCATATTGCAACGTCAGTGATACATATGCGCATCGCGACCTTGCTCTTTACGCTTGTAATGATATCAGTGGAGGTGTTAATTTTTGCAATTACCTAATCACGGAGCAAATCCGCAAAATGTTTATCATCAGCTAGGGCTTGTTATGCCCGAAGAGGTGTATGATTTTAGTGAAAATGTGAATTCAGCAGGGCCTCCTCCGTTTGTTGAGGCACGTTGGCGAACATTTTATCCGCTTATTCAACGTTACCCAGATCCGGACGGTGAACCGTTTTTATCAAAGGTGGCAGCTTTTCATGCCGTCCCAAAAGATTCTATATTACTAGGTAATGGTGCATCTGAGCTATTTAGTGTTTTAGTTAGACGCTACGCCAATAAGCGTGTTATTATCGTACATCCAACTTTTTCAGAATATGAACGAACATTAACAGCTGCAGGCGCTGAAATTGTGCCAATTATTGTAGAGGATATTGTACACTACACATTGCCGATGGAGCATCTGAAGCGTGAAATGGTAAACGCGGATGCTTTATATATTTGTACACCGAACAATCCAACAGGGGTGCTTCCAAAGAAAGAGGAGCTTCTCGAATTAATCTCTCACGGTGCAAAGGTCAATTGTGAGCTTGTCATTGATGAGGCATTTATTGACTGGGTAGATGAAGCTTATTCATTAATCCAGTATGTGGCAGAAAAACCTCATTTGATTGTCGTTCGTTCGATGACAAAAATGTATGCGATTCCAGGATTACGCCTAGGCTATTTAGTGGCGAACCCAGTAGTTGTTACTGAGCTAAAGGATATTCTGCCGCATTGGAACTTAAATGCCTTTGCCCTCGTTATCGGGACAGGTTGTTTAGATGAACGCGCATATTGTGAGCAAGCCATTACCTATGCTAAAAATCAACGAGAATCGCTACAGCGCTATTTACAGGAACATGGTTGCCAGGTGACAAATAGTGTAACGAATTATGTATGTTTTGCATTACCGAAAAATCAGCAAGCAGATACATTTTTTACATATTGTTTATCAAAGGGCGTCGTGCTGCGTCATACAAAAAACTTTATGGGCTTAAATGGTGAATGGTTCCGTATTGGGATTAAAGATATTGTAGCCATGACATATTTACAGAATTGTTTACAGACGTGGTTTAACTTCATTCAGCAGAAGTCTCCCACCTCTATAGATGGTGATATGAATGCAGATTTAAGCTGCTTTTCAGCGGGTATCTAAACACCTGTACCTGTCGCTACGCTTTCGGTACAAAAAACACATGTAGCTGACGCTGCGTTAGCACTACGCTTTCGCGCAAAAGACATCTGATGGCACAAAGCCTCCGGCGGATGTCACAGAATCGGATAGGAGTTCTTAGGGGATGTTAGCCTAAAATCATCGCATCCATGCGATAACGGCTAACTGACCTGCATCGGTAAAAACGCAACGTCCTGTGGCATTACAGAAATGACCGACATCGTGTCGGCCCTCGTGCAGGCCTAAGCACAAAGCCGATTCCGGACTCAGCCGAGGCATAATTGATTGCAAATTAGGGGTGAGAAAGTTGACGACTTTTTATTTAGTAAGACATGGGGAAACAATGTGGAATAAAGAGCAACGACTACAGGGATGGTTAGATTCGCCGTTATCCGAAAATGGTATTTTACAGACAGAAAAACTTCGGGATCATTTGAAAAATATTTCTTTTACAGCGGCATTTAGCAGTTCAAGTGGTCGTGCTAAGGAAACGATGCAAATTCTTCTAACTGAACGACAGCTTCCAATTAATTATGAGGATAATTTACGCGAGATTTTTTTAGGAGATTGGCAAGGAAAAAAAGTCGAGGACATCATGACTTCTCATTCTGATTATGAATTATATACCGATTATCCTGGACAATTCGTCGCAACTCATACGGAAAGCTTTGATACGGTAACAGAACGAGCGATGTTTTCTTTAAAGAAAATAGCAGAAAAATATCCCGAGAATAATGTGTTAATTGTGTCCCACGCTGTAACGATTAAATGTATCATTAACGCTATTTTAGGGCGAAATGTCGATCAGCTGTGGGCAGAGCCATTTATTAATGGTACAAGTGTAACGATTATTGAACAAGTCGATCAACAATGGCTCGTTAAAGAGATCGGTAACATTCAACATTTACAATAGGAGGCGTAAACATTGCCACTGATTTTCATTACTGGGGGAGTACGCAGTGGTAAATCCCACTTTGCTGAAAAATCGGCTGTTACTCACTATCAAACAAAGTTTATGCAAGCGCAACGACTTATTTATATTGCTTCCGGAGTAGCGTTGGATCGTGAAATGGAGAAGCGGATCATACGACATCAAGCAGACAGACAAGCGCAAAATATCGAGTGGCTGACGATAGAAGCACCTTATGACATCGCAGATACCTTGCATAAACTGACCGATGGAGATGTCGTGTTATGGGACTGTGTTACGACATGGCTGACAAATGCGTTTTACGAGGGTTTTGATGCGGGTACTCCATGTGTGGAACAACCCGGCTGTTTAGAAAAGAAGGTTGAGGTTTTAAAAAAGGCGGTAGGGACGTTACTTGAGAAAAGAGTGACGTTTTTTATCGTCTCAAATGAATTATTCGATGAGCCTCCATATACGAACGAGGAAGTCGAATTATACCGACAAATGCTTGGGAAATTACATCAATGGTTCGTGTCTTTAGCGGATGAGGCGTATGAAATAAATTATGGTGTCGTTAAGAAATGGAAATAATGAATGACGCTTTAAAAATAAAAAAAAGGTAGGCAAGACGATGAAAAATTTCTGGCATAGTATGCAACTTGCATTTCAATTTTTTACAGTTTTGCCGGTACATAAAGAAATTCCTTTAACGAAAGCAACGATTACAGGGATGTTCGCCTTTTTGCCATGGATAGGGGCACTCATGGGTACAGCAGTGGCAGCAGTGATCTATTGTTTAACGGAATGGACGGCAAGTAGTGAGGTTTTACTTGCCTTTGTGATTATTGGATTATTTGCCTTATTTACTGGTGGATTACATTTAGACGGTTTTATTGATATGGGAGATGCTTATTTTTCCTATCGAGATCGTGAGAAGCGGCTTGAGATTTTAGATGATCCACGCGTTGGGGCATTTGGTGTGCTTTCAGTGTTATTTTTAGTGCTTGGTAAATTTGTGATACTGCATGAGCTATTCGTACAGCATAAATTAGCACTGTGGATGCTTGTGTTTATTCCGTTACTAACACGAGTAGGTATGAGCTTTTATTTTATGTCGCTCAAGTGTTCAAAGGAAAAGGGGCTTGCCTACTTTTTTAAAACACATATTAAGCCAGGTTTACTTATCTGCTTTATGCTATTAACATTAGTTGTTGCGTACAGTAGCTTGTTGATTGTAACGGGCTTCACAATTGTTCCATTCGTGTTGATGGCTGTATTAGCGATTGCCTTTTTAGTCTTTCGGCAATTTACAGTGCGCAACTTTGGCGGTGTTTCTGGGGATTTACTCGGTGCATCAATTGAAGGAATGGAGGTTGTACTATGGGTGACGTTGTTACTGTGCACTTAATGAGACATGCACCAACAAAGGAAAATTTAGAGAAGCGTTATATCGGCTGGACCGATTCTTTATTAGCTGATGCATCTTTACTCCCTATTGTAGATCAAGAGGTCACGAAGGTGTATGGTAGTGATTTACTGCGCTGTAGGGAAACCGCGGCCCGTTATTTCCCGAATGCAATATACGTGTCTGATAGGAGATTTCGAGAGTCGAATTTCGGAGAATTTGAAGGGCGAACATACGAGGACTTAAAATCGGATAATCGATATTGTGCATGGTTAGATGATCCTGTACAGTCACCTCCTCCAAAGGGGGAAGGTTTTGATGACTTTTGTGCACGTGTTTTGGAAGGGTTCACTGCATTACCAAAAGGGGAAGATGTGTGTCATCTCGTCGTCCATGGTGGCGTTATTCGAGCACTTCTCGTAGCCTTTGCACCAACTGAGCAACCTTTTTGGTCGTATCAAACACCGCATGATAAAATGTTTTCTTTAACGTTTACAAGAAAGGCTTGGGAGGAGGGAGCAAGATGCATGTCTTTATCGGAGGAGCATATAGTGGGAAAACCGACTACGTCATGAAATTACTTGCAGGTCAAAACGTTGAGCTAGTGGATGGTACTCTACCTAATGGCACTCTTACCTGTGATGTACTAGTTATTAAAAATATAGAGAAATGGCTTGTGACACAAGATCTTGAAGATGATGAGCCCCTTGTCAGAACCATTTTGACAAGACTAAAGACCCTTGAAGAAAATTGTACCTTATATATAATAGTGACCGATATGGGACGTGGCGTTGTGCCGATGGACAAACAGGCACGATTATTGCGTGATACATGTGGGCGTTTGTACCAGGCATTATTTGCTGAAGCCGAACAAGTCGTACGCATTTGGTACGGTATTGGGGAACAAATTAAATAATATAGTGACTTGAAGAATTTGTAAGGCTCTTTACAAAAGTGGGGATGACAAATGCAAAGATACATGCTATGTATATAAGTTGATTGGAGTGGAGGCTGGGCGACACCTCGGGGATCAGCAATAAAGGAACGAAGGCTAAAACCATCACATCCTGTGATAACGCCTTCGTGACCAACATAGTGTTGGCCCGAGACCCTGCAGCGAAGCGAATGTTTTCTGTGCGAAAGCGAAGCGGCAGCAACAAAGCGCCCAGCCGGAACGGAAATCAACCTACGATATGTTGACGAGCCAAATATAAAAAGAAAGAGGAAATGGAATGGATCGACAAAAATTGATGAAATTGACGCTCACTGCCATGGTAGCAGCAATTTGTGCAGTAGGTGCAGTTATTAAAATTCCTGCATTTATTACAACTGCAGCGCTTGACTCTGCACCTGCATTTTTGAGCGTTGTATTTTTATCACCAGTATTAGCTGGTGTTGCGGGAGTCATTGGGCATTTTATCTCAGCCTTGACTACGGGCTTCCCTCTAGGACCACTACATATAATTATCGCATTGGAAATGTTTATCGTTGTATGGATCTTTGGAGTTATGCATAAAAAAGGAATGCATTTCTGGAAATGGCCTGTGGCACTTATATTAAATGGTGTCGTGGCACCTTTACCATTTTACTTTATCATTAGTCCGGCATTTTACTGGACGTCATTGACTAGTCTTCCGCTGGCAACACTCATAAATTTAGTGATCGTTGCGGTTGTGATGCCAATTCTGTCGAAGGTGTTTGTGCGTAAGGAAGGTCGAGTCCATTGAGAAATGCAATGAAAATAGGTGAGCTGATTGCGACAACAGATAATGCCGCAGCAATTGGCGAAAAGATACAAGATGTTGTGTCTGCTCCAGATCAACTTACGGCATATTTTACCGCACGTGTTACATTTTTAGAGCAGCTTGCTGCAAATGCTTTACCAAGGCATATTTTACTTGCTAATTTTACAGGGGATGCTGCATGGTCTCGTTATGTTGCAGGTATTCAGCAAGTTTTTGATGAGGCTGGTCTTTTTTGTCCACCAATAGACGGTAGTTCAGAGACTAATATGCCAACTTTACAATCAGGTTTGTCAATCACGATGCTTGGGGAGCAGCAAAAACGCATAGCAACTAAGCATGAGCAGCTAAGTTGGTACACATATGGTCTGCCACTTGTAGGCAATGAAATCCTTGGACAGCCTGAGGATGTCGCACAGCTGGAACCTATTTTTCAAGCGTGGAAAGAGGGGCTCGTGCAGCAAGTATGGCCAGTAGGGTCAAAAGGTCTACAAGCAGAATTTACCCGACTTTTTGGCGAGCAACAGATCAAAAGTTCATTAGATGTTGAGAAAACGGCTGGTCCATGTGCAGTAGTTTTGCTAGGAATTGATTCAGAAAAAGAGCAGCTAGCACAAAAATATTTTCCTAGAAATTTTGAAAAACTACGTAAAACTGCATTGTAATCGGGCTTGCTTCGAGAAAAAGTAGCACTTTAAAAATTTTAAGGGGCAAAACGCCTATTGCAAGTGTAAACACAATATGTTAGATTTGTTTAGGAGTTAAAACACAATATATAGTAGTTTGGACGAGCGGTACCAAATATGGTTTAAAAGGGAATTCGGAAAAGAGTCATCTTAGGCCGAAGCTGTCCCCGCAACTGTAAGTGCTGACAAATGATGAAAAGGCCACTGTGAAGAACGGGAAGGCTATCATTTGGAGGAAGCATGAGCCAGGAGACCTGCCAACTTGTTCAAGACAGCAACACATTCTTCGGGGATTGAGAAGTGGAGGCGAGAGATTTGTCCACTTCTTAGTGTGCATGTCCTTCATTTCCATTTCCGATTTTACAGCGATCACGTAACCGATAGATGTTGCGTGATCGCTTTTTGTGTTGCTGGAGAAAGAAAGGGAGAGAATGTATACATGACAATTCAAATCGAACAGCAAATTGCTAAGCTCAAGAAAAGTTATACGGAGGATGAACTCGAAAGTTTTGTAAGATTATCGGATCGATGGCTACGAAAAAACGACAATGCGACATTTGAAGCATGGGCGGATGCGATGATTTTACAAACGCTTAGCCTAATTGATGAGGAGGAGCCTTACTGGACATTTGTCGCAGCTCAAGTTTATTTAGAAAAACTGTATGATCAATTTGCAATGCGCCGTGGCGTTTCAGTGCAGGATGTTTATAAAGGTTTCCCAGAACAATTAGCACGCTATACAGAAGCTGGTTTGTATCATGAATGTTTAACAACAAAATATAGTGAGCAGGATCTTCAAGAACTCGCTTCCTATTTAGAATCAAGTCGAGATGAATTGTTTACGTATATTGGCTTAAAAACATTAATGGACCGCTATGTAGTCCGTGATTACACGAAAACACCAGTGGAGCTACCACAGGAACGCTGGATGGTCATTGCGATGACCCTTATGCAAGATGAAACAGAAAATCGTTTAGAAAAAGTACGTGAATCTTACTGGGCAATGAGTAGTTTATATATGACTGTTGCCACACCGACTTTATCGAATGCAGGTAAAACACATGGCCAGCTATCTAGCTGCTTTATCGATACAGTAGATGATAGTTTACAAAGTATTTATGACACGAATACAGATGTCGCTACATTATCGAAATACGGCGGTGGCATTGGCGTTTATATGGGCAAAATTCGTAGCCGAGGCTCATCAATTAAAGGCTTTAAAGGCGCATCAAGTGGCGTTTTACCATGGATTAAACAGCTTAATAATACGGCGGTTTCAGTCGATCAGCTCGGTCAACGACAAGGAGCTATTGCTGTCTATTTAGATGTTTGGCATAAAGACGTCTTTACGTTTTTAGATTTACGCTTAAACAATGGGGATGAGCGTTTGCGTGCCCATGATATTTTCACAGGACTATGCTTACCGGATTTATTTATGGAAACGGTTGAAGAGCGCGGGGAATGGCATTTATTTGATCCACATGAAGTGCGAGAAGTTATGGGCTTTTCATTAGAGGATTACTACGATGAGAAAAAGGGTGATGGCTCTTTCCGTACTAAATATGCGGAATGTATCGCGAATCCATTATTAAGTCGTGAAGTCGTGCCAGCGATTGATATTATGAAGCGAATTATGCGCTCACAGCTTGAAACAGGCGTGCCGTTTATGTTCTATCGAGATGAAGTGAATCGCATGAACCCGAATAAGCATGAAGGGATGATTTACAGTTCGAACTTGTGTACAGAAATTTTCCAAAATATGTCTGCGACTGAATTCGAGTCTATTACCCTAGAAGATGATGTCATCGTAACACGTCGCAAGCCTGGAGATTTCGTTGTATGTAACTTATCATCTATCAATTTAGGTAGAGCTGTACCGGCTGGTGTTTTAGAACGATTGATCCCGATTCAAGTACGTATGTTAGATAACGTTATTGCACTTAATACAATTCCAGTAAAACAAGCAGAGCGTACAAACTTACGCTACCGTGGTATTGGGCTTGGAACATTTGGCTGGCATCATTTATTAGCTTTGAAAGAAATTCAATGGGAGTCTGAGGAAGCTGTGGAATTTGCGGACAAGCTTTATGAGCAAATTGCGTATTTAACGATTCGTGCTTCAAACAATTTAGCATGTGAAAAAGGGGCATACCCACTATTTGAAGGCTCGGATTGGCATACTGGTGCATATTTTGACAAACGTGGCTACGACAGTCATAAATGGAACGAGTTACGTGCAGCGGTTGCTGAAAAAGGAATGCGTAACGGTTATGTCATGGCGGTTGCACCGAACTCATCAACATCCATTTTAGCGGGCAGTACGGCTACGATTGATCCTATCTTCCAAAAGAGTTATTCAGAGGAGAAGAAGGATTACAAAATTCCGGTAACAGTACCAGATCTATCACCTGTGACAACTTGGTATTATAAATCTGCTTATTTCATTGATCAAAATTGGACAATCAAGCAAAATGCTGCACGAGCACGTCATATCGACCAAGGCATTTCACTTAATTTATACGTTCAAAATACGATTAAGGCGAAAGATTTACTAGCATTGCATATGAATGCTTGGGCGAGCGGCGTGAAAACGACATATTATGTACGCTCAACGTCTGTAGAATTGCTAGAATGTGAGTCTTGCGCAAGCTAGGAGGAAGTTAATAATGACAACTATTACAAAACGACAAATTATGGATAAGGAAGCGCCAAACCGTTCAACAGGAATTGTGAACGGGCGCTCTTCTAACATTTTAAACTGGGATGATGTGCGCTTTAGCTGGGCTTATCCTAAATATAAAAAAATGCTAGGGAACTTCTGGACACCGTTTGAAATTAATATGAGCAATGATGTCAAGCAGTTTCCACAGCTATCAGCAGATGAACGGGAATCCTTTTTAAAAATCATTGGCCTACTAGCGCTATTAGACAGTGTGCAAACCGATTTTGCAGGGAAAGTAGCGGACTATTTAACAGATTCAAGCTTAAATGCATTAATGATTATTTTAGCGCAACAAGAGGTGATCCATAATCACTCTTATTCTTATGTGCTATCAAGTATTGTGAACAAAGACGAGCAGGATCGTACGTTTGACTTTTGGCGAACAGAGCCAGTATTAGAGCGACGTAATGAGTTCGTTATTAAAGGCTACCATGCATTTTCGGAGGAGCCAACTGTTGAAAATATGCTAGAAGCGATTGTCTATGATGTGATTTTAGAAGGTTTATTCTTCTATTCAGGTTTTGCGTTCTTCTATCATTTAGCACGCAATCAAAAAATGGTGGCCTCATCAACGATGATTAACTATATTAATCGCGATGAGCAGCTACATGTCGATTTATTTGTGAAAATTTATCAGGAGCTACTAGAGGAATATCCTGAATACGATACACCAGAACGAGCAGCTCGTGTACAGGAAATCTTCCGAGAAGCGGTTCAGCTAGAAGTCGATTGGGCTAATGAAGTGATTGGCAATAAAATTGATGGCCTTGATGTGGAAGATGTACATGATTATGTTCACTTCTATGCGAACGTACGCTGTAATCAGCTTGGCGTAGAGCGTCCATTTGAAGGTTACCGCAAAAATCCATTGAAGTGGGTAAAAGCATATGAGGATGTTGATTTAGGGAAAACAGATTTCTTCGAGCAGCGTTCTCGCCAGTATGTGAAGGTCAATGTAGAAGATAACGGCTTTGATGATTTGTAAAAAGCTTTAGAGAAAAAACTGCCATGTTAGCGTGATGAATGCTGACATGGCTTTTTTCCAGTTGTTCAAAAATGGAAAATAGTTGGATGCAAGCCTCTCTTAAATAAATATTAGCCTAGTGTTGATGACTTCAAAAAGTATTTTATTGGGAGGGCTTATTACCAAATTTAGAGATGATATTTGTAAAAACGTATACGATGTAAATTAGTTGATTTTCGTTACGACTGGGCGACTCCTTGGGATCAGCGATATAGAGGAACGAAGGCTAAAAGCATCACGTCCTGTGATAACGCCTTCGTGACCGACATCCTGTTGGCCCGAGACCCTGGAACGAGCAGGTAGGGGAACGAAGGCTAAAACCATCACGTCCTGTGATAACGCCTTCGTGACCAACATCCTGTTGCCCCAAGCGGCTCATCGGACGCCCCCAGGAAGCTTTGCTCTGTGCGAAAGCGAAGCGTCAGCAATTGTTTTATCTGTGCGACAGCAACAACAAATGTTTTATCTGCGCGAAAGCGAAGCGGCAGCGACAAAGCGCCCGGTCGGAACGGAAATCAACCTCACGCTATGGTGATGAACCATAATTAGTATATTTATTATCAATCGTGTCCCGGATATTACGAGACACGAAAAATTAATTGACACTTGAGAATGATTTTCAGTTATAATTATTAACGAAGAACGAAAAGAACGGAGAAGAAAGAATGCAGGCAATAAAACAGTTAGGAGGGTTTTTAGGGCCCTATAAATTTTTCACCTTAATCGCACCATTATTAATGGTACTAGAGGTAACGATGGATTTACTTCAGCCGACGATTATGCAGCATATGATTGATACGGGTATTGCGAATGGCGATAATCCGTATGTGCTGAAAATGTTCGTTTGGATGCTGATGAGTGCGGTATTCGGACTTGTTGGTGGGATAGGCTGCTCTTATTATAGTTCGAAGGCAGCTATCCATTTTGCATCGGACGTTCGTCAGTCACTTTATGAAAAAATGATGACGTATTCGGCAAAGGAACGTGACACTTTTACAACAGGGAAGCTTATTACGATTTTAACGAGTGACGTAGAAAGTGTTCAACGCGCGTTTATGATGACGTTGCGTATTTTTGTGCGTGGTCCTTTATTATTTATTGGAGCCGTTATTATAGTTTTTGTGACGGCACGTGAGTTATTTTCGATACTCCTTATTATCGTGCCACTCTTAATTATTGCGATGTACTTTTTCACCAAGTACTCGGGTGTCCTGTATCGTCGAGTGCAGGAGGCAATTGACGGTGTTAATATGAAGCTTCAGGAGAACTTAGCGGGGATTCGTGTTGTGAAGGCGTTCCGTCGTGAAACGCAACAGATTGAACAATTTGGCGCTCTAAATGATACGCTGACGAAGCGCTTTATTATTGCAGAGCAAATAGTTGGCGTGCTCGTGCCATTTACGATGTTTGTTGTCAATCTAGGGATTGTAGCAGCACTTTGGCTTGGGGCCATTAAAGTAGAAGCCGGTACATTAAAGGTTGGAGTGATTCTCGCTTTTATTAACTATTTAACGATTATATTAAATGGATTGATGACTTCTAGTATGGTATTGATGCAAATAGCACGTGCTATTCCTTCAGGAGAGCGTATCGTGGACGTCTTAAATAAAGAAGTAGCGGTCAAGGAAGTGGAAAATCCACTTACAGCGCCAATTCAAGGGGCTATTGACTTTCAAAATGTGAGCTATCGTTATTATGAGTCGGCTGAGGATGTTCTGAAAAACATTACATTTTCCGTAAAGCCAGGGCAAACGGTAGGTCTGATTGGAAAAACAGGTAGTGGAAAATCAACGCTAGTGAAGCTATTACCACGTTTGTTTGATCCCACAAGTGGAGAAATACACTTGGATGGAAAGCCTCTAAAGGATTATGCATTATCCACTTTACGCAAACATATCGGTTTTACTTCTCAAAAAGCATTACTATTCTCAGGTGCAATTGACCATAATATCCGTCTTGGTAAGGACGATGCAACGTCGGTGGAATTACAGCAAGCTCTAGATGCAGCATGTGCCACTGAATTTGTGGACCGACTGGATAAAGGGTTAGCGCATGAACTTTCACAGGGGGCAACCAATCTCTCTGGCGGTCAAAAGCAGCGATTAGCGTTAACGCGTGCACTCGTTAGGCAGCCTGCTATTTTAGTGTTGGATGATACAACATCTGCTCTTGATAGTGCTTCTGAAGAACATGTTCAGCAAGCTATTAGCACTCATTATAATGACACAACGACGTTTATCGTAGCGTCTAAAATAGCTTCTATTCAAGAGGCAGACCTGATTTTAGTATTAGAGGACGGCGAAATTGTTGGTCAAGGCACACATCAACAATTATTACAGAATAATAAATTCTACCAAGCAATTTACGCTTCACAGCAAAAGGCTGGTGTACAACAATGAGTCAAAGTCAACCAAAGCAGATTAATTTTGGACGCGGACCACGTATGGCTGGACCAGCTGAAAAGGCTAGAAATCAAAAAGCAACGATCAATCGTGTGTGGCACTATGTGAAGCAGCAAAAAATAGGACTTTATTTCTCTATATTCTTTGTAGTAGTTTCTACATTTTTAAGCTTAGCAGGACCGTACTTAATCGGACATATCGTTGATGAATATATTATGAAAAAAGATATTACCGGTACGATTCGTTTAGGTATTGTGCTAGCAGTTATTTATACAGCTGCGTCTATTTTTACGTGGCTACAAACATATGTCATGATTCATGTGGCGATGAAAACAATTCGCACATTACGTCTTGAACTGTTTAAAAAGCTTCAATTGTTAACACTGAGATTTTTCGATCAGCGAGCACTCGGTGATTTAATGAGCCGTGTGACAAATGATATCGATAATTTAAATACGGCACTTGCACAAAGTGTGACACAAATCGTATCGTCAATCTTAACGGTAATCGGTGTTAGTATTGCTATGTTCTCTCTAAGCTGGCAGCTAGCAATCGTGACGCTGACTATTATTCCTCTAATTGTTTTTACGACGAAGCAAATTGTTAAACGTAGTAGTAAAAACTATGCGGCACGTCAACGTGATTTAGGGCAGCTGAACGGGTATATTGAGGAAATGATTACGGGTGCAGAGGTTGTGACACTTTTTGGGACAGAACAACAAACGATTGAGACGTTCCATAAGCAGAACGAAAATCTCCGTCACTCGGCACAGCGAGCAGAAATTACTTCAGGTCTACTAGGCCCAATTAATAATTTTATGAATAACTTAGGTTTAACTGTAGTCATTGGCACAGGGGCATTTTTATCGGTAAAAGGGATCGTTTCAGTTGGGGTTATCGCCGCATTTGTCACGTATACTCGTCAGTTTTTCCGTCCATTGAATCAGTTATCTAATCTTTTGAATACCTTCCAGTCGGCGATTGCAGGGGCAGAACGAGTTTTCGAAATTTTAGATGAGCCTTCGGAAGTAGCAGATAAAAAGCATGCCATTGATTGTCAAAGTCTAAAAGGGGATGTGGCATTTCGCAATGTATCCTTCAGCTATTTGCCAGAGAAGCCAGTACTGAAAAATATTAGCTTCCAAGCCAAGAAGGGTGAAACCATTGCTCTTGTCGGTCCAACTGGGTCAGGTAAAACAACGATTATCAATTTGTTAACTCGTTTTTATGATGTTGATGCAGGTGAAATTTTGATTGATGGTCATAACATCGAGGAATATAAAATGGCAACAATCCGTCAAAGAGTAGGTGTAGTCCTACAGGATACGTATTTATTCTCAGGAACGATTCGTGAAAATATTCGTTTCGGTAAACTTGATGCTACAGATGCAGAGGTTGAAGAAGCGGCAAAAATCGCAAATGCCCATAATTTTATTAAGCATTTACCAGCACAATATGATACACCTGTACAGGCAGGTGGGGCTAACTTGAGTCAAGGTCAACGACAATTATTAGCTATTGCCCGGGAAATTCTTGAAAATTCAGATATTTTAATTTTGGATGAAGCTACATCCAGTGTGGATACGCAAACAGAGGTTGATATTCAAAAAGGTCTCCAGCATTTAATGCAGGGGCGCACTAGCTTTGTCATTGCACACCGCTTAAAAACAATCGAAAATGCCGACCAAATCCTTGTGATTCAACAAGGTGAAATTGTTGAGCAGGGCAATCACGAGCAGCTTATGCAAAAACAAGGCATTTATAGTAATCTCCAGCAAAAACTTTTACTGGAGCAAGTGGAATAAGTTAAAGGAGGCTGTCTAGTAAGTTGTAAAAACTTATTAGGCAGTTTTTGTTTTTAGCTATTGTGGAAGGCATTTGGAAATGTTATGATGCATCAAAATTCAACTTTAGAAGGTGAGGTATTAAAATGTACGAATTAAAAACAAAAGAAACTGATGAGAGTGTCATTGAATTTATTGAAAACGTGGATCATCCAAAAAAGCGTGAAGATGCTTACCGACTATTGGATATTTTTGCTGAAGTAACAGGGTATGAAGCAAAAATGTGGGGGCCAAGCATTATAGGATTTGGTAAATATCATTACAAATATAAATCTGGACATGAAGGCGATGCACCTTTAGTTGGATTCTCTCCTCGAAAAGCTAAAATCAGTTTATATTTTGCGCCAGGTGACAGTGAACGAGACAATTTACTAAAGTCTTTTGGTAAACATACAACAGGAAAAGCTTGTGTTTATATAAATAAAATAGCGGATATTGATGTGGAAATATTAAAGTCGCTCATCCAACGATCTGTATCCTTTTTACAAGAGTCCTATCCCGATCAATAATTAAGCGCTGTCTAAGTGGAGTAATACACTTTTAGACAGCTTTTTTTTCTAATTACCCAAAAATTAATTAGAAATTTATTTTTATTGTTTATCCTTTCATTATCAACTGAAAGGAGCATTTTATGAAAAAACTTTTAAAGAAAATAGTTATCTATTTTATAGCAGTCATGCTTATTGGACTAGTGGGGATATTCAGTTATCATCGTTATCAGCTAAGTAAAGAATCCAAACTTCTAGGCAATAAAGGGACACTAATTGAGGTCGATCATCAAAAAATCAATGTTTACACGGAAGGCAATGGTCAGGACACGTATGTATTTATGGCAGGTTCAGGGGTTGCGTCACCCATTTATGAAATGAAAGGGCTGTACAGTAAATTTTCGCAACAACATAAGATTGCGGTTATTGAAAGAGCGGGATATGGATATAGCGATGTCTCGAAGGACGAACGAGATATTGATACAATTTTAGCGCAAACGAGAGAAGCGCTCTTGAAAAGTGGAAATCAGCCTCCTTATATATTAGTACCGCATTCCATTTCAGGGGTTGAAGCTATTTATTGGGCACAAAAATATCCTGAAGAAATTAAGGGAATCATTGCGCTTGATATTGGTTTGCCAAGTCAATATGTGGAGCATGAAATGGGGGCAGTCGACTTATGGACTGTTAAAGGAATGAATTTGCTAACGAAATTGGGCGTACATCGATTAACACCTTCGAAAGTGTATAATCCAGAAGTAATGAAGCAATCGTTTTTAACTGAGAGAGAAAAAGAAATATATAAAGCTCTATCCTATAAGAAAACTTTTAATGATGATATGAAAAATGAACTACTACATGTATACGAAAATAGTTTAAAATCAGAAGAGCTTCCGAAACCAAAAGACACACCGATATTATTTATAGATGCCATTGCTGAACAAAATAAAAATTCGGAATTTACGAAGTACCATAGTCAGAAATATGCAGAATTCGCCGAGCAAATTAGCATAGCGGATGTCCAAGTATTAAGCGGTACTCATAGTATTTATTTATATAAACCTGATGAAATTTATAATCTTGCGATAGAATTTATGAAAACAAAAGTTGGCAACAAAGAAAGGTCGAGGAAATGAAAGGATTTACGATTTTAATAGTAGAAGACGACCCAATGATTGGCGAGTTGATGCAAAAAATATTCCAACGTGAAGGTTACGACGTTGTCTGGAAAACTGATGGACGAGAAATAATGAACATCATCCATCAAGTCGATTTAGTCATCATGGACATTATGCTCCCAGGGGAAGATGGCTATCAGCTGACAAACAACATTAAAAGCCTTGGCTTAAATATCCCCATTATTTTTCTATCTGCTCGCAATGATATTGAGAGCAAGCTGCAAGGGTTAACTGTTGGGGAAGATTATATGACAAAACCATTTGATCCGAGAGAGTTACTTTTAAGAATGCAGAAAATGCTAGAGCAGCAGTATGGCACATTGTCACAAATCCAGCATCTATTAATTGATAGAGAGCATCTTAAATTATTTAAAAATAATATACATGATGAAATTTCATTAACAGCAATCGAACGTAAAATCTTCTTTTATTTATTTGACAACAAGGATAGGGTATTGACGAAGGATCATTTTTTTGGCTATTTATGGCCACTTGAAGATCGAAATCAAAATATCATCAATGTTCACATCAAAAAGATCAGAACGAAAATGAATGATAAATCAGGTACCATCCTACAAAATATTTACGGAGAAGGGTATCGATTAAATACCTACATAAAGAAATGACATTAAAAACTAAATATCGATTATTATTATTTACGGCCATAGTCAGTGTTCCAATCGTCTTGTTAGGGATCAGTGTGTCGATGTCTATTATTTACGAATTCGCTTTTAAAACTAGAAATAAAGGCACTCCATTCCATGAATCATTCGCCTATCCAACGATGCTATTTGTGTTCTTCCTATCATTATGTTTGCTAGCATTTTTATTTTCGAAATCGATCAATGCATTACTAACGAAAATTAATATGCTCAATAAAACGATTCGTGACTTAGCGAGTAATGAAAAAATACCGAGTACATTAGCTGTTGGCAGTGAGGATGAAATTGGCCAGTTAATTCAGTCCGTTAATATACTAATAGAGCGAACTACTTATCGGGAATTAGAGCTTAAACAACAGCAGGAGCTACAAAAAGAGCTACTGCAAAAGCTAAGGCACGACATTAATACACCGTTAACTGCGATCCGTTTACAATTATTTTATCTAGAAGAATACTATAAGGAACAACCAAAATTGGTGGAATCTTTGAATGAGCAAATTCATTATATCGCTAGCTTAACGAATGCATTTAATTTGCAATCCTTAGACACAATGGAGAATTCTTATATCGTTACAGAGGAAGTGCAACTCACGACATTGTTAGAAACGATGATAAAAAAATGGAGCTATCTATATAGAATGCATAACATCGAACTAATCTATCATCCAGAGAATACAAATGTAATATGGACAAGTAATGAGCTATGGCTACAACGAATGTTCGATAATGTGTTCCAAAATACTTTGAAACACTCAAAAGCTACAAAACTTGAGATATCAATGAAAGATAATCAGATTTTCATGATGGATAACGGTGTTGGCTTTGAACAAAATTGTGTAAGTGGGGGTCTAGGTTTGAAGATCATTGATGACATCGCTAGAATTCTTCAAGTTAGCTGTTCACTCCAATCCAACGAAGAAGGGACCTCATTTTGTTTTTCTATTTCAACCTAAAAACAACGGCTTTTTTACTTTGCCGTTGTTTTTTTATTATATCGAAAAAAGCTAGGTGTTGCTGCACAACAATTGGACAGCCAGTCTAATGTTGTTTATTAATAAAAAACAGGGAATCGAAACCGTAAAAGAACCATATAAAGCTATAAAAGGAGGAACGTTTATATGAACAAAAATTCCCCTGCAAGTGTAAGTATGGTTTACATGATGACGAATAATGAAGTCATGAACCAAGTTATTGCCTTTCACAGGGACATGAATGGAATGCTCAGCTTCGCTGGTGCCTACCCGACTAATGGGAGGGGTACTGGAATAAGGAAAGTTTCTGCGGCAACCCCAAACAATGGTGTCGATCCCCTGACGTCACAAGGAGCATTAACCTTATCCCGTGATGGTCGTTTTCTTCTCACAGTGAACGCAGGCAGCCATAGTATCAGTAGTTTTATCATTAATGACAGCGGTGTACCCGTTCTCGTTGACGTGAAGCCATCGGGAGATGCTCAGCCAAATAGTGTAAATGTGTTTGGTGATCTAGTCTATGTTGCCAATGTAGGGTATGCCGCAAATAATTTTGCATCTAACATCATGGGTTTTCGGATAGATGAACACGGGCGCCTTACTCCTATTGCTGGCTCCTCACGTTCTCTCAGCACTTTCAATGCCGAGCCCGCTCAGGTTCTTTTCACACGTGATGGCAGTAAGCTCCTTGTAACCGAATATACTTCAAACCGTCTTAGCGTTTTCAACGTAAATCAAAACGGTACGGTTACAGAACCAATCGTCAATGATTCTTATGGTGACGGTCCACTGGGTGCCTATTTTCTATCCTCTGGAATCCTTTTAGTTACTGAAGCAAGTTCAAATGCCCTATCATCTTATTCAATGAGCAACGACGGGATTCTCCATGTGATCAGTGGCTCAGTACCAAACGGATATAAAACCGCATGCTGGGTAATAACGAATAGAGATGAACGTTTTGCCTTCATAACAAATACTTTAAGCGGCACTATTTCCACTTACCGAATCGATAACAATGGAGCATTGTCTGTGGCAGGGCATATTACCAGTACACCACAAGGTACAGCTCCAGGACTGCCGATGGATGTTGGAGTGAGTAAAGATGGACGTCATTTTTACACCTTGAACGGAAATCAGGGAACAGTCTCCGTTTTTGCGATCCAAGAGGATGGAAGGCTAATTAGATTGCAGGTTGCTATATGGGCTCAACTCCCTTATTTTGGCTCACAGGGATTAGCGGTTCTTTGATTTTAAGTTAGGGGATAAATTAAAGTTAGGCGATAATTTTAAAAAATGTTCCGATAAATCACAAATTTGTTCCGATATATCAATTTAGACCCTATCGAACTAGCTTCGTTCAATAGGGTCTTCCAGCAACAATGATTCAATCACATGTTTTAATTGAAAAATAGAAGATTGTTGACTTTCGTTCTTCTTGTAAATAAAGACAGTTTCGATGATTTTGTTTAGCTGTGGCAAATCGTAATAGTGAATGTTGGAGTAGTTATAAAGGTCAATCAGTTTCGTATTTAGCACAGCTATCGTGTTGTCTATTTGTAGGAAATCAAGGATACTACTTACCGATTTTATTTCTTTCATTGTAAATGGCACTTGATTCTTATTTAACCACTCCACCAATGCACGAGTATACATACAGCCTTTGCTCAACACAAGTAATGTAATAGGTGAACCTTCCTCAAAATTAATAATATGTGAATTGTTCGAAATGACTTCAAATGTTTCTGATGCAATCCTGTCATAATTTAAATCAGGGTAGTGTTTAATAGGATTACTCGTCAGTGCACAATCGGCTTCAGTATTATGTATTTTTTCATTTAAGGAAGTGCTCGATTCTACAGTGAAATCTACATCTAACGGAATATTATTAATTTGCAAGGCATTCATAATGGATGCACCATAAATTTTGATCGTTGTATGAGAAGTGCCGAAGTTAATTTTTGAATTTGTTTGTGCCGAACCAATTTCTTGTAAAAATTCATCGTATTCCTGTGTCATTAGCTTTAAAAATTTTAAATATTGTGTCCCTACATTTGTAATCTTCAAGCCCTGCGGTGTACGCTTAAACACTTCCTGACCAATTTCTGCCTCCATTTTCTTCACTTTAGAGGTTAAGGCAGATTGAGTATAATTCGTTATTTCAGCGGATTTACTAAGATTTTGCCTCTCCAAAATCTCAATTTTTAATGCTATTTCTTCTATGTTCATGTTGTATGTCACACACCTATAAAATTTTTTGATAGCCACTATCACTTTCCTCCATTTTACGCATTCATAGGGGAAGCGTAAACTCAAATACGTAAAGTTATTATGAATCAGTGTAAGAGCACAGGAGGAATTTTTATGAATACATATTATAAATGGGTCATTGTATTAGTGGCTACGCTGTCTCAAACTGCGGCAACTTTTGTGACGTACGGCATGGGACCAATCGCCACATTTTATCAAATTGAATGGAATTTATCATCGCTACAAACAGGTTTTATCGTCTCTGCCGTTAATATTGGCCCAATCTTCTCGATGATTCTGTTCGGTTATTTAATGGATAAAAGAGGAGAAAAACAAATCATCGGATGGGGTTCTATATTATTAGGGCTCTCGGCTTTACTACTCATGTTGGTCAATAATTATGTGGTGTTGTTATTTTTATTATTAATCGTAGGTGTATGGTACGGCAGTGCGCAAACTGGGGGAAGCACGGCGATTGTGAAATGGTTTCCAGACAAACATCGTGGGCTGGCGATAGGCATTCGACAAACAGGTATTCCAATCGGTGGAGCGCTAGCATCAGTCATTCTCACTTATATGTACTATCATTATAGTCTGTCATCGGTGCATCTTGTGCAAGGATTCGTAGCAATTGCTGGCGGACTGCTCTTTTTACTGATTTACCAAGAGCCTAAAGAACGTGTAGCAGTAGCTACAACATCTGTCACTTTTAAAGAGAAGCTCACAGCCATTAAAAATAATAAGAGTTTATATCCAATTTATATTGTAGGAATCGTGATGATGACCTTACAAATGATACTCGTTGCGCATTTTATGAGTTATTTACATCAAGAAGGAGGCTATACCTTAACAGAGGCAGGGCAATATTTAAGCCTTGTATTAATCGGTGGGATGATTGGCAGGGTAGCCATTGCTTGGATAAGTGATCAATTTTTTGCGCAGAAGCGGGAATATTTTTTAATGATCGTAATGGCTAGTGCAGTTATTCTTACAGTCATATTGCCATATATGATACATGCGAAATTGTTGATGCTATTATTTAGTTTTATTTTAGGATTCATAGCACTTGGCTGGTATTCATTGTTTATCGCCTGTGTGACCGAGCAATCGAATCCACAATATGTGGGTCTAACTGTAAGTGCTGCTTTGACGCTAAATCAATTTTTTATCGTCATTGCGCCTACATTATTTGGATTCATGGTCACTTTTTTCTCAAGTTATCAATTGGCCTTCGATATTGTCGCAGCTTTTGTAGCGCTAGGTGCAGTTAATTTACATAGGTCAACTAAAACTACAAAGATTAGTTCGGAAATTCTGTAACAAATAAAATGAGTGACGTAGATTATTCGCTTCACACTCAGTTCATAAACTTGTTGTATTATCCGTTTATAGACAAATTTCTATAAAACTGATGGTAATGAATGAGGGAGGAATAGTATTGGGGAATGTGAATAGAATGAAAAGCCCGTTAGAGAATAGTGAGTGGGCTATTGAAGCACGTGGCCTAGTCAAACATTTTGGAGGAAATCGAGCTGTTGATGGTGTCGATCTAAACGTCCGTTCTGGCACGATCTATGGTGTACTTGGTCCTAACGGAGCAGGAAAGACAACTACTATTAGAATGCTAGCGACCCTTCTAAGAGCAGATGCAGGGTCGGCAAGAATATTTGGTTATGACATAGTGAAAGAGCCACATATTGTACGTCAATTAATTGGCGTCACTGGTCAGTATGCTTCAGTTGACGAGTCACTTAGTGCAACGGAAAATTTAATAATCTTCTCTCGTTTACTAGGGTTGGGACGTACAGAGGCCCGGAATAAAGCAGCTGAATTACTGGAAGAGTTCGGTTTAACAGAAGCTGCTAAACGTCCTTTGAAAAATTTCTCTGGTGGTATGCGTCGTCGCTTGGATTTGGCAGCAAGTCTGATCGCACAGCCACCGTTGATTTTCTTAGATGAGCCGACGACGGGGCTAGATCCACGTACACGTAATCAAATGTGGGATACTATTCGTCGTTTAGTAGATACAGGGTCAACTGTGCTGTTAACGACACAGTATTTGCAAGAGGTAGATGAGCTGGCGGATAGGCTTGCGGTTATAGATCATGGGCGCGTGGTTGCGGAAGGGACAGTCGATGAGCTAAAAGCATCTGTTGGTACTTCATCCTTACATTTGAGCATTCAAAATTCACAGGAAATGTTGGCTGCTCGTGAAACAGTAGAACATATACTCCAAGTGAAAACAACCATTTCACAGGATGTCGGGAAAATTACGGCCCCAATGGCTGATGTTGACCGGGTGACGGATTTACTGATTGCCCTTCGTCAAAAAGGAATTCAACTTGACGAGTTTAGTGTACAAAAACCGACCTTAGATGAAGTGTTTTTAACAATCACTGGTAATGATGTGAAAGAAAATGCCCCCCAACTTGAGGAGGAAAGAGTATGAAAAGTAATACGATAAAATCTCCAGTTGGACGTGGATTGTTACGCATGCCAAGTATCAATCAATCTATAAGAAATTCGCTCACGATGGCCTACCGCGGTGTATTAAAAATCCGACGTACGCCTGAGCAGTTGTTCGATGTAACGCTTCAGCCGATTATTTTCACGCTGATGTTCACCTACATTTTTGGGGGAGCCATTTCGGGGAATGTGCAAAACTATTTACCAGTCATTATTCCAGGGATTCTCGTGCAGACTGTCATCACTACCTCTATCGTCACAGGCGTTCAGTTACGGGAAGATATGGATAAAGGAGTGTTCGACCGATTTAAATCATTACCAATCGCACGCATTGCGCCATTGGCAGGGGCCCTATTGGCGGATACCATTCGTTATACAATTGCAACGGTACTTACTTTTACTATGGGATATATCATGGGGTATCGACCAGAAGGTGGATTGGAACACGTTGTACTTGCCGGGCTTTTAGTCATTGTATGTGCCTGGGCCATAAGCTGGATCTTTGCCTTCTTTGGTGTTATTGCCCGAACAGCTTCGAGTGTACAGGGAATTTCTATGCTCGTTCTATTTCCACTAACATTTCTTTCTAATGCTTTTGTTCCAGCAGAAACTTTGCCAGATTTCCTACAATGGTTTGTGAAAATTAATCCGATTTCACATCTTGTGACGGCTGTCAGAGAACTGACGAACTCAGGAACAATAGGTTGGGATTTATCAGCCTCACTCATTGGAGCTGCAGTGGTTGTCGCTATCTTTGCGCCACTAACAGTGAAAGCGTATATGCGTAGAACATAAGAAAAGGCCTAAAAAAGTGTGCTTTGAGCAAGTAATTGTCAAAACACACTTTTTTATTTCTTGGTGTTGTTAATTCCAATAATAGGATAAAATGAAGGGAAAAGGAATAAGTTCAGCAAACGGAGGAATGCAAGGATGGATCAAGAAAAAAGTTCAATTTGGATTGATGCAAGTGTTGCTACAGTTTGGGGAGCTGTCACAGAGGAGCAGCTATTGTCGCAATGGTACGCCCAAGATTCAACTTGGGAAATCCCTAAATTAGAGGCTGGAACAGATATTATTTTCACGATACTGCCGAATGAACAGAATCAGCTTGCAGAGAAATTACCAATGGTGTTAACGATTAAACATGTAACGCCGAATCGAGAATTTTCATTTTACTTAAGTATCGAAGAATCACTGATCTCTATTTTATTAGAGGAAGAACAAAATGGCACCACGGTCACTTTTAATACGAGCGGTTATGAGGCTTCTCTCGCTAACTTAAAAGCTTTAGTGGAGGGAAATGATTCTCTTTAACATGTAAGTTTCATGGGAAAATTGATTTTTTCATGAAACTTTTTCATTGTTCAGCAGTCTAACTGTAAATGCTTTTGTGGGGGCGAGCAACATGTTAAAAGAACAGAAGGACGCTCACTTATCTAGAGCTATGACAATGTACGGAGATTATTTATTACGCGTTTGTTTTACATATGTTCTAGATTGGGCAGTAGCAGAGGATTTGGTCCAGGATACGTTTGTTAACTATTACGAGAAAATGGAGCAATTTCGTGAAGAAGCTTCCGTCAAAACCTACTTATATCGCATTGCGATTAACAAGTGTCATAGTTATCTTTCAAGCTGGCGCTATAAAAAAATACAATTTATTGATTACTGGAGCAAATTAAAGAGCTTATCCGATAATCCTGAAGAGGAAGTATTGCTGGGTGAAACGGATGCATTGCTAGTGGCATCGATTGAAAAACTTCCAACGAAATACAAAGATGTACTACTACTATTTCACTTTGCAGAGTTTCCTTTAAAGAACATTGCGAAACTGCTAAAGCTACCAGAAAACACGGTGAAAACACGATTAAGGCGAGCACGTCAAATGGTTGGCTTCACGTTACTGGAGGAGGGATTCGAATATGGATCAGATTCGTAATGCCATCAATAACATGTATAAGGAAGGTAAATTCGCTGACGATAGCCATGTAAAAACGTTTCAAAAAATTCATCAAAAAACGAAGAAGCGAACACCATTAATCCCAATTATCCTAACAGTAGTCGTATCAGCTTGTCTGATCATTGGCTTAAAGATGATGATTTTTCAACATGATAGCCAACCAATGACGACGGCGCTTACCGATTCAAATCTTTATCCAGAAAAGTCTGGAAGGGTGAAAGACTATAGCGTATTAACACAACCTTGGATGGTAGTAGGATTACTGTGTTCGGTCTTTTTATTTATTTTCGCATTATTTGCTTTCATGAAAAAATGGTTTTGGCGTGTATTACTATGTATCATCATTATTATTGCCATTTTGGGGAATATGTCTGAACGAATTGGATACCGCATTTACGTACAGAATGAAGCGGACATTCAAAATGCTATAAAATGGGGTCCATTTCATCCTAATACGGTAAAAATGAATGATACAATAACGATTCATCCGTATAGAATGGGCTATTTTTCGGAGAATGGCTTTCAAGGTATTTCCATTTTCAAGCATGATGGAAAAGGCTATGCATTGGATTTCAATATACAGAGTGAATTAGATACCATGAATGCGATTTATTTGAAAGAGGTTCACTTTATTGTTATTCCTTTACTTAACAATCATAACATTGAAAAATTGATAATAGACACTGGAACTGAGCGAGATGAGATAGCAGTTGATTCGAATAAAGCACACCTAGTATCAGTCCCTCTTCAATCAGAAAAATATACTTCACAATTGGTGATACATGCATTGGATCATGAAGGAAAAACATACGATCTTTATAAAAATATGCAAATTTTCACCTATTAAGATTTAAAAAGCTGTATTCGGGTGGCATAACCATCATATAAATCCTCAGTACGTCTTAGGTCTTAGATGAATTTAAAGCTGAAGGTCGTATTTATTAATGTATATTCCTATATAATGAATTTATTGGAAGATTATATAGCGGGAGGAAATTACATTGAAAAAATTTTTAGGATTTGGTTTGGTTATAGGTGCTTCATTAATTGCGTTATCGGGGTGTAACTCAGTCGTACCAGGTAAAACAAAAGATGAAACGATCCTAGTTGAAAAGGATAAAGCAGAAAAGTTGGATGTTGAATTACAACTTGGCATTGGAGAGATAATAGTTAAAAAGGGTGCTAAGGATTGGGTTGAAGGTACGGCTCAATACAATATTGATAAATTTGCACCAAAAGTAAAATATGATTTACGCGGCCAGACAGGAAAAGTAACAATTGAACATAAAGGTTCTACTAGCGTGCGTTTTGGGAAAATAAAAAATATATGGGATATCGAACTGAATGAAGATATTCCAATGGATCTCTCAATCGAAACGGGCGCGTCGGATGCAAAGCTAGATTTGCAAGGGTTGCAGCTAGAAAAATTAAATATTGATACGGGCGTTGGCGATCTCGATGTGAATTTAGGTGGCGATTGGAAAAAAAGCTTCGAAACGAATATTGAAACGGGTGTTGGGGAAACTACTGTCATTTTACCGTCAAAAGTTGGGGTAAAGCTTACGACGGAAGAAGGCATCGGCAGTTCAAATATAGAAGGCTTCATTTCTAAAGGCAAAGGGGTTTATGTAAACGAAGCGTATGATAAAGCAGATGTAATAATAGAGGTCAACTCAGAGATGGGCATTGGCGAGGTTACTTTTAAATTGGATAAATAAAGAAAAGTTTAGTAGGCTACTTAGATGAAGTAGTCTACTTTTTTTGTAGAAACAAAGGTGACGGATAGAATGATTAAAGTGCAAGATAGAAGAGCCAGAGTCGTGGATAGAACGAATAACATGCACGAAAGAAGAGCCAAAGTGACGGATTGAACGTCACCTCAATATTTGAGGCAGAGCCAGTTTGATCTATTTATATAAAGAATTTTATCAAAGTGAAACCTTTTCATTGGGTTATTGACTCTAAGTATTGAGAGGAGGGAACAGCGTGGAACATGACTTATCGATCGTCAAACAGGCTATTGCAGGGAATAAGGAAGCGTTTGAGCAGCTACTCATTCTAGAGGAAGAAAAATTATTTTATACCGCGCTTTCTTATGTTGGCCAAAAAGAGGATGCACTAGATGCTATTCAAGAAGCGGCATGTAAAGCTTATCTAACCGTTCATCAGCTAAAGAATCCGGAATTTTTTTCTACATGGCTGTTTCGAATTTTAATACATGAGTGCTACCGGTTACTAAAAAAAGGGCAGAAAATCATTCCTTATGAAGAAAGTGAATTATTAAATCGTTTACAGGAGCAAGAAAATGTTATGGCGAATCCAATCGATTTATCGGATGCTATACAGCATTTGAATCATTCACAGCAAATGGCCATCATTTTATTTTATTATCGCGATTTATCGATTAAAGAAATTTCAGAAGTAATGGAAAAGCCAGTTAGCACTATTAAAACGTATTTGCATCGTGGGAAAAAGCAATTAAAGCGAGAATTAGAAAGGAGTGCAACGTTCAATGAAAAAGCTATTTAATGAAAACGGTACCCTTCCAGAATTCCCAAGAGATGAGGTAAGAGCAGCAATTACCAAAGGAATCCAACAAGCAGAGGAGCAATCAAATATGAGTCAAGCCCCTATTCAAATGAAAAGAAAAAGCAAACGTAAACCATTATTATATGTAGCAAGTGCGGCAGCCGCATTTAGTATTATGGTAGGTTCCGCCGCCTATGTTTCACCAACTTTCGCAAGTACATTATCACAGCTACCAATTGTCGGGTCGGTATTCAGTAACTCTGGCTTCCTTGGGCTAAAACAGGCAAGTGAACAAGGGTTAACAAGCACTATTGGAGAAAAACAAACAATTAACGGTATTTCCGTAACGGTAGACGAAGTCCTTTATGACGCGTCTAATATTACGGTAGGACTTACAATTGATTCTGAAAAGGAATTAAGTGATGAGTACTTCGGGGCAGGATTTGACTTGACAATTAATGGTGAAACTCCTGAAACAGGTTCTGGAAGCTATGGAGAAAAAGTTATAAGTCCAACGGTTCGTACAGGTATCGCCAGATTTGATGTGAAAGAGAGCATGCCGGATTCTTTTGAAATGGGCTTAATGTTAAAAGGTGAAGAAGGGGAAAAATGGAAATATGCAGTTCCCGTTAAAAAGATTTCGGATTCTATTTATGTTCCGGTTAATCATCAGCAGCAAGCAGAGGGCATTCAACTGGATGTGTCCAAAATTTCATTAAGCCCATCAGGTATAGCACTTGACTATAAAGCCACTGAAAAGGGGTCAATTGATAATCCACAATTAAGTGCATCGTTTATAGAGTTCCGTATTACCGATCAGAATGGCAAGGAAATTACATCGCATTCTGGTGGAGGAGAAGGTCATTTCGATAATGGTGTATGGAACTTTAGTAGCATCAAGTCCTTTGACCCGATTTCGGAAGATGTTCAAAAATTAACGATTACCCCTTATTTAGCGCTTCCTTCAGACGGAGGTGGCGTACAAATGGATAAAGATGGTGTAGAAACAAAAATACCATTTGATAAGTCAGCACTAAAAGAAGTGAAGTTCCAACCATTCACAGTCGAAGTACCTAAGCAAACTAAATAAACATTCAAAGCGTCAAATACTACCTTTGTATTTGGCGCTTATTTTATGTTAATTTATAGGGAGCAACTGAATGAAGGAGCGAACGGATTGAAGATTTATACATATAAACAATCAGCGGCCATTGAGTCAACAGATTCAGTCGCAATTTTAAATGAAGCGGGCGAAGTATCGTCTACTGTTCAACGTGTTTATTCGAATGGATTGAAGAAGGCGTTTGACCGCACGATGGACTATCGTTATTTTGTACGTTTCGATGTCAGCGATGTCGCTGGTCAGCCTCTTTTCACATGTAAGAAGATGTCGCGTCGTGGGCGAGTGCATTTTCGAGGGAAAGATTTCGTTACAGGCAAAGAGTATATGATTGCCTATGATGGCTGGCAAATTATGATTCCTGATTTAATCATCACAGATGGAGCACAAAAAATAAACCTGAACAAGGAAATGGAGGACTGGTCCGTATTTTCTCTTGACAATCAACCGATTGCACGCTGGCAGGCTGTTTTTTGTGAGACGCATTTTGAGATTACGCTGCAAATTGAAGACAACAGCCCTATACAGCATGAAGCCTTTTTTATAGCGATTGGACAGGCCGTGTTGTTTATAGGAGCGTAATTGTGGCTAGATGTCGATAAATTTGAAAAAGTATCCGATAAACTGAAATAGTTGGGCGATAAAATGAGAAAGTTGGGTGATAAATCTATAAAGTTGGGCGATAAAACTAATATATAGCGCGATAAATGACAACAGACCCTCTACTTTTTTACATTTCACACTTTGACAGTAAAACAATAGGAGATGTTATGTTTAATTATTGGGATTAATATTTATATTGAAGGAACAGCTTCCTTTTGAGTTGTTCCTTTTTTTATGTCAAAAGTCCTGTTGTGGATTGTTTAGGTAGTTCTATTGTTTGGATATTTAGGATACAATAATCCGCTGAAAATTACACAAAAATTAACTAGTTATTTCATTTAATTCAGAAAAAATTCCAAATCAATCCAAATAGCGCTAAGGAGTGTTAGATTACTAATGGTATGCAAAAATAGGACAAGGCACATTTAGATTGCATTGGAAAATAAGGAGAATTTGAAATGAATTTTAAGTCAATTAGTAAAAGAATCGTTTTTTCCTTCAGCATTGTAGTAGCAGTAGTGGTTTTATACATAGGTTACAATTTTTATGCGGTAAAGCAAAGCAACAACGCAACGGAACAAATTATAGAAGAAGAATTGCATTTACTGATTACAGATTATGAGGAAGCCCAGACGATAGGGCTAAGAATTGCGGCAGCTAGAGGGTATATACTTTCTGGTGAAGAAAAGTATAAGAAAATTTTTGAAGATAATGTAAAGCGTGCTGATGAGAATGAGAAAATACGTTCATCGATAACAGAGTCGGGGGATTTCAGCAAATTTGCGGAAATGGCTAAAGAATGGAGTAGTTATGTAGAAAAAGAAGTATTTTCTGTTTATGATCAAGGGCAGATCGATCTTGCAACAAAAAATTTAGCAACTATGAGTGATAAGGCTACGGAAATACGTGAAGGCTTTGAGGGGTTAGCTGAACATCGTAAGCAATCGATTAATGCGACTGGTGCAGACATTATCAGTGCAGGTGAGACGAAGCAGCTTACAGGTATTTTCGTCGGTGTTGTGATTGTTATTGTTTCTATCATAATTGCATTGTTAAGTGCTAGATTAATTTCAAGACCAATCATCGCTGTGACAAATCGTATGCAACAAATTGCTGAAGGTGATTTAAGTGAGCCAGCACTAATTGTGAAATCAAAAGATGAGGTAGGACAGCTTACAGAAGCGACTAATAAGATGTCCGATATGTTGAATCGTTTATTAAAGCAAATTCAAACAGTATCCAATGACGTAGCTGCACATAGTGAAGAGCTTATGCAATCATCTACAGAAGTGAAAACTGGTACAGAACAAATTGTCGATACAGTTACTGAAATTGCAAGTGGCACAGAAGTGCAGGCGAGTAATGCATCAGATGTAGCGACAACAATGACAGAATTCACCTTAAAGATGACAGATGTCAATAATAGTAGTACGGATGTTCAGCAATATTCCCAACATGTCATGGCTTTAACGAAAGAGGGCCAAGGTTTAATGGACGCATCTACTGCGCAAATGACATCTATTCATCATATTGTGAAGGATTCTGTTTATAAGGTGGATGAACTCAGTAAACAAACACAGGAAATTTCAAAAATCGTAGCTGTGATTCAGGATATTGCTGCACAAACGAATTTACTAGCTCTTAATGCAGCTATCGAAGCGGCTCGTGCAGGGGAGCATGGTAAAGGATTTGCGGTCGTTGCAGACGAGGTTCGTAAACTCGCCGAACAAGTAGCTGTCTCAGTGGACGATATAACGGGCATTGTTCAAAAAATTCAACAAGATTCTAACACTGTGACATCCTCACTGGAAACTGGCTATCAAGAGGTTGAAAAAGGTACGGCTCAAATCGCATCTACAAATGGAACATTCAACCAGATTGCAGAGGCCGTTTACTCAATGTCAACGAACATTGATAGCATGACGACAAAGCTAGAAGAGGTAGTACAAAATACGGTTACGATTCATAAATCAGTGGACGAAATTGCCGCTGTATCAGAACAATCTGCTGCAGGCATCCAAGAAACTTCAGCAACGATCGAACAAGCAGCAAGCTCTATGGACGAAATCAAAAATAGCTCAGCCAATTTAGCGGACATGGCAGAGAATTTAAACGACCTTGTTAGGAAATTTAAATTGTAATTAAGTCTATCGGAATGCCATCCAGAGTACATTCAGCAAACTGCACACCAAATATAAGCAGTTGACGAAACATAATTAAGCCTAAGCTCCGGTTTTGTAACAAGTGAATTTTGAAAATCGATGAAACCAGCAATTGACGAGTAAATCGTGTAATTGCTGGTTTTATTTTATTATGTCGTTTAGAGGCTAGGAAGAAATCAAGAAAGATATATATAAATACCTTTTAAAAATAGTATTGTCGCGCTAAATAAAAATCGGTTATAAATTATTTATCCAAAATTGAATAATAGGAAGTTCAATGAGGCTATAAATAAAAGAAAACCGACAATTAATTTCATGATTTCATGAAAAAGCTTCGATAAGGAGTGTGGAGATGGCAATACTTGTTGTAAAGAGAGGTATTATGCATAAATACCAAAGCATTGGGCAGGCGATTCAAGAGGCAAAGCCGGGAGATTTTATTGAAATCCGGGAAGGGATCTATGAAGAGAGCTTTGAAATTTCCCAAAGGCTTACACTGTATGGAGTAGGGAATGTGACCATTAAAGGTGGCGTGTTTATCCGCTATCAGACACTTGTGAATATGCGAAATCTGCGTTTTACTCAAGGGCAGGGTATTTATGTAAAGGGAGATTTACAGCTAGAAAACTGTGTCATTGAGCAACAGATGGTGCAAACACAAGTAACCGTAAGCTTCGGAAGTCTCATGATGAAAAATGTTGATGTGTTAGCGAGTCCTGTCAATCATGTTGGTTTACGTATTGATAATGGTTCGAGTGTTATTCTTGTGGATAGCACGATCCAGCAACATGTTAAGGCTCAAATTATGGTGCAAAATAGTGAAATCGCATTGACAAATTGCATGCTGTTGGAAGGGCGAGCGAATGGCATTTTTGCAATACGGGATGTAAAAATGGAGATGGTGGATTGTGAAATTCATGGACATCAAAAGGCACAGATTGTTGCAGCCTCCAGTTCAATTTCAATGATGAATACACTTATTCACCAAGGGCTAGATGTAGGGATCCAAGTTTTCGATAACACGAAGCTAACGATGGATGGCTGTGAAATCAAGCAACATCAAGACACACATTTGGTTGTTCATCAATGTGAGTTGTTCGTGACGGATTCTATCTTCTCTGATGGAGAGGGGAATGGCCTTTATCTTGGCGAGAAATCTAAGGCGATATTGTATGATTGTAAAATTCATCGGCATATGAAGTCGCAGTTATTAATTGAAAATAGTAAAGTGGAGTTTCGTACATGTAGGATAGAAAAGGGAGAGGCGACGGGAGTTACGGTTGTCAATGAAGCCGATGTATCGATGACAGAATGTGATATCCAAGAACACCCGCAATTTCAAATGATTATTGACTCCAGTGGGCTAATGCTCAATCAGTGCATGATTCAATTTGGGCAGGCAGGTGGTATTTATGGCAATGATCACGCTAAGATTACGCTCCAGAACACAATAATTCGAGAGCTCGAAAGTCATCATATTTATATCAATAAAGCTCGACTCTTTACTGATAATTGTACTTTTGAACATATTAGTGGGAATGCGATTACTTGTATTGATGCTATTTTTGAAGTTGCCAATAGTGAATTTAAAAACTGTTATGAAGGCCCGTTTGCAATCGTTTGGTCTGATCAGTCAATGGGACGTATTGTGCATTGTACGATTGATGAAGCAGTTCGTCCATTTTTAGCGATGTCCAATCAATCTTTACTTGAGATAGTGTATACAGATCTAACTACTGTAAAAATACCAGCTATCGTACAGGGGAAAAGTCAATTATTTATCAAAGGGTATTTGAACAAGACAATGTGGAAGAGTGATGAATCATCGAGAATAGTTTACTTGCCAGTCGATACTAGCGATAAGACAAAGCAAGGTGTTATAAATAAAGAGGAAACAAATGGTATCCAAATATCGGATGGGAAATTACGAAAATAAGTTGAAAATTTACAGAATTTTATATAACCCCCTTAGGGAATAGTATTAATAAAACAGTGAAGTAACCGAATAAAGAAAAAGGATAAGTAATTTCAATTATTTTGAAATTACTTTTTTATGAGATAAAAGTGCTGTAATAACGAGGTAAATAAGTAAGATGGATATGTACAAAGATACCTTTATCATTGTTCATAGCAATTTATATTTGTATGTAAACGGTTTCTTTATAGTGATATTACCCTGTAGCGCACAATGTTAAAATTCGACAAAAGTAATTGTTATTTCTATAATAGAATTAATGAATAACAATTATTGATATAGGAACTACATTAAAAATTAGTATTAAATAACAATGATTTTTTACAGAGGTTAAAATTTTATTACATTTAAGCAGATTTTGGATTGTTTAATTTCTATATGTTTCTATATGTTATCCTATAATCAGTAAAAAAAGTTCGTGGAATTATTTACCAGTTCGTTGTTTTAGAAATATGAATAATGATTGTAAAATAATAATATAGTAAAGTAGAGGTGAAAAAAGAATGTTTGGGCTGACAAAAGAGGAAATTATGTTAATGCTTGAGAAGGTAGGTTTAGAGGAGAAACAAAAAAATGCAATTGCGGACATCCTGCATCTTAACAATGTGCGAATCGAGCAACAACTTGCATTTATTATCCATCTAATAATGGACGAGCGCGAAAGAAGTATTGCCAACAATACATATTTAAATTAGAAAATGTTGTAGGATAAGAAATATAGCTTTTTCACACATACCATATAGTTTGTACGAAATGACAACTATGTTAAAAAATAATAACCTTTAAAACGATTGTTTCTATTTTTTTATCCTACTTATAGATGATTAAAATCACAAGTGCTAAGAATTTACAAAATGCACTTGTGATTTTTTAAATTTTGTTTAAAGGATGGCTGCCTATTTAATCATTTGAAAAATCCTTCTCGAATGGTAAATTTTGAAACTTTTTTATTTTTCAGAACGTATAGAGATAAGATGAAAAGAACAGGGAGTTTTTCAAAAAATAGAGCGGATGCATATAGTAATCCCAGCTTAGTAACGTATTTAAAAAATAATGAAATAAACGAATTGATAGTAACGGGGGTTTTTATAGAGGGGTGTGTCACTGCAACTGTGAAAGGGGCTCTAGCTAGAAATTTTGCTGTAACTGTTGAGAGAGATGCAGTCGCAGGTGCTACAGATCAAAGTAAGGAAACAGCTTTAACAAAGCTTGCTACTTAAGACACCTTAACCCTTACTTCTCTGCAGGTTTTTGAAAGTGAAAATGATAAAGGGGAAATTTGAAATGACACTTTTACAACGTTTGATTGAGCAAGCTAAAAACCCTCGAGGATTTGTAGGCTCATTGATGTTACGAATTATGAATAAGGCACATAGCGGTATGAATACTTGGCTCATGAAACAGGAAGTTGTAAATGATGGCGATATTGTGTTAGATATTGGATGTGGAGGTGGAAAAACACTGCAATCCTTATCGAAAATGAATCCAAGTGGTAAAATCTACGGTATAGACTTTTCTGCGCAGGCTGTTAAAGATTCTACGAAAACAAATCAAATGGATGTAGCAAATGGAAAAGTGATCGTGACGCAAGCAAGTGTTTCGAGCATTCCGTACATGGATAAGTTTTTCGATACGATTACTGCGTTCCAAACGCATTATTTTTGGCCAGACTTAGCAAATGATGTGAAGGAAGTATTTAGAGTGTTGAAGGACGATGGGAAGTTTATCATCATTTCGGAGCTCTATAAAATTAATTATCATATGAAAGCTTATAAAACAAAACCTGAAATCAAGCAGTTGCTTGAAAGTGTTGGGTTTCAAACTGTTACTATACGAGAAAACACGCAAAAAGGTTGGCTATGTATTACAGGGATTAAATGAACCATAAAAATGGAGGATATATGAATGAAAAGATGTGAATGGGTCAAGCTAGATGAACCTTTATATGTTGAATATCATGATAAGGAATGGGGTATTCCCGTCTATGATGATCAGCATTTATTTGAAATGCTCTGTCTAGAAGGAGCACAAGCTGGTCTTAGCTGGTGGACGATTCTACAAAAAAGAGAGGGCTACCGGGCAGCTTTCGACCAGTTCGATGCTTCGAAAATCATTCTCTATACGGAGGACAAGCTACAGGAGCTTAGAGAGGATTCTCGCATTGTACGAAATAAGCTTAAAATTGCTAGTGTTGTAACGAATGCTCAAGCCTTTCTACATATACAGGAGCAATATGGTTCCTTCTCTGAATATATTTGGAGCTTTGTAGACCATCAGCCGATCATCAATGAATGGTCGTCCATTGCAGACGTACCTGCGACAACAGAATTGAGTGAACGGATGAGCAAGCAATTGAAAAAAGACGGCTTTAAATTTGTGGGTAGTACGATTTGCTATTCGTTTATGCAGGCAACTGGAATGGTAAATGACCATGTAGTCGATTGTATTTGTCGCGGTGAGGGGCCCGCTGATGAAAATTGATGATATTAAGGCTCAATTAGTAAGGCAGGCAACGATCTTTGAAACGGGTGGTATTAGACCTACACATGACCTGCTTGAAAGCTGGATTGGCTATGTAGGATGGTCTTTACCAACAGAACAATGTCCACAAGGGTTTCAGCCACTTGCTACATTATTTTTAAAGGAGCTTCCTTTTGTACCCGCAGCACTAAAGCATATAGAGCTACTAACGCTTTTTATCAACGAAGAAATATTTGATAATCTTATAGAAGATGATCTTAGCCGTTTTTTTGAAATAAGAGCATATACTTCTCTTGAAGGTTTAGTCCAGCAAAATTGGCAGCATAACCGTATTCGAGCTTTCCCGCTTGTTTCAAAATTGATTGACAATGATTATCCGACATGGGATGGCGGAGGGATTCCGTCTGATGTAGAGGAAGAAATATTGAGGCTAGAGCACGAGGAGGATGTTGAGTACTTCGATGATATCGTTGAGGAAATATACGCCGTACATAAAATTGGCGGCTATCCTGCTTTTTGCCAAAGTGGTCGTGATTACGGTGAGGAGTTTCCCTTTGTATTTCAGATTGCCTCAGACGGGAAAGCGTATTTTAATATTGTCGATAATGGGAATTTCTATTTCTTTTTTAATTGTGAGCTAAATGAGTGGCGTGTGTATTGCGATTTTTATTAGCGGTAAAATCATTATCACGTTCCAACAGCAACGTTACAGTGATACATCTATTAATGGCATGATTAGGAGGAATGAAGATGAGAAGGCATACTTCCGAAGTTAGGAGAGTAAAGAAGGTGAGGAAAATGGAAAACAAAACAGTCATTAAGAGCGGTATTAGTTTTGGCTCGGTATTAGCCATTACTATTTCTTGGAGTGTCAATCATTCGATAATATGGGCAATCATACATGGTTGTTTAAGTTGGTTGTATGTAATCTATTACGCACTAATAAGATAAATAATGACTAGCATGTGGAATCCAATCAAAGAAGCGGGATGATTGTGGAATCTGTCGATATGCAATTGTTTAGCGAAACATTGCATCGTATACATACAATAATGAATGTGTGCTTCGTTCATAACTTTTGAGCATTTAGCATAAATAAACAAAGTGCTCTTTTTTCGATGAAAAGCTCATATTCAGAAAGATTACAGACATCTTTCCATGTATCGTAGAAGAAAGGTTGATAGGATGACACATCAAGTAACTGCCAAAAGCAATTTTGATTTTAATGCTTCAGGCGTTGATGAAATATTACAAAATGTAGCGATTATATTATCTACTTTCGTAATATCTTGCCCTTTATACAGAGATTTTGGTTTTAGACTAGACACTCTTCCACCTTTCCAGCTTGCCAAAAGACGTAATACTGCACGTCTTTTAGAAAGCATTCAACGTTTCGTGCCACAAGCTATAGTTATAGATGTAGATTATCTTGGAGATGCATATGTAGGAAAATTAGAACCTGTTGTGAAAGTCATCGTAAATGAATAGACTTTTAAGGTGAGTTTTAAATTTGCCAGGTATTTTAACTTCTTTCAGCAAGTGTCACGGAAAGGGTAGCCTGGCAAATTGATTATAATTATCGATCATTGCTGTACATATCGGGAACTTGGGATGAATTCATGTTTTAAAAAGATAAGCGTATTCTATTAAAAAATGAAATGGAGAGAATATATGAGAGGGTTCATAAAAAGCCTTTTTATTTTATTTTCCTTGATAGTAATAACGGCTGCTTTGATAAAGTATAATCAACCTTCTTTTGAAAGACCTATTCAAAAAAATCCCGATATGAATTATGCTGATGAAATTGGTGAAAAATTACAAAGTACGGGTTTTACACAAAAAATTATAGTAGCGTTACGAGCAGCAGGCTATTATCCTGATAGTACGTTAGGGTATTTAATTGAATCTCCAAACAATCAAGTAATTACTATATCATTACATAATTTAGAAAAATTAGACAAGAGTACAGAAAGCGAAATCCAAAACATCGTCAACAGTATTGCGGAAACGAATGATCTTCAGCTGTTTATTGTTAATATCAGACTTATTGATCGCCATTAACAACACGTAAGAATGGGTAAAGACCTCTAAAAAGTTACAGAAAATTTGTGTGCTATAATCAAGAAAAGAGGTGATCATTCTGAGAATTTTAGTGTTAGGCGCCACTGGACGTGTAGGTAGCCACATTGTTTCCCTAACTTTACAACATGAACATAGCGTTATAGCTTTAGTTCGTAATCCAAATAAGCTAAACATAATTGATGAAAATTTACAAATCGTACAAGGGAATGTATTAGAAAAACAAGATATAGAAAATGTCATGGCGAATGTTGATATTGTGATCAGTGCATTAAACACGGATGGCACCAATACATTAACCAAAAGTATGCCGCTAATTCTTGAAGCGATGGAAAAAACGCATGTGAAAAGAATTATAACGATTGGGACGGCTGGAATTTTGCAAAGTCGTCTGACACCAAGTATTTTACGTTATCAATCGAGCGAATCAAAAAGAAAATCAACCTTCGCAGCAGAGGAGCACCATAACGTCTATCATTTATTGAAGAAATCTGACACTGATTGGACAATCGTTTGTCCTACATACTTACCTGATGGTGAATACACGGGTACATATCGTATCGAACGAGACTTTTTACCGGATGGTGGGGGAGAAATATCTGTAGCAGATACGGCAGAGTTTGCTTATCAACAAATTCAAAGTAAAGAATATGTGAAATCGCGTGTAGGAATTGCGTACTGAATTTCTAAGCAACTATCTCTTAAGTATAAGAAGCGGATAAAAAGGTCTTAGGTGTTGGTGTGCGTTAATCCAAGTAGGATAAAGTCACTTAATCAAATTAGTTGAACCGAGTGAAAATCAGTACGATTAAGTCTTATTTATAAAGGCTTTCAACAACCTAAAATAAACTGAGTTAAATAAAATCAAATCAAAAAAATAATTATATGAGCATTTTGGAGAGCAAGTGATCTGCTTCAAATAACTCAAAATAAATTAGATTTGATTGTCGTAACATTTAAAAAGGGTAACCTTCAGTATTTATCCCTTTATTCATAAAGCATTTCGTCATATCATTTGGAAGTGGATTTGACTCCCACTGTCTCTGTTTTATGGAAATTATAGGTTTGAATGGACACCGAAATCCCATGGTATATATGGGGTTTCGGTGTTCTTTACTTTCGTATGGTTTTACTGGGTTATAAAAAAAGTAGTTAATATTAAAGCGAGCCATTCAAGTAATTATCGAATTTTTGAATCGTCTCAGATTTCGCCTTTTGCGTGAGGTGCGTATAAATATCCATCGTCGTTTTAATATCAGAATGTCCCAAGCGGTCTTGAATTTCTTTAAGACCAGCGCCCGCTTCAAACAGAAAGGAGCAGTGGGTATGGCGTAGTCCATGCGTAGTAATTGTTCGAAATTACCATCAACATCTTTCGCTGCACTCTTTTTTACCACTATTGGTAATGTATTTGAAGCAGTAATGACAGTGTTTGATTATGGTATCGTACTTATCATTGTATTTACTGGCGCTGCATTGATGTTAGGGCATCGCTCGAAGGCTATCGAATTGTTAATCGGGGTGGCTTGCGGATAATTATTAGGGAGAAAAGCCGTTGATATTCGTGATTTTTAAAATCAATTTAATTGTCATTTTTTTGTGGTTGTGCGCGATAAATCTTATAAAATATAGTAGATTTTAAAGTTGACATATAAAAAATGCAATAATATAATTATTCTAAATAATTAAATAAGCCTCACTTTTCTGATAGTGAGGTAGAGGCGCGGCAGTTAACAGTACCTAATGGAGTCCGAGAAGATGAAGAAGTTAGATAGAAGGAAGTGTCGCCGAAGTATGTGATGAGTTCTCGCCATCATATACTGGGGCTGTAGCGAATAGTTGCAGGACTGTCTTCGTAAACGTACGTGTATATGAAGTTGTGCTATCTCTGTTTAGACAAACAGTGGGATTTTTAAATGGTCGATTCATTTTAAGTTTCTAGAAATGAGTAGGTCATTTTTGTGTTAGATAGATTCTTTTGTACAAAGAGTCTGTTTTTTATTTGTCTATACATTTTAGAAGTAGAGGTATTTTGGAGGGGATTTTATGGATAATACATCAACATTATATTATGAATTTTTACCGACTGACGGTCAAAAAATAAACGTGAACCCAGATAAAACAGCATTACTAATAGTAGACATGCAACATCAGTTTATTAGCCGGGACGGATTAGACGCGCAGGTTGCAAGAGAAAAGGGCATGTTTGATAAGTGGGAATACTTTTTTGATCGTATCGACAATTTAACGATTCCGAACAATAAAAAGCTTTTAGATTTTTTCCGTACTAATAAATTAGAAGTAACATTTGGTCGCATTGCTTGCCATCATAAAGATGGACGAGATCGTTCTCCTGTACAACGCCGACCAGGGTGGAACAATATTTTATTACCAATCGGTGACCCAGGAGCGGAGATGGTGGATGAATTAAAGCCTCTTGATGACGAAATTGTTGTAAATAAAACGACAGATAGCGTACTAAGTGGTACGAATTATGAATTTTTACTGCGTAATATGGGCATTGAAACAGTAGTTTGTACAGGTGTTGTAACAGATCAATGTGTTGCTTCAACAGTTCGAAGCTTAGCTGACGCAGGCTTTGAAGTTATTTTAGTTGAAGATGCATGTGCAGCTGCAACGCAACAGCTTCATGATGCTGAAATTATGATTATGAATCAAATTTATTGCCAAGTGATGAGTACAGATGAAGTAATTGATTTAGTAACGGAAGAACTATCAAAACGCGAACTACTGAATCTGTGAGAGGAAATGGACTATGAATCAAACACCAAATGATCATACACCACAGTTAAAGCGTGTTTTAACATTAAAAGATTTAGTCATTTATGGTATTGCTTTTATGACACCGATTGCGCCAGCTTATATTTATGGCTTTGCAGCAGAGACTACAGGTGGAATGTTGCCATTAGCCTACTTGATTGCGATGGTTGCAATGATGTTTTCTGCATATAGTTACGGTCGAATGGCTGCTGTTTTTCCAAATGGAGGGTCAACGTATACATATACCCAGCGTGCAATCAATCCGCATTTAGGTTTTTTTGCAGGTTGGGCTATGTTTATGGATTATGTTTTAGTGCCACTCATTGTATTCATGGTAGGTGCTTCATATGCGAATGCATTAATGCCGTTTGTTCCGTATTGGGTATGGGTGTTATTAATTGCAGGTATTATAACTACTGTCAATATTCTAGGTATTGGCATCGCTGCAAAAACAAATCAAATCCTCGTTATGTTTATGGGAATTATAGTTGTTATTTTTGTGATTTTTTGTGTAAAGACAATTGTCGGTGCGGAAAGTGATACGTCGCTCTTTACTGTTGTCCCGTTTTTCAACGATGAAAAATTCGTTATGTCTGCAATTATTTCTGGTGCAGCAATGGCTTGCTTCTCATTTTTGGGGTTTGATTCGATTACAACACTTTCAGAAGAGGCAGTTAATCCAAAAGAGGATATTTGGAAGGCAGCTATTTTAGCTTGTTTAATCGGAGGACTTATTTTTATTGTGCAAGCGTATGTAGCTCAGCTCGTTTGGCCTGATGTTACAAACTTTAGTTCAGCTGATACGGCTTTATTTGATGTAGCGGAAAAAGCAGGTGGTGCAGTTCTTGCAACTCTTTATACGGTTGCGATTATTGTATCGACAGTGACAGCTGGTTTAACAGGACAAGCAAGTGCATCTCGTTTAATGTATAGTATGGGGCGAGATGAGGTACTTTCGAAAAAGTTTTTCACACGTTTACATCCAAAATATCAAACACCAGTATACAATATTTTATTGATGTGTGTGATTAGTGTTTTAGGAGCGCTGTTTTTATCAATAAATTTTGTAGCAGAATTAATGAACTTTGGAGGCCTGACAGGATTTATGTTTGTCAATTTGTCAGTGATCGTGTATTACTTCTTCCGTAAAAAAGAAATGAAAATAATTCGATACTTATTAATTCCAGGGCTAGGATTTGGTATTTGTTTCTACTTATTTATTAATTTATCACCGATGACATTGAAGGTAGGCTTTATCTGGCTTGCAATCGGTTTTATTTATGCTTTCATTACGACGAAAGGCTTCAAAAAGAAACCGCCAACATTTACGGATTTATAAATTACCGAAAGAGCTTAGAGTAAATTTCTAAAATAAGTCAGTTATCTAGTATTGGTAATTTTTATCGATGTTAGGTAGCTGATTTATTTTTATACAGGAATATCTTTTACGAAAGCAAAATACTCGCAGTATAAAATATCTTTACTTACGGGTATAGGCCAATACTTCACGGCATGATTAACTGAATAATCTTTTATAGCCAGAATAATGAATATAAGTGCATTTTCAAAAGCTAAAAGTGTTATACTTATAAGCACGTTATAAATTGAGGAGTTAGACAGTATGAAATATTTTAAACCACAAATGCAGCAACTTGTGAAAGAAAACCGTGAATTGCATGATCGCCTAAAAGAGTTAATGGCAGATATGGATTTACAAAAAAATTATGCTTTAAAAGCTCTATATCACGCTGAAGTAGCGGACGGTGGACGCTATCAGCAAGATTATCAAGCGTTGGACTATTTATATAAATAACTCTAAATGAGCAAAAACACTTCGAATAATTTCCATTAAACAAAATAAAAAGACAGAATCTACTCTTTTGGTTAAGCTATTTTCCAAAAGATTATTGCTGTTAAAATTAAAAGGCAGATTTAATCTACAAAACGTGTAGAATTAATTCTGCCTTTTTTTGTAGATATCTGGTGAATCTAAATTTAAAGTAAGCCACATTTAGTACAATAACTTATGGATTGAAAGGAAGATGATTAGTATCGCCATCACTATTATCAAATATGAAAAAATGGATTTTTTGTCTTTTCTAAAACTTCGCATTTCATTAACAAGTAAATTTATTGCTATTAATAGGAATGCGATTTCTGTTAAATTATCGTACATAAACCCAAGTATCGCTAGAAGTAGTGCGACGATAGCAATAACAATTTGGATCTTATCTAACTGATTAAAAGTTTTTTTCATCCATTCTCCTTTCAACCTTCATTTTGTACAATTTTACCACTAGAAACAGTTACTTCTAGCGCAAATAGCAACAATCTTTTCGAAAACAGCCTTTGGTTAAAATGAACGCTCTCACACAAACATCCACCAAAGGAGTGTATCTGTCTGATGAATTGATAAACACATCACCACAAATCAAGCGATAGAAAGTTCTCATCCTCGCGTTAAAATGTGAATATTCGAGTCTAGTAAATCAGCCCTCAGATTGAACTAAATAACGTTTAACAACATTGTCATATTTCACGATTAAAATATCATCACGTTCTTTTGCTGAATAAATCTTTGCGCCAATTGGCAAATGGTTAGCTGTACCATCCTTAAAATCCTCAGCTTTAGTGGCATTAAATTGTATGTCACCAATATATTTATCTTCATTAATTTCAAGTTCATCGATCCATTCTATATTGGTCGAGAAAATGTTACCTTCCCATTGAAAAATATTTGCTTGGTTGTTCAATCTTAAAGCTTCAGCTGCGTCAGGTTTTTTAGAAGTATAAGTATCTTCTACGACTGACTCATTACAACCAACTAAAAATAAACTAAACAATATTATAAATAATAAGTAGTTTTTCGTTTTCAATATTTCACCCACTCAATTCAGTCGTAGGAACCCCTCAATTTTATTCAAACTCATTAATCAAAATCAATTATTTGATGTGGCATGCAAAGGTGTAGTTTAATGAAAGAAGATCTCTTTCTACAATGGGTTCTCCACCTGCTTTTAGACACCTTTCACTTACCAAATTAATTTCCTGTTGATTAAAAAATGATTGCACTCCAGTTAAAAACACTACGCCAAAAACAAGTAATAGACCAATTTTTAAAAATGGTCTTTTCATTTTATCGCTCCTTCTTTTTAACATGAAGTTCTCTACATCAATACCAATGAATTCTTAACTTTTTAATTACCGTTTATGTTGATGGCTGTTATTTACAGTTTAATGGAAGAACATAGGGAAGTACATATTACGAAATTCCTTAAAACGTTTAATGTTTCTGTTGTTAAAGTATGAAATCTGGAAACAGGAAATGAATAGAGAAGGTTTATTGACAAAGTGTATACGTTTGTATACACTGGAAATGTATTTGAGATTGTATACAAATGTATACAATGAGAGGAGAATGAAAATGAGAAGTGAAAAAATGAAGGAGTTTAGAGAAGAGGGACATCATCGAGGGGGACGTCATAGAGGAAGAGACGGCTCTCATCAACGAGGCCCTAAAACTTTCCGTCGTGGAAGAGCTATTGCTTTTTTAGAGATGATGAATCTAAAGCGTGCAACGATTAAGCAACAATTAGAGCAACCAGAGTTTCAATCGATTCAGCCAATATTAGTGGGCGAATTAAAAGCTATTGATATGGTCATCAATGAATTCAGTCAATTATTTGAAATACATGAAAGTGAAACACTGGATACACCCGACAGTCAAGAAAATGAAAAATCTTTAAACAATGATGAAGAAGGGAATAACCTAAATGAAAATAATTAATACTTACATTGATTCAGTGTTTCATACACAAGACTCTATTTTAGAGGGGGTTATTACATCCATTGAAGAAAACGGAATGCCCGCCATTTCTGTTTCTGCTTCCTCTGGAAAACTTTTAACAATGCTTGTATCGATGACAGGCGCTAAAAACATTCTTGAAGTAGGGGCTCTCGGTGGCTATAGTGGAATTTGTTTAGCTAGAGGATTTGGCAGTGATGGAAAATTAACTTCTCTTGAATTAGAGGAAAAATACGCACAGTTAGCTTACAGTAATTTATCAAAGGCAGGTTTTGGTGAACAAGTGACCTATATGACGGGACCTGCATTGCAAAGCCTCGAAAAGCTGGAGCAGGGCAATGAGCGATTCGATTTTTTCTTTATTGATGCGGATAAGGATAATTATGAAAACTATTTAAATTATTGTGTGAAGTTAGCAAATCCCGATGCGATTATCGTTACGGATAATGTCCTTGCAAATGGGAGTGTGGCAGACCCAAATGCCCAACCAAAACGTTATACGGAATTAATGAAGAAATTCAATGTAGCGGTAGCGAACTACCCTCAATTAGAGTCGATTATTATTCCAATCGGTGATGGTATGACACTTTCAAAAGTGAAGAAGTAAGCACCATTTTGTTTCGAAGGCACTGACGGACTGCATGTTAGTGCTTTTTTGCTTTACAATTTTTCTAGTCTACAAGTATAAATAATTGAGTATCCATCCGGCAATCCCAGCCATGATTCCAACAATAATTAAGATAAGTCCATGCTTTTTCGCATGATAATCACTTTTTAAAACGACGCCCATACAAATGGTCATAATACCACAAAACAATTGAAAAAAGACAAGGGCAAACGAAACGTTTATCCAACCAATTAGTATGAGTAGGGATTTGTAGCTCTTTTCAGTGTTCATATACATTCCTCTTTTCGTGTTTTGTATATAGACCATTTTATTGGAGCGGATTATTAAAAATACATGATTTAATTTTGATATTATCAGTAGTGTAGAAAAAGGGGAGCCACGATAAGTTGGGGGTTCAATAAAAAAAGACTGAAGTCAAACTTGTTGTCATAAGCTTGTTTCAGTCTAATTTAGATTTAACTTATCTTATTTACTTCAATCTTAGATGTACTATTGGATAAGGGCGACCTGAACTATCAGTTGAATCTTCACTGACTATCGTGAAACCATTTTTAAAATAAAACATTTTTGCGTTTTCATTGTCTTTATTAACATCAACGGACCTAATATTAAAATCTCTAATAAGTTGTTGTATTATTTGTTTTCCATAACCTTTTCCAATTTCAGCAGGTTCTAAAAATAGCATTTCTAAATGCTGATTATTGGTACCAGAAAAACCTATCAATTCATTTTCCGCAAACCAAATTCTCACATCAAGATGTGGGAAATACATAGGGATTTCCTTTTTTATGTCTTCCTTATCTTTTAAACTTAAAAATTCATGCGTTTTGGTAACGGATCTATCCCAAAGATTTATGATAGTTTCATAGTCATTAGTTGTTGCTTGTCTGTTTTTCATACTGTTCTCTCCTTTTTCTCTTCATTATCACGCACCTTTCTATTTTGTAATTGAAGATTTTAACGATGTAGCACCAATCTATATAAAATTTCATTTTTATTTTCCTCCCAATTGAGGGGATTTGTTCTTATAATTTTATGTAACGAAAATCATAACATATAGTAAAAGAGAAACAAAAAATAATAGAAGGGCCACAATAGTAGAGACCCTTAGTATCAAGTCAGGAGGTGTAAGGCTAAGTTAGCTTTACATTACTATAAATATGATGTAGAAGAAAATAAAGTTAGTTTTGTGCCTGCAAGATAGATTCATTTTTTATATCATCACAAAATCCTAGACTTAACTAATTTTAGTTCCGTTTGGGACAGGTTGGTCAAGCGTTAATAAAATCACATCTCCTTCTACAGGAACTCCACCAATCACTAAAACTTCAGATTTAAAGCCTGCCACACGACGAGGAGGGAAATTAACGATCGCTACTACTTGCTTATTAATAATCGCTTCAGGCGTATAGCGTTTAGTAATTTGAGCAGAGGATTGCTTGAGTCCGATTTCTTCCCCAAAATCAATTTTCATTTTAATGGCAGGAACCCTTGCTTTCGGAAGTTCCTCGGCTTGGATTACAGTCCCAATTCTAATATCAAGATTCACAAAGTCTTCAATAGTGGCCATAAAAAATACTCCTTCATTTAATTTTTAATTTGTATAAACTCTTGTAAATTCTTTTCGATGAAATTATTAATTTTTTCTATAGTAGTTGGATAAATATTTTCGAACATTACATATAGCGATTCAAATGATGCATGGAGCTCTTTGTTATGATTTAAATCATCACGAGTGATTGAAAAATTCTCTAATGTAGTAGGGTGATTATGTTGTTTTAGTTCTTGTTCTATTTTCTCAAGGAGTAAAAGAAAAGGTTCTTCATGAAAATACTTAAAACATGCTTTGATAGCTGCCCAACTTTTAGGTTGAGCCATGAAATAAGCACTCCACCAATAAAATTCGATAAAAGATTTACTAATATGGATATAATAAACATTAAACATAAATAATGCTCGTTGGCCTTCCGTAAGTTCCTCATAAAAACGTTCTTTCACACCGATATTCGTCTCTCTGGACATTCTTACCTTATAAATTTTAACTGACTTCTGCGGGTGTCCAAACACCCACTGAAATCAGTTAAAGCCTCCGGCGGATGTCACGGAATCGGAAAGGAGTTCTTTGTGCAAGCACAAAGCCGATTCCGGACGCAATTATGCCGAGGCATAATTGTTTTAGTGGTTCAAAGCACCTTTGATTTAGAGTGGAATAATTAAAATCAAAGTCTTCTTCTCTTACCTTTATTATCAAAATAATCACACTCCTTCCCAATAATATAACATTTTGGCATTGGGGTGTGCAGCGTTATTTACATTCATTTTGGATTGTTATTCGTTTTGTATACAGTTAAAAGTACAAAAATTAAAGCATTTTTTAGTTTAAACCTCAAATAATAATATTAGAAATAATTATTTGCAGGAGGTGAAAACTTGAGGAAATATTATCTGCTGATCGCATTATGCATTTTCGGGATATTTTTATTCTTTGTAAATGAAAAATCCTTTGCAGATAAAGGAAGGAAGTTTTACGAGGAAGCAGGGCAAATTTTGTGGGATATTAATACGGATGAGAAAGTTATCGCCTTAACCTTTGATGATGGTCCTCATAAAAAGTACACACCTGCCATTTTAGATATATTAGACAAGTACAATGCTAAGGCCACATTTTTTATTGTGGGTGAAAATGCAGAAAAAAACCCAGAGCTTGCTTACCGTATACACGAAGAAGGTCACGAACTAGCCATTCACACATATACACATCCTTTTAGGACTAATGTTTCCAATTTAATGAAAGAAATAAAACAAACACATGCAACAATTTATGGTATTACTGGATATGCACCAGTCTTATTTCGACCGGTTGAAGGGCAATACACTGATTCCATGATTGATGCAATAGCAAAAGCAGGATATAAAGTTGTCATGTGGTCATGGCATTTAGATACATTTGATTGGAAAAGTCCTGGAGACAAGAAAATTACCAATACGGTTTTAAAAGGTGCAAAGCCTGGAAGTGTCGTGTTATTCCATGACGGCGGTGGAAATCGTGATCAAACAGTAAGGGCATTGGAAAAAATCTTACCAGAGCTTGAAAACCAGGGATATAAATTTGTAACGATTTCAGAGCTGCTGGAGATTCAAAAATTAAATAATAAGAATGGAAAATAATATAGGCAGGGCTCGGTTCGTAAACCGGGCTTTGTTTTTGAATGTTGTTAGAAAATGGCATAAATATTTGTGGCGTTATATAATTAAGTTCAGTATTTTCGAAAAATTAAAGCGGAACGGAAGTGGGAAAAGATGAAACAAATTATTGCATTAGGTGGGGGAGGCTTTTCTATGGAGCCTCATAATCCATTATTAGATACATATATTTTACAGCAATCTAACAAAGCTAATCCTAAAATTTGCTTTGTGCCTACTGCAAGTGGGGATTCAGAAAATTATATTTCAAAATTTTATTCTTTTTTTGACTCACAACTATGTATTCCGTCTCACTTATCACTTTTTTCTCCCCCTACGCGAGATTTAGAAAGTTTTATTATGGAAAAGGATATCATTTATGTTGGGGGAGGAAATACTAAAAACCTTTTAGCTTTATGGAAGGAATGGTCGTTAGATAGCATTTTTAAGACTGCTTGGCATGAGGGAATACTTTTAACAGGTATAAGTGCTGGTTCAATTTGTTGGTTTGAGGAAGGACTAACAGATTCATTCGGGGGAGATTTAGAGCCGATAAAATGTTTAGGGTTTCTTCCAGGTAGTAATTGTCCTCATTATGATGGAGAAATCAATCGAACACCAGCTTATCATAATTTGGTGAAAGCGAATAAACTCTCATCTGGGATTGCCGTTGATGATGGAGTAGCCGTTCATTTTACCGATCAAGAAATTCATAAAATCGTTAGTTCAAAACCAAATGGGAAAGCCTATAAGGTCTTTTTGGATAAGGATATCAAGGAGGAAGAGTTTGCTGTGGAATATTTAGGAAGTGTATAAATGATTACTATAAAGACCGTAATAGCTTTAAAGAATATACCTACTCATGACTTTTGGTGTCTTGAATAGTCATATTCATTCAGAAGAAATAAATCGCAAATCTAAGATGGTTCATCAAGCTTAATGCAATACTACATGAATTTCAGTTTTACTTATGCATTAGTTGTGTCGATTTAAAATTCGATTATCTTGGATTATCAATGACTGATTTTAAGCATCTACAGTTTGTTGTATAGCCGTTAATGTATAGAATAAAAATACACGTAACCACTCAGCGTCGTGTACTTATGATACAAAGGTTGGGGTTACGTGTTTTTAAACGTTAATGAAGCAATAGGAAAGTCTAATTTTTATGATTAAGAGATTTTACGCCCTTTACCAAAAGGAATACATAATGGTGTGCCAAAAATAGGATCATTCGTCATTTTACAATCTAGATCAAAGACATGCTTTACCAATGTCGTCGTCATGATTTCTTCAGGCCTTCCTTGTTGAAAGACGCCTTGGTCTCGAACAGTTATGATGTGGTCAGCATATCGACATGCTAAGTTAATATCGTGTAAAACCATAATAATTGTCCGCTTTTGCTGTTGATTTAATTCAAATAATAAATCTAAAATTTCTATTTGATGTGTTAAATCTAAGTAAGTAGTTGGTTCGTCTAAAAGGATAATATCTGTATCCTGTGCAAGTGTCATGGCAATCCAGGCACGTTGACGTTGACCGCCTGAAAGCTCGTCCACCGGTTTATCCTGTAAATGATCAACACCTGTCGCTTTTAATGCGTTTAACACTATTTCTTCATCTTTTTCTGTCCATTGCTTGCGCCAGCTTTGATGTGGGTAACGACCTTGCTTAACAAGCTGAAGTACTGATAATCCCTCTGGTGCTACTGGAGATTGCGGAAGAATAGAAAGTTTTTTAGCTACTTGTTTAGTCGATAATTTAAAAATGTCTTGTCCATCTAATAATACAGATCCGTTTTTAGGCTTTAATAATCGAGCAATGGAGCGTAAAAGTGTAGATTTTCCACAACCATTGGCGCCAATTAGCACAGTAATTTCATTCATCGGAATAGATAAATTCAGATTTTCAATGATATTGGAATCACCATAATTTAATGTAAGTGATTTAGTTTCTAAAGTTGTAGTCATGAAATTTGACTCCTTTATTTTTTAGGGTTTCTAAATAATAAATAGATGAAATAAGGAGCACCAATGGCAGCCGTAAACACACCCGCTGGTACTTCTAAAGGACTAAATGCTGTTCGTCCGATAATATCTGCAACCATTACAAGTAATGAGCCAATTGCGGCAGATGTAGGTATTAACACACCGAATGAAGGACCTACAATTCGTCTTGCAATATGAGGTGCCATTAAGCCAACAAAACCTATCGCTCCTGCAAACGCGATAGCACTAGCAACTAGACTTGAGCTCAAAAGTAATAGGAAGAGACGTGTTTTTTGTACAGACTGTCCTAAACTAGCAGCCGTATCATCACCCAATTCTTGGACATTTAACTGTCTAGTAATAAAAAATGTTATAAGTAGGAGGACTAGTATCAATGGAACTACAATTTGAACTTGATTCCAATCTGCACTTTTGACGCTTCCTGTAATCCACTTATTGGCTTCACTAGCTTGATAGATGGGGCCAATAATCATCAACATCGTCGTAATGGCTTGCATAAATGCAGAGACTCCGATGCCGATTAACACAAGACGGGTTGGTGTCACTCCTTCTTTCCAAGCAAATACGTAAACAATAAGTCCGACAATGGTTGCTCCGATAAAACCTGCGACGGGTAACCATTCAATACTAACTGTTAAGGAATGATTGGAATCGCTAAACATAGCTAAAAAACCAACGACCGCAGCTCCGCCACCTGCAGAAATACCGATAATATCAGGGGAGGCTAATGGGTTTTTAATAATTCCTTGTAATATAGCACCCGCCACGGCTAAAGCCATTCCAGCAAAAGCAGCTAGAAAAATTCTAGGCATTCTGAAATCAACAATAATTAATTGATCAAACTCAGAACCTTTGCCGAACAAAGTTTGGATCACCGTTAAAGGATTTATAAACGAATCACCAAATGAGGCACTAAAGAAAAAAACGGCTAGTGTAATGATGCTAATAAAGAAAAGCTTTTTAGAAGCTTTAACATCAAGTAAAAACGAGATTTTATTTTGTAGTAAACGTACTGTTTTTAACTGTTTCATTATTTTTTTCCACCTTTTCGCGCAAGGTAAATAAAGAATGGGGTACCAATCATCGCTGTCATTACTCCTACTGGTACTTCTTGAGGCATAATGATATAGCGGGCTGCCACATCGGCTATTAGTAAAAGAATACCACCTAATAGTGCAGCCATTGGAATAAGCCAACGATGATCTGTGCCAACAAACTTCCGCGCAAAATGGGGTACCACAATTCCGACAAACCCTATAGGACCAGCTATCGCAACTGAACCACCTGCTAATAAAATGGCAATAATACCTACCATCAATTTCATCAATCCTAAGGGTAATCCTAGGCCTCTCGCTACATCGTCCCCAAGAGCAAGTATATTCATTTTAGATGAGATTAATAGAGCGCCAACCCATCCAATCACTAAATAAGGTAATACAGATAATAGAATTTCAAGCTTTCTGCCTTGCACTGAACCAGCTAACCAAAACAATACTTGTTCGAGTGCTGCTTCGTTTGTTGCCAGTAATCCTTGAGTAAAAGAAGCAAATAATGCACTGATAGCCGCACCTGCTAAAGTTATTTTGACTGGCGTTACCGCGTCTCGTCCAGCCGAGCTAATAGCATAAACAGATAGAGCGGCTATTGTAGCACCTAAAAATGCAATCCATGCAAAGGCTTGTAAACTTGACACATGGAAGAAAATCATAGCAAAAACGACCGCGAAGCCAGCTCCAGCATTAATTCCTAATATTCCTGGTGATGCTAAAGGATTTTTCGTTAACGTCTGCATGAGCACGCCTGTAATAGCTAAGGAAGCACCCACACATGAAGCGATTAGAGCTCTAGGAATACGAACATTTTGAATAATAATATGCTCGTTAGAATGATTAAACTGTGTAAAAGATTCAATAGTCGTATGAATGGACGTATTTGCATAGCCGTATACAATACTTATCCCCATACAAAGGAGTAGGAGTAGTGTTCCTACAATTAATGTAATTGTTTTTGAAAAATTATTTTTTAAAATCATATAAAGTTGTACTCTTCTTTCAATAGAATTTGTTTACATTTTAGTTAAATAAATGATTGACAATGATAGATTCTTACAATATGATTAATTGCGTTCTCAAGTAGATGAAAGTGATTCTCATTATCATTGAATCTGCTTAAACATTCTATCATATACATTGGGGGAAGAAAAGATGCAAAAAGCATTTCAAAAACTACTAGTTTTGCTTGCTGTTGTCGCTGTATTTGTTTTAGCTGCTTGTGGCAATAACAAGGAAAACACGAAAGAAGAAAGTTCAACTGAGAGTAATGCTTACAGTGTCGAACATGCAATGGGGACAACTGAAGTTAAAGACACACCAAAACGAGTTGTCGTTTTAACAAACGAAGGGACAGAAGCACTTCTTGCTCTAGGTATTAAACCAGTAGGGGCTGTACAAGCATTTTCAGGTAATCCTTGGTATGATCATTTAAAGGATCAGTTGGAAGGTGTGGAAGTTGTCGGGGTTGAAAGTGAAATTAATATTGAAAAAATTGCTTCTTTAAAACCAGATTTAATCATTGGAAATAAAATAAGACAAGAGAAAGACTATACAAAATTAAGCAAAATTGCTCCGACAGTTTTCGCAGAGACACTACGCGGTGATTGGCAAGAAAACTTTAAACTTTATTCAAAAGCGGTAAATCAAGAAGCTAAAGGCGAAGAAGTTTTAAAAGAATATAATGATAAAGTTCAAGCTGTTAAAGAAAAGCTTGGCGATAAAACGAATCAAGAGGTGTCATTCGTACGCTTTATGGCTGATAAATCTCGAATCTACTATACAGATTCATTCTCAGGCGTTATTTTTGATTCATTAGGATTTAAACGTGTACCAGAGCAAGCGGAACTATTTAAAGATAATGCGAAATTAGGAAAATTAGCTGTTGAGGTAGGAAAAGAAGTAATTCCTAAAATGGATGGAGATGTACTTTTCTACTTTACTTACATGCCAACAGGTGATGATACAGCATTAGCTACTGAAAAAGAATGGACAGAAGATCCACTATGGAAAAACTTAAGTGCAGTACAAAAAGGGAATGTCCATAAAGTTGATGATGTAATTTGGAACACAGCAGGCGGCATCCTTGCAGCTGACATTATGCTTGACCAAATTGAAGATATCTTTGTTAAATAACAACGATATCATGAATTAAAAAACGCTATACTTTCATCGACGCTGATGATTGTATAGCGTTTTTCATTTATTCAATTTCGTTAGCAACCATATTGAAGGTACAGGCTCTACCCAAATTTGCAAGTCGTTTTATGTTCTCGAATCATACGTAGATAGGTCCTAGTCGAATTGAAAAATTCACCATATATCGAAACAAAATGGGGTAATCAAACGTAAAATAAGGAAAAGGGGGATATGGATGAAATATTTATTAATCGGTGCTCTCTTATCACTATGCGGTGTTTTCATATCGATGATTTTGTGGGGAATGGAAAAAATTTATTTAGTTCTAGGAACAGTCGGCTGTATTTTCATTTTAATTTCAATGGTTTTTTCAGGGTCTATGGCAAGTGGGGATCGGATGAGGGCAAACTTTGCTACCGAGACTACAGAACATCGGGACGAACGTCATAAAATCACGATAAATTCCTTATACATTGCTTTACCAAATATTATTGTTGCGGTTTTATTTTATTATTTAAGCAAATGATTAAAAGAACGCTTAGAATTTTTGAGAACCTTGGTTTTATTTCATAAAATGAAAAAACTTCTGAACGTTGAAATACAAAAATAAAAGGTCACTCGGACAAAAGTGACCTTTTTGTTTTACTGTAGTATGTCAGGCTGGTAAGTTATCCTACTATTACTATGGATGTTATTTAGCAATAGAGAGTATGGAATGATTGAATGTAACAATGATAATTAGCATTAACTTTTTTCATAAAAAATCTGAATAGTAGTAGAAAACTGCATTAATAATGCATGAATGTTGCACCGACAATAATTAAAAGAATAAAGAGGACTACAATTAGGGCGAATGCTGAGCCGCCGCCATATCCGCCGCCGCCGCAACCACCGCCGTAATAGCCTCCGTAGTAACCACAATTACCACCAAAATTACCACCAAAATTTCCACCGTAGTATCCCATAAAATATCCCCCCCTTCTACGTCTATAATATGTTCAGGTGTAGAAAGGAGGGGAGGTATTCATCTAGGTTTTACTCATTTTGGTTTGAAAATTGAAAAATCCATCATGAGGAATTACCCCGGAAAAAGGGCACCTATGCTAACGGTTCCTCGAATTTTTGAGGTTTTTTAGAAAGTAGAGCATGTTACATATGACATTTAGAGAAAAAACATTTTTATAGAATAATGCCGTTTATTGCATGGGCAATACTAACTTTTTCAATTGTATGCTTCTTACCTTTTTTTATCTGGCTTTCTGCTAGTTATCTTGGAAATGGTGATCAATCAAAAAGAAAAAATAACTATTGGTTATTCTTGATGTTAGCAGGATTATTAAATTCATTGAATTTATTTTTGTATAAGATTCAAGATACATATTTCTTGGTAGTAATAGTCATCATCATATTATTATCGAGCCTACACATGTTCTTCATCGTTCGGAAAGATAAAAGAAAGGCGATGGAATGACTAACAAAACGATTAAGAAATTTGTGCTACAGTACACAAAAAATCTATAAAGTTCTTCGCTATCTCGAAGATTTGATTTTACCTCTGTTTTTTAAAATTTTTTCTGTTTCAATACCCGCGTTGAAAACGGACACTATCATAAGAAAGAAAAATAGAATTTGAATGAACCTATCTGAAATATTTATCAGTATAGGTATAAAAAATTAGGTGAGTTTAGATAACGATGAAAGAGAAGTTAAAAAGGGTCACTCGAACCAAAGTGACCCTAAACCACAAACTAGGAGGGCAAAGCTAAGTTAGCTTTACACTACTATTAATATGATTTGGTAGCTATGTTTGTATAGTGAAATGCCTGTGAATTAAATTGAAAAATTAAATCTATAGGTGAAATTTCAAAATTGTATATCTGTCACTTTTTCTACATGCTCTTCTTATGGAGATATTTGTAACAAGCATTGCGATATATCCTTATAACAATTAAGAAGGTTGGTTATCTAAAGCTGCTTGTAATACTACGTTTGCAAACTCATGGTCTTTGATAACATAAAGTACTTCGTCCGGCTCAACCCAAATGCGCGAAATCGTTTCATGCTCACGAAGAAACGGGGGACAGTCTTGAACTTCCATACAATAAAACATTTGATAACCAATTAAGGGGTACTTCCCATCAGCTTTGAATAAAGGATTCTCTTCGTGGCTGACTTCAATTGCTCCTATATAGTTGATATGACCCTTAACATAGCCTTCTTCAAATGCCTCTCTATGAAATGCTTCTTCAGGTGTTTCACCATTTTCTATATGACCTCCAGGAAAATTAAATCCTCTCCCGTCTACATGAACTAACAAAACATTCCCATTATAAAAACAAACTCCATGTACACTTGTTACGTTGCTGTAATCTTGAAAACTTTTATTTGGTAACCACGTCAGTTTAAGATAATGTCCGCCCCAGTCTACGTAAGTATGGTTGTTCATATGTTGCCCTCCTTTAAATAAATTAAGGAAATCATTATATTTCCATTTTAGTTAGCTGAAAGATATGTTTATAGTCTTTATTTTTTAACATACATTAATAATCTATCAAATTTAGGGGTAATCAAGGAATTAACTCGCAGGTGAGTGATGCTGGGGAATCATTATCTAAACAAAAAAACAAAAAGAGTCACATTTAACTAAGTGTGGCTTTTTCTTATGCATCTAATAGCTATGAATAGAAACAATGGCGGCTATCTTAATGCCAGCTAAGGAGCAGCCATGTTTGACTTAACTTTACGCAATGAAAGAGGTGGTACTATGCAATTAACAGATGGAACAAGAACTTATGATTCAGAAGTGATCGATGAAGCCGCGAAAAAATTACAACGAGATGAGCAGGATCGAGAGATGTTGAATGCTTTTGCTCGCTATGCCTACCTTCGATACAAGCAGATTCGAGATTGTGTAAACCCTCGTAAATGTAAATACATGAGGATTGATCAAGTGCGTGAACAATTAAAATCACCTGCGAAGCTAAGAAAAGTGAGCAGTCGATTTACCATTTCAGAAGAAGAAGTTCTTTACATCGTAGATTTTGTGAAAAAGTATTTGAAGTATGTCAAATAAATAATAATCTCCCGGTCAAAAATTAACCCGGGAGATTCTCATTTTACATAAACAGTCAGTTCATCACCGAAGCACCAGATCATTGACTCTGGAGAATTGTTTCACTAGTTAGAAAATGAGTTTCTCCTGTAAATAATTCTAAAAAATTCATTGCGTGCTTTGCTAAATATCGATCTTTTGACCAAGCAATAGTTGCTTTTGATTGGATATTGCAATTAGAAAATTTAATGATTTTAATACCTTGAATTGAAAATTTATCGAGACTCGTTTTTGGTAAAATTGTTACCCCCAAACCTTCACTTATTAAGGAAATAACCATCGCAATATCAATACACTCACAAATAATAGTAGGCTCAAAGCCGTGTTTTTTAAATTCGTCAAATATTATGCGAAACGTACTACAACTCCGATGACGATAAAACGAAAGAAATGGTATATCTTTCAAGTCTTCTATTCGAATTGGGTTCGGTAAATTCCATTTTGCAGGTGTTGCAAGTACAAACTCTTCAAATTCTAATCCTATTGAAAAGAAATTATCATCTTCAATGGGTTGTTGTAGTATAGCTAAATCGATTTCTTTACTTACAAGACTTTTCGTTAGGAAAAATGTATCTCCTTCTATAATTTTGAAGCATAAATTAGGGTATCTCTCATTCATCAACTTAATTTTTTCAGGTAGGTAAGATAAACAGGTTTGATCTGCGCCAATTGATAATACCCCCTTTAACCCTTCTCCAACTTCTTTTATTTCCGAAATCGTATCTTCGAAATTAGCTAATAATGCTTTGCCTTTTTCATATAAAATCTTTCCTGGTTCAGTTAGCTCTAATGTTCTACCGTTTCGATCCAATAGTTTGCAATTTAATTCTTGTTCAATAACTTTTAATTGATTGCTAAGTGGCGGTTGTGCCATATGCAGTCTTTTAGCAGCTTTCGTAATTTGTTTTTCTTCAACAATCGTAATGAAATAATTTAATTGTCTTAAATCCATTCTTCTCTCACCCCTATACTTAAAATTAAATAGTTTATGCAATTTGTATACTTATTCTGTATAGTAACATTTTTTCGAGTGATTTCGTTAAAATTGTTAGATATTTCTGATTTTTTAGATATATAATCTGTAGAATCCTAGAATTAGTAAGGGTTTTACGGATTTTTAATTTACATATTTTTTATAGATTTTATATAACGATTAAAGTACGGGTATACCTAAAACGTATATATATGAATTTTTAATATATATTTTTAGTATTTATCATTTATAAAAATACATGATATTCTTGTGAATAATAAAAATCGCTAATTTCTCTTTGGTGTATCATTTAGTCTCTAAAAATCAGTTTTTACCTTTTGAGATTTTGTTATTTTTGAAAAACATAATATTACAGATAAATATCAATGGTATTTATTTTCGTTAAACTTTTTCTCGAGGGGGCTATACATACCGTCATTTTAAAAGGGGATGCGGTTTTATAGGTATAAAAATTATTAAGGGGTGTAGTGTTTATGAAAAAGACTTTATTGTCTCTTTTCCTGTTGGTGGGGACACTATTGATGGTGGCCTGTAATTCATCTTCGGATTCGGGGGAAGGTGACGAATCTTCCGTTAGTACTAGTACTGAAGCTTCAGCTAATTCCATTAAAATAGCTGGAATCTTCTCTGCATCTGGTGGGGCAGCTGCTCTAGGGGAACCAGAAATGCAAACGCTTAAAATGTTAGTCGATCAAACAAATGCAGATGGAGGCATAAACGGTCGAAAAATTGACCTAGTAACTTATGATGATAAATCTGACCAAAATGAAGCCATTCTTTCAATGAAAAAAGCTTTAACACAAGACAAGGTATCGATGGTTATCGGAGGGACGACAAGTGGTAACTCATTAGCGATGTTACCTTTGGCAGAGCAAAATCAAGTGCCTTACATTTCTGTTGCTGCCAGTAAACAAATTTATATGAATGAAAATGGAGAAGCGCGAAAATGGGTATTCAAGATGCCGCAGGATGATCAACAAGCTGTGGAACGGATATTACAATATTTAAAAGATCATAACTTAACGAAAGTTGCTTGGTTAAATGTTGCGAATTCTTTTGGAACGGGTGGACATGAAGAATTTGTTCAATACATGGAAAAATACGGTGTGGAATCAGTAATTGAAGATGAATTTGAAGCGACAGTTACAGATGCGAAACCATTATTAACTCGTGTGAAAAAAGCAAATCCAGATGCAATAATTGTATGGGGAACCGTACAAGAGTCAGCAGTTGTCATTAAAAATATTCGAGAATTGGGACTAGATATGCCAGTACTTGCAAGTCATGGTGTCGCAACGGACCAATTTATCGAAGTAGCCGGTGCTGCAGCAAACGATATAGTGTTGCCTACGGGTAAATTATTAATTGCGGACAAATTAGAAGATTCAAATCCACAAAAAGAATTATTAAAAGCGTATAACGAAGCTTTTACAGCAAAATACAATAAACCTGCAAGTACATTCGGTGCATATGCAGCAGATGCTTTCTCGATTGCGACGAAAGCAATTGAAGTAAAAGGTAGTGATAGTGCTGCACTTCGAGATTACATTGAGCAAGAACTAGGTGAATATGTAGGCTTGACAGGTACATTTAACATTACTGCGGATAATCATATGGGGTTGAGTCCGGATAGTTTTGCGATGGTACGAATTGTTGACGGTAAGTGGACTTTAGAAGACTAATCAAAATAATATACATTCGATGAACAGTGGTGTCTCTCCATCACTGTTTATTAAATTATTAGCTTAGTAATCCCGAAATGAATGGAGTGAAACAATATGGAAACCTTTTCTCAAATGTTGCAATTATTATTTTCCGGTTTAACAATAGGAGCCATTTATGCATTGATTGCGGTTGGATTTGTCATTATCTATAACGTGACAGGCATCCTTAATTTTGCACAAGGCGAATTTGCTATGTTTGGTGCTCTAATCAGTATTTCACTCGTAAAAGCGAATCTACCTTTATGGTTAGCTATTATTTTAAGTATCGTCATTGTGGCAGCTATTGGCGCTGTATTTGAACGAACAGCAATTCATACAGCCCGTAAATCATCCATGACAACTCTAATAATCATTACAATTGGTGTATCAATTGCATTTCGAGGTATTGCCATTTTAATTTGGGGAACACAGGCCCAAACATTACCGCCGTTTACGGATAACGCACCGATAAAATTGTTAGAAGCTGTTCTACTTCCGCAAAATCTTTGGGCAATCGGCCTTTCGATTGTTATTTTAATCGTAATGATGTACTTCTTTAACTTTACATTTACAGGAAAATCATTAACAGCCTGTGTTGTTAATCCATTTGCAGCACGTTTAATGGGAATCAATCCAAATAAAATGTCATTGTTTGCTGTTGTTGTAAGTGCTGGAGTTGGGGCTTTAGATGGTACAGTTATCGCGCCAATCTCTGGTGCATCCTACGATATGGGAATGATGCTTGGCATAAAAGCTTTTGTAGCAGCAGTTGTTGGTGGTTTAACAAATGCCCCAGCTGCAATTGCTGGCGCCTTTCTAATTGGAATTATTGAAGCGTTTACAGAAGGGCTATGGTCATCTGGTTTAAAAGATGTAGTGAGTTTCTCTTTATTACTATTAATTTTATTTGTAAAACCAGAAGGTCTATTTGCAAAAGCTTCTGGAAAACGTGTATAGGGAGGTTACAACGATGAACAAAAAAAGCTTAAAGCTAATCTATAATAATAGCTTAGTTGGGCCAAGTATTTTTTTCGCTCTTCTATTTTGCATCCCACTAGTTGGATCTAATTATACACTCGCTATTTTTACGATGATTGGGTTTTATGCATTAGTATGTATCGGTTTAACGATGCTAACAGGCTATGCTGGACAAATTTCACTAGGACACGCGGCCTTTTATGGGATTGGTGCCTACACGTCTGCTTATATGACAGCTACATTAGGGTTATCTCCTTGGTTAGCGATATTGGTAGGGGCACTCATTTCTGCACTTGTTGCAATAGTAATCGGCATTCCTACATTTAAGTTGAAGGGCTATTATTTAGCGTTAGCAACACTAGGGTTTGGGATTATTGTTTACACAGCATTTAAAGAATTAACGTCCATTACAGGTGGATCGAATGGCTTTTTTGGAATACCACCTATTCATTTATTCGACTTTGAATTCGTTACAGATCAAAGTTATTTTTATCTTATTTGGATATTTGTTTTTATGGCACTGATTTTCTCACGTAATATTATTCACTCAAGAATTGGGCGTGGATTACGTTCGATTGAGGGGAGTGAGATTGCAGCGGATGCCGTTGGTGTAAATTTAATGAAATATAAATTACAAATTTTTGTGACAAGTGCTATTTTCACATCTATTTCCGGTTCGCTATTAGCACACTATGTATCATTTATTAATCCGAATTTATTTACAGCAAATACCTCTATTTATTTATTAATAATGGTGATTATTGGTGGGTTAAATAATATTTGGGGTTCCATTGTCGGTTCAGCTGCTTATGTTTTACTAGGTGAACTATTAAAACACTTTGTACCAGTAATTTTCCCTAACATTGGAGGGGAATTCGAAATTGTTTTCTTCGGTATATTGCTAGTTTTAACGTTGATTTATATGCCTAATGGCTTAGTTCCTCAATTTATGAAAGTTGTCGCAAAGCTTAACAAGAAAGAACGTCCTATATCGTTAGAGTTCACAATCGATACACAAGCTCCAGGAGGTAAAACAAATGACTAACAAGGAGCTTATCTTAAGTGTAGAAAACTTAACGAAAGTATTTGGGGGAGTTGTTGCTGTTGACAATGTGTCCTTCACGATTAATAAAGGTGAAATATTTGCAGTTATTGGTCCTAACGGTGCAGGGAAAACAACACTTTTTAATATGATAACGGGCGTATTGCCAAGTTCATCGGGGGATGTCTATTTTCAAGGGAAGCGGTTAACAAGAAAAAAGCCTTATCAAATTGCTCAAGCAGGTGTAACAAGAACATTTCAGAACCTAGAAGTTTTCGATAATATGACCGTTATCGAGAATGTGATGACTGGTGCACATATTGCAATGAAAACAAATATTTTAACGGCTGGGTTACGCTTACCTACTGTCGTGAAAGAAGAAATTTATACAATGGAAAGAGCATTACAATGTTTAAAAGATGTAGGTATTGCTGAGTATGCTTATGAAATGTCCGATAAATTGCCTTATGGTAGTCAACGACTTCTTGAAATTGCACGTGCAGCAATTTCCAAGCCTCAACTCATTTTATTAGATGAACCAATGGCAGGTCTAAACGCTGAGGAATCGAGGCAATTAGTGAAGGTCATATTAAAAATGCGCGCAGAGGGAATGACTTTTTTATTTGTAGAACATGATATGGAAACTGTTATGTCTATTTCAGATCGTTTAGTTGTTGTAGATAACGGGGTCAAGATCGGAGAAGGTACTCCAGAAGAGATTTACAAAAATCCAAAGGTTGTGGCAGCGTACTTAGGCGACGATGAAGCGGAAGAAGGTGTGGTCTATGCTTAAAGTCGAAAACTTACATACTTATCACGGGCATTTACATGTTCTTGAAGGTATTGACTTCGAACTAGTAGAAGGAGAGTTATTATCGATAGTTGGATCAAATGGTGCAGGGAAAAGTACACTTCTCGGGACACTCGCAGGTGTGTATTCACCGAGTGAAGGGAAAATTGAATACAAAGGGTTAGATATTACGAAAGATGGTGTACAAAAGACAGTTGCCAATGGGATATGTTTAGTGCCTGAAAGAAGACAGATTTTTTCTGCATTATCTGTCAAGGACAATTTGATGCTCGGTGCTTATCACCGCTATAGTAGAGAGAAAAAAACTGTACATCGAGATTACGAGGAAATTGTAGAATTATTTCCACGCTTAAAGCAAATGCTTAATCGCCCGGGTGGTTTACTTTCAGGTGGGGAACAACAAATGGTGGCCATTGGGCGAGGTTTAATGGCCAACCCGAAAGTTTTGATGCTTGATGAACCATCATTAGGACTAGCTCCTCTAATAGTCAAAGACATTATGTCTATTTTACGTAGATTATGTGATGAACGAGGTGTCACGATCATTTTGGTAGAGCAGAATGTGAAAGCTGCATTGAAGGTGGCTGACCGTGCCTGTGTATTAGCCCATGGGAAAATGGCCATTTCAGGTACAGCACAAGAGCTGTTGAATGACCCGAAAATCCAAGAGGCATACTTCGGTAAACAACAGACAACGTCGAAGAATAGTATGCAAGTATAAAAATTGCTTCATTAAGATTCCTCCTTGTTGTATGTAATGTGTGACGTAACAAGTGAGGGATTTTACTATGTCAAAAAAGATGTGAGAAACCTTTATAACGCTAAAAAGGCTACTCACATCTGTTACTTATTCGATGAAATTTTCTGTCTTACGATAAACCATCGCTTCCATTGTTGCGCATAATTCATCGTTGCTCCAAACTTGAATTCGATACCAGGCTAAACGGCGAGTTTTTTTTACTTCTTCTGCGAGGGCTGTTAGTGGGTGTTCGGCCAAGCCCGCGCTCATGTAATGGATGGTATTCGTTACACCGACAGCTGTCTTGCCGTATGAATTACTAGCTGCTGCAAAGGCGTAGTCAGCTATCGAAAAAATAATACCTCCATGTACAGTACCATGTGTATTGAGCATATGAGGCGTTGGAGAAAGTGTCACTTTTGCAAAACCTGCTTTTAATTCTATTAATTCCATCCCTAAATAATTTGCGTATGGTTCCTTAGATAAAGCTTCAAAAATTTTATCATAATTCTCCTCGTGTTGTTGCGTCTCCGTTAATGTCAAAGTAAATCCCCCTTTGTTTATAACTTCATTTCTACCATTCGTGTAATATATAAAAATCATACATACATATTAATAACGAATGGAATTAAAGTGAAACATAAAATTAATTTAACACCTATTATTGGGAAAGTAAAACGTATTAACGTAGGGTGTAGGTTTGTTTTGAGTTTTCTATTAATTTTAGTGTGATAGTTTAATCAGTGCTTAATAATAGCGGATTTGAAGGGAGGATTCACGAAGTGTTTTTTGGGTTTCTAAATAAAAGTATTTAAGATAAAACGTTCATAGGCGACGAATTAACCAACTTTAATCAGAAAAAATAAAATATATTGACAATTCGGACAAATAAGTTTATCTTAATGTTAATTACGAAACTAATACTCTCGTTTTTTATTTGTTATATTAGATGAATTGTAATAGCATAAAGGGGGGCTAGGAAATGTATCATCTAGAAATAGAAACAGCTTCAAGGGAAGAAATGGCCAGGATTCAGCTAGAGAGATTAAAAGCAACTGTTGAAAAAGTTTATAACAATACACCTTTCTACAAGGCACAGTTTGATGAGCTTGGGGTTAAACCAGCTGATATTCAAAGTTTAGAAGATATTCGCAAATTGCCATTTACTAAAAAAGTAAATTTACGTGAGCAATATCCATTTAAACTTTTTGCAGTACCTATGGATGATGTAGTCCGCATTCACGCTTCTTCGGGAACTAGTGGAAAGCCAACAATTGTTGGTTATACAAAAAATGATATCGAGATGTGGTCGGGACTTTTAGCTCGCGCTATTGTTACCGCAGGGGGACGTAAATCAGATATCTTTCATAATGCATATGGATATGGTCTATTTACTGGGGGGTTGGGTTTACACTACGGAGCTGAAACTTTAGGCGCGGCAGTTGTACCGATCTCAGGTGGAAATACAGAACGTCAAATTACATTAATTGAAGATTTTAAACCACGAGGGATCGCAGGTACACCTTCTTATATTTTAACCATCGCTGAAAAGATGGAGGAAATGGGAAATGATCCAGCGGCGAATGGGATTGAATATGGAATTTTTGGAGCGGAGCCGTGGTCAGAGGAAATGCGCCATGCTATAGAAAATAAATTTAAAATTCGAGCAATGGATATTTATGGTTTAAGTGAAGTGCTAGGTCCTGGTGTATCGATCGAATGCTATGAAGCGCAAGATGGTTTACATATAGCTGAAGATCATTTCTTAGTTGAAGTTATTGATCCGGATACATTAGAGCCTGTAGCTGATGGAGAATACGGAGAATTGGTTATCACAAGTTTAACGAAGGAAGCGTTACCAATTATTCGTTATCGTACAGGTGATATTACATCGATTACACGTGAAAAATGTAAATGTGGACGTACAACAATGCGTATGGCACGTGTTAAGGGACGTACAGATGACATGCTAATTATTCGTGGAGTAAATGTTTTTCCATCTGAAATCGAGCGTGAGTTATTGCAAATTGAAGGGCTGGCACCTCACTATCAAATCCATTTATTGAAAAAAGGAAATATGGATGCTATCGAACTACATGTTGAGTTAACACCGAAGTTATATGAAAAGGTAGCAGGTGACCTAAACCATCCGTTAATACAATTACTAACGAAGGAAATCAAGCACGATTTAAAAAATGCCTGCTTAATTTCCGTTAGGCTTGTCATTGAAAATATCGGTTCTATTCCACGCTCTGAAGGAAAGGCAATTCGTGTCATTGATAGAAGAATGGAGCGGAAGGAGGTTCTTCAATGATTGATACTGAGCAAATAAAAGATGTGACCATTATAGGTGGAGGTCCTGTTGGTATGTTTGCAGCCTTCTATGGTGGTATGCGAGGCATGAGCGTCAAAATTCTTGAAAGTCTTCCTCACTTGGGCGGCCAGTTAGCTGCTCTATATCCAGAAAAATATATTTATGATATTGCGGGATTTCCGAAAATTCGCGCGCAAGATATTATCAATAATTTGAAAGAACAAATGAATACTTTCCCAGTGGATGTCTGTACGAAAGAATCTGTACAAACAATCGAAAAAGATGAAAACGGTATTTTCAAGATTGTTACCACTAAAAGTACGCATTATTCTCGCACTATACTGATCACTGCTGGAAACGGTGCATTTAAAGTTCGTACGCTTGAATTAGACGGGGAAGAAAAGTATGCACAACGTAATTTGCATTACTTCATTAATGATCTCAATGCTTTTAAAGATCGAAATGTGATGGTTTTCGGTGGTGGTGATTCAGCGGTCGATTGGGCGATGATGCTAGAACCAATTGCTAAAAAAGTCTCTATTGTCCATAGACGTGATAAATTCCGTGCACATGAACATAGCGTAGAAAACTTAATGCAATCATCTGTTGAGGTGATCACACCTTATATACCTGAAGAACTTATAGGGGAAGATCGCATTACACATATTAAATTAAAGCATGCAAAAGACGAAACGCAACAACCAATCTATGGAGTAGATGATATTATCGTGAACTTTGGTTTTGTTTCCTCTTTAGGTGCCATTAAAGATTGGGGCTTAGAAATTAACAAAAACTCCATCGTCGTTAATTCACGCATGGAAACGAACATTCCAGGTATTTATGCGGCAGGTGATATTTGCACATATGATGGGAAAGTAAAGTTAATTGTTAGTGGGTTTGGAGAGGCACCTACTGCTATTAGTAACGCAAAAGTCTACATTGATCCAACATCTAAAGTGCAGCCGTTGCATAGTACGAGTCTAATGGAGGAAAAAAAGAAACAACTTACCTAATGTTATAGGTTGGTGAAAGGAATGAGTGTATGGCGAAATTCACTAGAGTAGATCAAGATACATGTATTGCTTGTGGGGCATGTGGCGCATCCGCTCCGGATATTTTTGACTATAATGACGAAGGAATAGCATTTGTTATTTTAGACAACAACAAAGGTTGTACAGAAGTTCCGATTGATTTATATGATGATTTAGAGGATGCGATGGAAGGATGTCCAACAGAATCAATTAAAGTAGCAAACGATAATAAGATCTTGTTGGAAGTGTGATTTTTTTTGCCCTCCAACATAACATAATAGTAACGATTATCAGAAAATGGTTATATAAGGAGGCTTTTATTATGAGTGTTGTTACTCAATTATCTGAACAACAATTACAAGAGCAATTCGAGGCGCGGATTGCTGCAGGTGAAAAGATAGAAGCAGATGATTGGATGCCAGAAGAATATCGCTTGGCACTAATCAAATTAATTTCGATGCATGGTATTAGTGAAATTATGGGTGCTCTTCCTGAGAAAGAATGGGTTCCGAAAGCACCGACTTTATATCGAAAGCTAGGCATTATGGCAAAGGTTCAAGATGAGATGGGGCATGGTCAATTATTATTACGCGTAGCAGAGGATTTGCTTAAACCATATGGTAAAAATCGCGGCGATTTAATGATTGATTTATTCGAAGGACGTCTAAAGTTCCACAACGTATTCCATATGGAATCAAAATCGTGGGGGGATGCCGGGTTAATTGGCTGGCTTGTTGATGGCGCGGCCATTATTTCACAAACCAACATGTTAGGTGCTTCATACGGGCCTTATGCGCGAGCTTTACAACGTATTTGTGCGGAAGAAGTATTCCATGCACAACACGGTGAAGCCATTATTATGGCATTGGTAGAAGGTACACCTGAACAGCGTGAGCTTGTACAAGATGCGTTAAATCGTTGGTGGGAATCACTATTATTTTTCTTTGGCCCAGCGACCAAAGACACAACAGGTACTAGCAAACAAGATGTAACCATTAAATATAAAATTCGTGTTAATACGAATGAAGAGCTACGACAAAGCTTTTTATCTAAATACATTCCTCGTATTCAATCGATCGGCTTAACTGTGCCAGATCCAACTTTGCACTTTGATAAAGCGCAAAATAAATGGATTTACCAAGAGCCAAACTGGGAAGATTTCAAGAAAATCCAGCGCAACGAAGGTCCGTGTTCACAAGAACGCTTAGCACTTCGTCGTTCATCCTATGAAAATAACGCTTGGGTACGAGAAGCGTTATCAGCTCTAGTAAATTAACTCTTTAGAGAGGAGGGATCATCGTGGAAAAACAATCTTTCTATCAAGAATTTGAAGTATTTAGCAAACGAACACCCACATCAAATTTTCAACATCAGTTTAGCCTTTTAGCACCAAATGGAGAAATGGCGTTAGTGATGGCACAGGAAAATTTTATGCGTCGGGAGCCTGTAGTGGACATTTGGGTCGTCAATCGCAAACATTTACACGGCCTTACTCAAGGCAATAAACAAGCGCTACAACGACTAGACAATAAAGATTACCGTACAACAAAAGGCTATGGCTATTTAAAGAAAAAATGGCGCCACTATGAACAAGTCATGCTGGATGAAAAAGAAATTCTATCTTGGGCCGGAGGAGGGAAGAAAAATGAATAACGAAGTAACGCCTGATGATAAAAAGGCAGTCATTACACTACTTTATCAATTAGCGGATGATGATTATTTATTTTCATATCGTGGCTCCGAATGGCTTGGACTGGCGCCGCATATTGAGGAAGATGTAGCATTCTCGTCCATTACACAAGATACTATGGGGCACGCAAAATTATACTACACACTTTTAGAAGAACTTGGCGAAGGTGCTTTAGATTCATTAGCACAGCTTCGGCCAAAAGAGGAGCGTTGTAACAGTCTACTCGTAGAACGACCGAATGGAGAAGGTTACTACAAAGAAGCGCCGAATTATGACTGGGCATACGCAGTAGCACGTAATTTTATCTATACAACAGCGAAAAAAGCGAAGATGGATGCACTAAAGGCTAGCAGTTATGCGCCTATCCGCGAAGTAGCTGTGAAAATTAGTACGGAACTTTATTATCATCAGATGCATTGGACAACGTGGTTTACGCAATTATGTACAGCAACAGAAGAATCACGTTCACGTATGATGACAGCATTACAAGAAGTAATTAAAGATGCCGGTGATTTATTGTCATATGGCAAAGCAGCTAGTCATATAACATCATGTGAGTTAATTGAGCAAGAAGCGGCCGTGAAAGAACGTTGGTCGGCCATTGTAACACCAACTTTTAAAGCAGTAGAAATCGCTTTACCTGTATTGCCAGAACCGATTATGAATGGTCGCAATGGCCAACATACAGACGATTTAACATCGGCAATCGAAACAATGTCAGAGGTGTATCGTTCTGATTTGGCGGCGAGCTGGTAATGATCAATTAAGAAGGAAGGGGGATAACGATGACAACTACGGGTCTGCACGAAGCGCACATCTATGAGGTACTCGATACAGTGAAGGACCCTGAAATTGATACGGTGAGTATTATAGACCTTGGCATGATTGAGCGTGTTCAAGTGAATGATGGCTATATCCGTATTGAAGTGCTACCAACATTTTCAGGATGTCCTGCATTGACAATTATTCAACAAAATATAAAAAAAGCAGTCGAACAACTAGAAGGCGTTCATGAAGTGAGTGTCGTGTTTATCAATCATCCTACCTGGACTTCGGATCGTGTAACAGAAAAGGGACGAGAAGGACTAAAGCAATTCGGTATTGCTCCACCGCCTCGTTTTTTACAAGAAGACGGCTCTTGGCATGTAGACTGCCCGTATTGTGGTTCTACGTATGTCACGCTTGAAAATATTTTTGGTCCAACAGCTTGTCGCAGTATCTTATATTGCAAAAGCTGTAAAAATCCATTCGAAGCAATGAAAATAATTTCTACTTCCATGTAGACAAAGGAGCGTATTTTAAAATGGCAAAATTAATCGCGTTATATAAACATCCTGTTGATAAAGTGGCATTTGATGAGCATTATGAAAAGGTTCATACTCCGATTACTGCGAAAATCCCAGGCTTACGAGAAATGAAAGTGACAAAATTTAATGCAACTCCAATGGGCACAGAAACACCGTACTACTTAATGTGTGAAATGACATACGATAGTGCAGAAGATTTAAAGCTTGGACTACGGTCACCGGAAGGGAAAGCGTCGGGCAAAGATTTAATGAGCTTTGCGAGCGATATCGTCACATTAATAATCGGTGAAGATGCGTAATGACAGCATTCACATTTATTGAAGAAACAATTGACAGTGGGATAGGTTATATCTACTTAAACCGCCCTCGCCAATACAATTCATTAAATCGTGCAATGGTTCGTGAAATTGTGCAGGCGATGGAATTGTTTGATCGTGACGAAGACGTGAAGGTCATCGTTATAGCCGGAAATGGAAAAGCGTTTTCATCAGGTGCAGATATTGATGAAATGGCGGCAGACAACACGGTTCGATTAGAGCTTTTAAATCAGTTTGCTGATTGGGATCGTATAGGGCAGATTAAAAAGCCTATTATCGGTAGTGTCAAAGGATTCGTTTTCGGAGGTGGCTTTGAATTAGCCCTTTGCTGTGATGTATTAATCGCGGCAGAGGGAACAGAATTTAGCTTCCCAGAAATAAATCTTGGCGTTATGCCTGGTGCGGGTGGTACACAGCGCTTAACAAAATTAGTAGGACGAACAAAAGCATTAGAGTGGATTTGGAGTGCAGCTAGGATTACTGCTGATGATGCGCTCACATATGGCATCATCAACAAGGTTGTGCAACCAGAGATATTAATAGAAGAAACCCATAAAATGGCGACGATGTTTGCACAAAAACCCGCTTTTGCTTTACGTCTTATTAAAGAAGCTGTCAACAAAGCTGTAGATTACTCGCTTTATGAAGGTATGCAGTTTGAACGAAAAAATTTCTATTTACTATTCTCTTCAGAAGATCAAAAAGAAGGTATGCAAGCATTTGTTGAAAAACGTCAACCGAACTTTAAGGGGAGATAATTATGTTTGAAACCATTCAATACGAACTAAAAGAATCCGTAGCTTATATTTCATTAAATCGTCCAGAAACATTAAATGCATTTACTGCGCAGATGAATCATGAAATTCGTACTGCTGTTAAACAAGCATCTATAAATGATGATGTACGATGCATTGTCATTCGTGGTGAAGGACGTGCATTTTGTTCAGGTCAAGATCTTTCAGTTATTGGTGAAGATACAAAACTTGGTGATATTTTAACAGATGATTATGGTCCGATGGTTCAACAGTTACATAACTGTGAAAAACCGATTATCGCAGCTGTAAATGGTGCAGCTGCAGGTGCTGGCTTTAGTTTAGCGCTTGCTGCGGACTTCCGATTAATGTCGGAAAATTCCTTCTTTATGAATGCCTTTATTCATGTAGGCTTAATTCCGGATTCAGGGAATTTATACTTTTTGAAACGATTAGTTGGCGATGCTAAAGCACTTGAAATTTCTGTGCTCGGTCAACGTATTAAATCAGAGGAAGCTAGACAATTAGGTTTAACAACTGCTGTCTATAGCAATGAAACATTTGAAGATGACGTCCATACATTCGCTCAACAGATTGTCAAGTTACCAACAAAAGCAATCGGCCTTATTAAACGTAATATCAAGGCAGCAGAACACTTAAAGTTCGAAGATTTCCTTGTTTACGAAGCACAAAGCCAAAGTATCGCCGGAGCGACGGACGACCATCAAGAAGGTATGAAAGCATTTGCAGAAAAAAGACAACCTCAATTTAATGGACAATAAAAAGGAGTGAATGATAATGACACAACAAGTACAAGAGAAAGTATTAGTGAAACGCAATTTTTATCATTTAATTATTAATGGTGAAAAGGTAGAGAGCAGTAATGGTGAGACATTCCAAACAGTTAATCCTGCGACGGGTGAAGTAGTAGCGACTGTCGCTAAAGCTTCACAGGAGGACGCAGAACGCGCAGTACAAGCTGCCCGTGAAGCATTTGATAAAGGAAAGTGGAAGCAATATCCTGTTAATCGTCGTGCACAGGTGCTCCATAAGATTGCTGCTATTATGCGCTCTCGCTTTAATGAAATCGTAGAACTTGAGATGCTGGATACAGGGAAATCTCTTGGCACTGCGCAAGGACAAGTGAACCAAGCAATAGAAGATTTCGAATTCTACGCAGGTGCAATTGTTGGTCATCGTGGAGCAGTGAATAATATGCCGGGTCAATTTCATAATTACACAGAAAAAGAGCCTGTCGGAGTATGTGCACAAATTGTCCCTTGGAATTACCCACTCATGATGGCTGCTTGGAAAATTGCTCCAGCTATTGCTGTTGGTTGTTCGGTTATTGTTAAACCAGCTTCTTTAACGCCTTTAACAGCAATCGTGTTAGGTGAAATTTGCTTAGAAGCAGGTGTTCCAGCAGGGGTTGTCAACATTATTCCTGGTTCAGGGAAAGATGTAGGGAATTATTTAGTGGAACATCAGCAAATCGATAAAGTAGCCTTCACAGGTTCAACACCAGTCGGCAAAGGAATTATGGAAAAAGCTTCTCAAACATTAAAACGCGTTACATTAGAGCTAGGTGGGAAATCACCAAATCTAGTGTTCGAAGATGCAGATATTGATGCGGCGGTAGATGGCTCACTATACGGCATTTTCTATAACTCGGGCCAATCTTGTGAAGCACGTTCACGCTTATACGTGCATAAAGACATTTATGATGAGTTTTTAGAGAAATTTGTTGCTAAAACAAAAGCTATTAAACTAGGTGATCCATTTGATAAAGGTACTCACATGGGAGCGATTATCGACCAAGACCAGTTAGATACGATCGATGGCTATGTGAAATCTGCCATTGAAGAGGGCGCAACAATTTTAACAGGTGGCAAAGTAGCGGCTGTAGAGGGCTTTGAAGAAGGTTTCTGGTATGAGCCAACTGTAATTACAAACGTCACTCAATCCATGAAAGTTGTTCAAGAAGAAATATTTGGTCCGGTAGTGGTTGTGATGCCATTTAGCAATGAAAAAGAAGCGATTCAACTAGCGAATGATTCGGAATTCGGTTTAGGCTCAGCGGTTTGGTCTAAAGATGGGGCACGTGCTACTCGTGTAGCTAATCAAATTCAAGCGGGAATCGTGATGGTCAATTGTCCATTCTCCGCAATGCCGGGTACCCCATTTGGCGGGTATAAGCAATCTGGTTTCGGACGTGAGCTATGTATCGAAACATTAGATTTATATACAGAGACGAAAAGTATCATTTCATATTATGGTAGCCGCCCACTAAATCCACTAGGCGTCTAACCACCACAAAAACCATATGCGATGAGATATCTTCACTCTTCGTATGTGGTTTTCATAATAAGGAGGTTCTTTAATGAAAAAAGTTATAGTCATCGGATCCGGGGTTATGGGACGCGGTATTGCCTACGTAAGTGCAGTCAGTGGCTTTGAAACAGCTATTATAGACATTAACGAACAGGCTTTACAAAATGCCCAAAATGAAATTACAGCCATTTTCGAAAAATCTGTCGGACGCGGAAAATTAACAGTGCAACAAGTACAAGAAGCAACATTACGTCTGACTTATAATACAAACTTGGCAACTATCGCAAAGAAAGCAGACTTAATCATTGAGGCCGTACCTGAAAAAGGGGACATTAAACGAGCTGTATTTGAGCAGATGGAACAGTTTGCCCCGCCTCATTGTTTATTTGCAACTAATACTTCAACAATGAGTCCAACAGAAATTGCTTCCTATGCAAAACGACCTGAACAAACGATTGCGATGCACTTTTTTAATCCTGTGCATAAAATGGAACTTGTTGAAATTATTAGAGGTTTGGAAACGAGTGATGAGACAGTCCGAGCTATTTGTGAAATTGCCGAACAAATGGGCAAACAAACGGTCGTTATCAATGAATTTCCAGGTTTCGTTACAAGCCGTATTAGTGCGCTTGTAGGGAATGAAGCATTTTATATGTTACAGGAAGGCTTAGGTAGTCCTGAAGACATCGATAAAGCGATTAAACTAGGTTTGAATTATCCAATGGGACCATTCGAATTAGTCGATTTAGTCGGTCTTGATGTACGTCTGAATAATTTACGATATTTACATGAAAAGCTCGGTGAAAAATATCGCCCAGCACCACTGCTTGAACAATATGTACAAGCTGGACGTTTAGGACGAAAGAGCGGGAAAGGGGTTTATGACTATAGCGAGCAAAAAGAGGTGGTGAAAAAATGACTGAAGTCGTGATCGTAGATGCTGTTCGTACACCAATTGGTCGTTATAAAGGTGCATTAAAAACCGTTCGGCCAGATGATTTAGCTGCCACTGTCATAAAGGCGCTTATAGAACGTAACCCAAAGGTTCCAGTCGAACAAATTGAGGATATTATTTTCGGAAATGCCAACCAAGCGGGAGAGGATAATCGAAACGTCGCCCGTATGGCCGCATTACTTGCCGAGCTACCGATTGAGGTCGGGGGAACTACTATAAATCGTCTTTGTGGTTCAGGCATGGATGCTATACATTTTGCAGCACGTGCTATTAAAAGCGGCGAGGGCGATATTTTTATAGCAGGTGGTACGGAAAGTATGACACGAGCTCCGTTTGTAATGGGTAAACCAGAAGTAGATTATCCGAGGGGCGATCAAAAAATGTTTGATACAACGATCGGCTGGCGTTTTACGAACCCAAAATTGCAAAGCATGTATGGAGCGGAAACAATGCCCCAAACTGCTGAAAACGTAGCGAAGCGTTTTAATATTAGTCGCGAGGAACAAGATGCGTTTGCATTTGAAAGCCAACAACGTGCGAAAAAAGCGATTGCCTCAAACCGTTTCGCAGAAGAAATTGTACCTGTATATGTGAAAGATAAAAAAGGAAATGAAATCATCGTAGATACAGATGAACATCCACGCCCCGATACAACAGTAGAAGCACTTTCTAAACTACGACCTATTTTTGAAAATGGGACTGTGACAGCCGGTAATGCTTCGGGTGTGAATGATGGTGCCTCAGCTTTATTATTAATGAGTACAGAAAAAGCAAAAGAGTTAGGTATAACACCGTTAGCACGATATGTAACAGGTGCTGTAGCAGGATTAGAACCTGCTGTTATGGGATTAGGCCCTATCTATTCTTCAAAAAAAGCATTGCAACGTGCTGGCCTAACAACAAACGACATTGGTTTATATGAAATTAATGAAGCATTTGCTTCCCAAGCAATAGAATCCATGAAGCAGCTTGAATTAAATCCAGCACAAGTTAATGTCAACGGAGGCGCTATAGCATTTGGTCATCCACTAGGAGCAAGCGGTGCCCGAATAGTGACCACATTACTTTACGAAATGAAAAAACAAAAAGTAAAATACGGCCTTGCTTCCATGTGCATCGGTGTTGGGCAAGGGATTGCAACGATTATTGAGAATATCGAATCATAATTAAACAGGTGTACTGATTTACCGTTTTTATACATTCAGACTAATTCGAGGAGGCTGATTTCCGCTACGGGCTACTCGCTTTGTTGCTGCCGCTACGCTTTCGCACAGATAAAACATTTGTCGCTGACGCTTCGCTTTCGCGCAGAGCAAAGCTTCCTGCGGGCGAGCGTCGAGCCGCTTCCTCCGCTTAAGGAACGAAGGCTAAATGCGTCATGTCCTGTGACAATGCCTTCGTGACCAACATCATGTTGGCCTCAGGGTCTCGTCTGTCTCGCTTTCCCGCGGGAGTCGAGTAGCCCTACGCTACAATCAGTTAAAATGGGCATATATTAGCAAAATAGAAAAAAATCCTTATTATCGCTCAATAATAAACCTATTTTTCCTAATCAACACGCCTGAAAATTAAATGGTCAAGGGAATTTTGTTGTGGCGCTTTAAATGAGGTGATTTGCGTGCCGGGCTACTCATCTTAATCGAACGTAATAAACTTATAACAGTGACGCGATTGTAAATCTGTAGTTGCTGACGCTTCGCTTTCAAGCAGAAAACATCTGTTGCTGCATATTCGTTTTAATATTTTAAAATGACATGCCAGAATATACATGTTAGGTGACATGGGTGATTGGAGTGGAGGCTGGGCTACTCCTTGGAGATCAGCGATAGAGGAACGAAGACTAAGAGCATCACATCCTGTGATAACGCCTTCGTGACCAACATCCTGTTGCCCCAAGCGGCTCATCGGACGCCCCCAGGAAAGCGCCCAGCCGGAACGGAAATCACCCCCTTCGTGTTGCAAAAAAGTCATACTTTCTTTTAATTGGACACTTTAATCTCATTAACATAAAAGTTTTTCAACAATACGAAACGGCACAATTAATGTGCCGTTTTTTTGGAAACAATCGAATAGAAAAGGAGAGTTTGCAAATGAAAAGTATTTCATTTAGAATAGAAAATTATATTGCCTATGTAACAATAAATCGTCCAGAGGTGCTAAATTGTTTCAACTATGATACTTTATTTCAACTGCAACAAGTAGTAGACGAATTACATATAGCTGAAAATGTGCGCGCTGTCATTTTTACAGGTGCGGGCGAAAAGGCATTTAGTGCGGGTGCGGATTTAAAAGAACGAAAAACATTAACAACGCAAGAAGTACGTCGCAACGTACGCGCAATTCGAGATGTGTTTAACAGTATAGCAAATTTACCACAACCAACAATTGCAGCAGTTAATGGGCATGCACTTGGTGGTGGATTTGAATGGTTATTAGCATGTGATTTTGCGATTGCAGTTAACGACGCATTACTGGGACTAACTGAAACAAGTTGGGCAATAATTCCTGGCGCAGGTGGTACGCAACGATTACCAAGGTTAATCGGTGAAATGAAAGCGAAAGAAATGATTTTAACAGCAGCGAAAATTACATCTATTGAGGCAGCGTCATTAGGCATTATTTTAAAAGCAGTGCCTCGTGAGGCATTGTTAGATGAATGTGAATCACTCGCAAGGAGGATTATGCGTAATGGTCCTGTCGCTGTTCGACAAGCAAAATATGCCATTACTCAAGGAATGAATACGGATCTACAAACGGGTCTTGCGATCGAATCGAAGGCATACGAATTAGTCATTCCGACAGAAGATCGACTAGAAGCTTTACAAGCATTTAGTGATAAACGGCAACCTGCATTTCAAGGAAAATGAGTAAGAAAGTAGAGGGAGAGAATGGGCGCAAATACACAGTCTATGATTTTTACGCTCTATGGCGATTATATTAGGCATTACGGTTCAAAAATTTGGATTGGAAGTTTGATTCGTTTATTAAAAGAATTCGGTCACACAGAGCAAAATGTACGCGTATCTGTATCTAGAATGGTCAAACAAGGATGGCTACAATCAGAAAAACGAGGGAATCGTAGTTATTATTTTTTAACAAAACGCGGCGAAATACGAATGCAAGAGGCAGCAAATCGTATTTTTAAATTAAAACCGACGAAGTGGGATGGGAAATGGAGACTTTTGATGTACTCTATTCCGGAAGATAAGCGTCAAATTCGAGATGAATTGCGTAAAGAGCTCTTATGGAGTGGATTTGGCTCCTTTTCGAATGGCTGTTGGATATCACCAAATAATTTAGAAGAAGAAGTGAACCTCCTTATTCAAAAATATGATATTGCTAATCATGTAGACTTTTTTACAGCGGAATATATCGGCCCTCATGATCATGAAGCGCTAATAGAAAAAAGCTGGTCGTTGGCTGAAATTGAGGCGCTTTATGAGAAGTTTATGGATCAATATAGTAAGCAATTTATTATTCATCAAAGTGCAATCTCAAGAAAAGAAATGTCAGATGCGGAATGTTTTGTAGAGCGTACAAATCTTGTTCATGAATATCGTAAATTCTTATTTAACGATCCAGGACTACCTCAAGAATTATTACCGCCTATGTGGAGTGGAAATCATGCTGCACTATTATTCCAGGAATATTATAGTTTATTGGAAGGTCCATCTTGTCGTTTTTTTGAAGAAATATTCCATGCAGATAATTAAAAAGCAGAAAAAGCTTGTCCTTAATGGATAAGCTTTTTTTGTGTGTTTAAAGGATCATGACAGAAGATGTTATTTTAGCGACTTCCTGTCCATTTTGAGAGATTGATGCCTCTACATAGCATGTTTTCCGTCCTTTTTTGACAATTGTTGATTCAATTATGGCCGTTCCGATGTTTAGTGGTCGTAGAAATGTTGTTTGCAAATTGATCGAGGCGAATCCTTGATTTCTTTCTAATATTGAAGCCATCGAATAGGCCATCGTAATATCTGCTGCAGAAGTAATAAATCCTCCCATTACGACTTGATGGCCATTTAAAAAGCGTTCATCGACGTTCCAAGAGCAAATCGCTTTACCTGCAACAGCCGACGTTACTTGGATTCCTAATGTTTTGTCACATGCTGGTGGCTCAATTTCCCCATTAATCACTCGCTTTAAATCGATCATCGTCGTCATGATTGAACACCCCTAACTAAGCCTTTGAAATTATTCAGTAATGTCCGATTTAGACATTGCTGTGCATCATCCATCATGGTCTCGAGAAGAGTAGCAACAGTCGGTAAATCTTGAATCATCCCTGCGATTTGGCCGCTGTTCATAAAACCACTTTGCTCATTACCGTCAATAGCTCCTTTAACATGGAATATTTCGGATGTACGTTCTTGATAGTCTGAAAGTGTTATACCTTTTGCTTCATCAGCAAGAAGTGAAGAGGCGTAAGGTGAACTTAACACGCGGCGCACCTGTCCAACAGAACGTCCTAAAATGACCGTTTCCACATCGGTTGCATCAAGTAGCCTTTGTTTATAGGTAGTATGCACTGGCATTTCCTGTGTAGCAATAAAGCGTGTTCCCATCTGTACACCGTCAGCTCCAAGCATTAACGCTGCAGCTAATCCACGACCATCACCAACACCACCTGCCGCTACAACAGGTACAGAAACCGCATCGACTACTTGAGGAATTAGCGTAAAGGTTGTCAATTCTAAATTGGAGTTAATTCCTGCAGCTTCATAACCTTCTGCAACAATCACATCTGCGCCGCCTTGCTCGGCCTTGATAGCATGTTTAACAGAGGCAACAACAGCAATCACTCGAATGTTATGAGCATGCAATTTCTCTATAAATAATGTTGGATTACCTGCCGATAATGAAACGACCGGTACTTTATGTGTAATAGCCAATTGCAATAATTCTTTTGTATAAGGATTGACATTGATCGGTACATTGAGGGCAAACGGTTTTTGAGTTAGTAGCTTCGTTGCTACAATGCGTTCCTCGACTTCTTCTGGTGTCATTGTCCCGCAACCAATTGTTCCTAAGCCACCTGCATTCGATACAGCTGCCACAAGCTTAGGATTGCTGATATTCCCCATTCCACCTTGGATAATTGGAAATTGAATTGCTAAAACAGAACATAATTGATTCAAAAATAGCACCCCCGTTTAAAATATGTTATAATAAATTCTAGCAAAATATTCAGATAAATGAAAGGGTGATTTTTTATGGAGATTACATACGCTTTAAAAAAACCAAATGTTCATGAATCAGTATTTCAGGCGCCAGGTACGTATATTATTGGGGATGTTACGATTGGTGAACAATCGTCTATTTGGTTTAATGCCGTCCTCCGCGGGGATGAAGATAGCATCACTATCGGAAAACGTTGCAGTATCCAAGATAATACAACCATTCATTTATATGAAGGAGCTCCGGTTGTTGTAGAAGATGAAGTAACAGTAGGTCACCAAGTAGTCTTACATGGATGCAAAATTGGTCGCCGTTCGATTGTTGGTATGGGTTCTGTCATTTTAGATCATGCTGAAATTGGAGAAGAATGTATTATTGGAGCAAACACACTTATTACACAAGGCTCGAAAATACCACCACGATCATTGGTTGTTGGCTCACCAGGAAAAGTCGTACGCCAACTGCATGACAAAGACATCGAGTTAATCCAGTTATCAATTGACACATACGTGCAAAAGGGACAAGAATTTAAAGAAATATTAGAGTAAGGTTAACTGAAAACCTTTCAAATGAAGTGAACTAAAAAATAAAATTGCTTGTTAGGGTTGAGTTCGGTTATCGTGTCGAACTTAATCCTTTTAATTTTTATGTCATACGTTTGTCGTTTATTAAAAAGCACTTAGATTTGTTAAAAAAGGAATGATAATGAAAAATGGCTTGTTCGCAAGGTTATTATTTCTCATCTCTCCACACTATATAGTATGATTAAGTTTAGAATTAAGGAGTGTGAGAATATGAGATTCATTAAATTCCTTCTGGTTATTGTCATTGTCCTAGGTGCTATTGGTTATGGGGTTTATCATTTTGGCGTGAAGTACGCATCTGAAAAAGTCGCTGATACAATTTCATCAGAATTAGAGGAAAGTGGACAAATGGATGAAATTAAAAATACGATCGAACGCGACCCTCAATTAAAATCATATATGGAAGAGGCTAAAACTGCAGATAGCAGCAAGTTGCCGTTTACAACAAAAGAAGAGGCGACAAAAGTAATCATTCAAAAAGTTGGGATTTCGGAGCTTAATAATATAAGAATAAAAGTACAAAATGGTTCAATGACGAAAGAACAGGTCATTCAAGAGATGGAAGGTAAATTAACAGACGAAGAAATGATGGCACTAAAAGTAATCGTGTATAAAGAATTATATAAATAAAACGTTGACAGACCATAAAAAGTAAAAAAACAGGACATGCTATTGTAGCGTGTCCTATTTTTTTGCTTTCTAAAGTAGTTTTAATCAAAATGTTTGCCCCATATTTTGTGATAAATCTGTATATAAATGAGAGAGGAATCTAATTTTTTACTTAACTCAAATAATAAAAGGGGAGGCATCATGGCTATATTTAGGGTTCGCAAAAAGGGAATTTAGTTGTGTTAGTCAAAGGATTTTTGAATGACATCCGTTAAAGCTGGAAAGCAAAGGTCGTTTTGAGCAGGTTCTCTGATATGTCAACGAATACCTAATAATCAATAATATGGTATTCTAAAATGGAAGTTTACTATATGCAAAGGGGCATACTTATGAGCGCACATTTCAACTTTACGGATTTTCCCGTATTAGCAACGGAACGTTTTATTTTACGACAAGCACAGGAAAGTGATTGTTTTGATCTATTGGCGCTTTATTCAGATGACAGTGTTGTGCAATACATACCATTGGAACCTTTTAACTTAGTGGAGGATTCAAAAAATGAAATGATTTGGTATGAAAAAATCTTCGAAGATCAGAGTGGCTTACGATGGCTTATAGAGGAACCTATAACCAAAAAAGTAATCGGAACATGTGGTTTTTTAAATTATGAAAAAGCTCATAATCGTATAGAAATTGGTTATGATTTAATTCCTTCTTACTGGAGGAAGGGTGTAATGAAAGAGACTTTAAGTACGATCATTCATTTTGCTTTTACAAAGATGAACATTAATAAAATAGAAGCAAAAGTAGATCCTGAAAATATATCATCCATTAGATTATTGGAAAAATTAAATTTTTATCAAGAAGGTATATTAAGAGAGCATGAATTTGAAAAAGGAAAGTATGTGGATTTAATTAATTTTTCCATTTTAAAAAGGGAATATAAGTAATCGATAATTCTGTTGATTTAATTTGGTGTTGCTTTTTTACAAAAATTAAGAGGGCAGTAAATAATATTCGTATAGGGCTAATCATCTGCATAATAATTTAAGGCATGCATAGTTTTCTTGGTCAATTAATTTGCATAACAATATAAAAAGCTGTAGCGTATGACAACGCTACAGCACAGAATTGGTCTTGCCCTGATAATGGCTTAGCCATCAACAGCAATTATAACACATCGTACGATAAATCAAAGTTCTAATGAGAATTCATTTCAGTGAATTGAATCCAACGTTGGATAGCTGACACAATTGTGTTTTAAATAGCTATTCTTTAATGGTTTCAGCAAAAGTTTTTCGACCAGGATTCACTTTATTTACGGTAACCTTTAATTTACTTATTGTATCTTCTGTTAAAGGTATCTTGCCATCCTTCTGTATTTTTTTCCACATTTTCACGTCTTTTCGATATAGCTGCTCTGATAAACGAAAAACATCAACATCTAATTTTAAGCCCTCTGCATATGATTTTTTTATATCTGTTTTTACAGCTCTAATAATACCTTTTCTTATTTCATCAGTGTCTACCTTTCCTTTGAAACCATTGATGATTGCATTTAATTTTATATCGACTTCAAATGTTACTTCATTGTTTTTTACAATTGGTTTTAATTCCGTACTTAACTTTTCTAAATCTACTGTTAAGTATTCTTTTTCTTTATTGTCCAATCTAAAGGTTACGTCTCCTCGAGTTTTTTTAGGAAACATCCATTGGATACCTCTCGCATCCCCATCATTTAGATAACCTTTAAAACCATCCTTTGAAACTACCGCGAAACCTGATAATGCGGTTTCCGTTGTTGGTTTATCAGTCGTCTCCCAGTTTTTGTTGATTGTAACTAATGGAATATTCACTTCATGACTCGGTTCATTTAATTGGATAATTAGTTTTCGTAAATCAACAGGCTCTACATAAGTTTGTAGCTCTTTTGTATGCAGTGGATTGCTTAGTTTCGAAGAAGTAAGTGCTTTATTTAATACCGGTGTGACTAAAAGAATATCTTTAATAGGTTCCTTTGTACAATAAGTTAATATTTGATATCTTGTTTCCCGATGACGTAAAAAGCTGTCAATAACAGGAATAGCATTCTCATCTTTTAAGGCATCCTCTGAGAACAGAAGAAAAGTCATATGTCCCCAGAATACTTTTTGGTCAATAGAGCGATATAATTTAAAAAAGGCTTCTTCCATCGTTTTTCCTTTAGCAAAGCCAATCTCTGCAGGTGCAGCTTGAGGAGTAGGACCTTCCGATTTAGCTACATTCGCAAAATTGACAATTTGCATATATATTTCATATTGACCATCTTTATAATCGATACCAATTCCGTCCACATAGTACATTCTTTGTGGTTCAGTAACATCCCAACAGCCTGAAAGTAATAGTACAGCTAATAAGCTTACTATTAACGTAATTTTTTTTTTCATTTTTTAATCCCTACTTTTAGAAATTGTTGTGTAATTTTGTGGAGTAAAGGGGTATTGTTTATAGTTTGGACAAAAAATTGGTGAATTATAAGTGGTGAAAATAGGATAGCTACATTTAGCTATTTAAACAAAAAACCAGGACTCATCTTTAATATGAGACCTGGCATTTTTAGAGAAGAGGGATGAAGAAAATTCCTTGATTCTTTTATATTCCCTTATTATCGCGAAATTCTATAATAGTTCCTTCGGGTGCTTTTAACTTACAAAGCTGACCATTTTCAACTTTATAAATAATTTCCCCATTTTTACGAATAAAATGAACGTCCATTTCCTTTAATCGTTCTACTTCTTGATTTAAATTATCAACCCATAAACAGAAATGTACGATGCCTTGAGCATTTGAATTGCATGCTTCAAGGTCTTCATCATATTTCCCAGTTTGAAGTTCAATATAAAAGGTTCCAAGCTTTAGCCAAGTATTAAAATGTCTATTGTGGAAATTCGGTGACTCCTGTACTAGTTCAAAACCTACTACTTCTGTGTAAAAATTTAAAGATTCAGCGTATGTATTCGTTTGTATGCAAATGTGGTGCACATATTTTTCAACCATATAGTATTTCTCCTTAAAAATTGGTACTTTCTAAATGATAAATTTAGCTTTCATGCCTACAAGTATAATTTGATCCAAAATGGATAATTTATATATCGGAGGTGATATTTTTGACAAACAAAAAGCGCAATAATAGTGAAGAAGAACAAGTAGAATTTGGAGCAGATTTAAGCCCGGACGATCTAGATGTACGTGAAGAAAATGATCAAACTAAAGGGCAAATGAACAATGCTAAGCATGAAAAACAACAAAACACTTCCTCAAAACGTAATAAATAATAAGGAAGAACTCATTTTATTTTCTACCACAATCTTTGGATTGTGGTATTTTATTGTCATATGTCACTATCAAGTGACCCTGAACAAAACTATATGGAACTAGTGAACTTATGGGGTTTTTCAGCCTTAATTGAAGCTACTTCTCCACAATTTTGACACAGAGTAAATATAAGTGGAGAACCATTAGAAAAAATTTTATCAACTGGTTTTAAAGCAGCATAACCATCAAGCTTACCTTCGGAAAATGAATCATTACCACAAGCCTTACAAATCAATTTGTTGTTTTCCATAAAATCACCTCAGTATGTAATATGTGTAAATTGTAACATAAAAAAAGACGATGTGTTATTGACGCTAAAGTGCGAGGATGCCTATACAGAATAATTTCTATAGGGTTATGTGAAACTTATTTAAACCCAAGCCGTAGTATTAATAAAGAGGGGAGGGGTTTGCTTGAAAAAATACCTATTATTTGCAGGGTCTTTCGCGGTAGCATTTTTAGTTCTGCAAGTGCTGTCAGGTATGCTATTAACAATGTTTTATACGCCTAGTAGTAACCAATGGGAAGTGACTTCGAATTTACCATCGCAAGTGGTGTTTGGAAATACAAGCTCTATTCCGCCACTTGTAATATCTTTAATCGCGTTGGTAATTGCTTTTGGTAGTGTTAAGCTAATCAATAAAAAGGCTGTTCACTAAAAAAAGGGAAGGGGTTCTTTTTCTCCTTTATGAGTGAAATATTGCAAGACCATAACATTAGGTATATTTCAAATAGCTTTTTAAGAGTAAGCCTTTCACACATCTGTGAAGGGTTTTTTCTAACAGCTGAAATGAACGAATACTAAGTTCTTCAGTATTAATTGCATATGTATCAACGAAATTACACTACGCAAAGTGCAAAATAGAGAGCAGCATTCTATTAGGAAAATGACAGGGTATTGTTGCAAAAATTGTCGTATAAGGTTCTGTATTTTAGTATAATATTCTATGATTTTAAGAAAAGTCTTTTTCCTTTATTAGGATAAATGGCAAAAGGAAGGTATTATCATGTTATATTTAGGATTGATAATGATTGCTTGTATATTTTTGTATTTACAGAGAGCATCATTTTCATTGGTAGCTGATTCAAAATTATGTTTACCCATTAAAAGAATGGATATGTTAATTGTCTTTGCTCCTTTTATTTCGTTAGTCGTGTTTTTTATTCTTTTTTTAACTGTACTTACGGGACAAATAGCTGATCGAATATCTCATGCTTTAATCGTTTTTAGTCTTTGGATTTTTTTCACCTATTTCATAAAAACTCTATTTGGTTATTGGAAAAATAAAAATATATTATTGGTTTCTTTAGTTGGAATCCCTTTGACGCTATATTTTATTTTTCAACTGACTCCGTTAGACAATTATACAAATTTAGTTTTTCTGAAAATAGGGAACTTTTCATTTATCGTAGGTCTAATATTGATCATTTTATTTTATTCTAATTATTTACATAAAAGGAAGTTGGAAGTGGCGAAGGTTAATTAAATAATGCGGCAATTTTTATTTATTCGCCATTAGAAAAATAGAAGCGTATTCGGAAAGGTCGAATACGCTTTATTGATTGTATTTGGTTTATGTTAAAGAATTTTTTTACGATTGTTAATTAGCTAGTACCAAAAATGTAATAATACTCAATACACTTTAACTTTCATAAGAGGAAGATGGCGGTCGGGAAACAAAGTAGATGGGGTAGAGCCTATTTTCTTTGCTCCCATTTTTAAATAAAAACCTTCTGCGTTAGGCTCACTATCAAGGGTAAACTCACTTATTCCTAACTCCTTTGCTGTATTCAATAAATGGTCCCATATCATTCTCCCGAATCCTTTGCCGATATAATCAGGGTCTATGAATAATGCATCTAATTTAATTTCATTAATAGTAAAGCTGTAAAATGCTACGATTTTGTTGACGCTCTCCATGACGAAAACTGGATTTTCTTCTATGGACTCTTTTGTTACTGTCCAATCATCTTTACATTGTTGCAGAAAATCTTCTGTATATCCCCAGTAGGCTTTTGACTGATAGGCTAAATTGCTTAATAAGTGACAGTCTTGAACTTTTGCACTCCTAATTATCACGGTAATCCCTCCGATAAATCCTTTTTATTTACTACATTTAAGGATTTTTAGTGTTCAATCAATCTGCGTTTACCTCAAAAAGAAGAAAGAAGTATACTATTTCTCTTTATATTCTCTAGAAGGTTTTGGCATACGCAAATAAATAAAAGTTAACAACCAAAAAATGCAACCTAATAAAATATGGATTCCACTTTCGTGAAGTTTTATTCCGCCATCACTAAGTAAAACACCTGTAAAAAAACCTAAAATAATTGCAGTCATTACATCAAGGAATTTCAATTCAACCCCACCTTTAGTAAAATTTAGTTTAATTATATCGAACGAAGAGTTCATTTTAGAAAAAACATTACATCTACATTGCATCTTTAATGATTCTACATCACCAGAATGAAAAACTTAGGATCATCACGCCTCTTTGCTCGAAGAATATAGTACAAGCTAAAAAAATTCACGTTGAATACAACCAAATGTTTTTGTACACCCATTTATTCACATTCAAATTTTATGATAAACGTATCACACATCATTTTTAGACGAGTTCACTTTCGTAAATTAGATAAGAAAATGAGGATAAAATCCTTGCTATTATCACCCAATAACATTTACTTTCTCGTTTTAATGTACGAATAGAAAAAATTCATATACAATCAATATTCCTTGACGGGAATATTCCTTTTTGAGTATATTATGATTATCAGGAATAATAATACCTGTGCTGTTGTAGAAGTTTTTTACCGGCACTATCATTTTACGAGGTGAGTGACATGTCAGGGAAAACTCCAGGCGTAAACATAACGACGTTGAGCGCTTTGTCTGAACCAAATCGTATGAATATCGTCGAACTCCTTCGCCAGGGTCCTCTAACCGTGGGTGAGATTGCCGACCAACTAGGGTTGAGGCAGCCTCAAACTTCAAAGCATCTAAAAGTACTGAGCGACAACGGGATTGTCGAAGTGCAGGCTGAAGCTAACCGTCGAATCTATAAACTCCGGCCCGAGCCATTCCAAGCGCTGGATTCTTGGATACAGTCCTTCCAGAGTGTAATGCAAGAAAGATATGATCATTTAGATGCCTATTTAAAGGAATTGCAGTACAAAGATAAATAAAACATTTCTTGATCAAGGAGGAATTATAATGTCAAACAATGAAATGGTATCGAGAGTAGAAAACGATCGTGTACTTATACTGGAGCGCGTTTTTGATGCACCACGCGATTTAGTATTTAAGATGTTTAAAGAACCGGAGCATCTGAAACGCTGGTGGGGGCCTAAGGGATGGGAAATCCCTGTATGTACCGTTGATTTCCGTCCAGGTGGCGTTTGGCACTACTGTATGAAATGCGTTGATCAAAACCTAGGTGATTTTTTCGGTATGGAAGCATGGGGAAAAGGGGTTTATAAGGAGATTATCGAGCCAGAGAAAATTAGCTATACCGATTTCTTTTCGGACGCTGAAGGAAATTCGAATGACGCCATGCCATCGACCGCGATTACTTTGGAATTCGTCGATTTAGATGGAAAGACTAAGCTGATAAACCGCGCAGAATATGTGTCTGCCGAGGCACTAAAGACAGTTATGGATATGGGCATGTTACAAGGTATCACAGAAACTTGGGACCGTTTGAGTGAGTTTGTGGAGTCACTGAAGTAATAGTGAAGGCAAGTAAAGTTTAATGAAGTAATATCTTTTTTGAGGAGTGTAAAAATCAATGATTAGTAAAATCGGTCAAATTATGTTGTACGTAAATAACCAAGATGAAGCAAAAGAGTTTTGGACAGATAAAGTAGGATTTAGTGTAATTTCAGAAGAAGATAATGGTCAAGGAATGAGATGGATTGAGATCGCTCCAACTAAAGAAGCTGAGACAAGTATTATTCTCCATAATAAGGAGTTAATTGCGAAAATGTCACCTGAGTTAAATCTTGGTGCACCTTCTTTAATGTTTTCCTCAAAAGATTTCGATAAATTATATAACGACTTATTAAACAAAAACGTTACTGTCGGAGAAATTGTAAATATGCCTTCAGGTAAGGTATTTAATTTTGCGGATAATGAAAATAATTACTATGCAGTAATGGAAACGAAATAGATTTATTTACTAGGGCGATGCATGGATACAAGCATCGCCTTTTGCATGTTTGATTTGCGGCGGTCAAAAGATGGATATGTACTTATATTAGATAGCATTGGAGGCTCAAATCAATTGCTATTTTTTTTCATACTTTTTACTATCCCAAGCCCAAGTTGCGAAAGCATAAAACAATACAAACAATAAGGCATAGAAAAAACTATCAAATAAAGCCCAATTACCATTTCTGAAATAATTCCAAATCGTTTTAAATAAAAATAATGTTATGAAATTAATAATATATATGTATTTTCTTACAAATGGCATTTAAATCACCTCTTTATACATCCTATGTAAATAGTAACATAAAAAAGGTACAACGTTTTTCATTGCTTTACGGAGGTAGTGCAATAGGGTAAATTTTTCATTCTAGGACAGACGACATAACTTCGTCTCTAAAATTGAAAGGCTAATAATTGGTATTGATATCCATAAGCTTTTTGTTTGTTGTATGATAAAAATAGACTTATTTTAAGAAATGCAGTTAAAAAGAGGGGTGAAAAGTTTTGCTGAAAATTTTACAAATTGTTTTTTCAATCTTAACAGTCTCTCTATCAGCTTATGGACTTATAACAAAGGATTACCAGCTGAATTATTTAATGATATTATTCTTAGGGTTATTTATGTTAACTTTAGGGATAAAAGAATTTCAGAGTGAGAGAAAATTTTATGGCTGGCTTCTAATAGGGGTATTTTTATTTTCGGTATATGTGACAATTCAAAGTTTTCTATACATGTCTAGCTAAATGTGTGTGTAAAAGTTAGCTATTTAAAAAATGTTACGGGAACAAAGCTTTCATCAAATATAAACTGTACCCTATAAGATAGAACTTTGAAAAAAGTCTATCCTATAGGGTACATTTGATGACATTAGAAAATCAATATGGGTTTACGTATAACTTAAAACCTATTCACCGTACGGAAACGGCAAACGCATATTTATCAACGATTAAGGACGCTGAGATAAACGGAATTTTAGCGTATTAAGTATCTGCTTCATTAAGTATGGATATCGTGCTAAATTGAAGCGATATCACCATCTATTAACGAAAGATGTATTTATCCATTCAGATCAGGGATTCCATTATACGAATCCAAAAATCCAGAAACTTGTGAAGAAAATGGGACTAGGGCAATCTATGTCACGCCGAGGACACTGTTGGGATAACGACCTCAAGAATTCTTCTTCGGTTATTTTAAAGATGAAACCAATTTGAAAACGTGCGAAACATTAGAAGAAGTAAAACGAGAAGTGAAAAGTTATATGATGTATTAAAATCATTATCGAGGGCATTGGAACTTGAAAAAGCTGCCGCCTGCAAAATACAGACAGCAGCTTCAAAAGGTTTCCTAGCTTTTTTCAAAATGTTCTTTACATAGGGTACACTTTAAAAAGGGATGTTGGCTAATTTTTAAAAAATATAATCTTTCATCTTTTTAGTATAAAGGTTTAACTGAGTAATTTCTTGTCCAATAGATTTTAACTTCTACTCCTCTATTGCTTTTTGCATTGGCTTCGTTAACAGCTGATTCTAGTAAAAAGTAATATCCTGAACTTAGAGCAATACCTGCTGATACCCAATAAAAAGGTGCAGTTAGAGCAACTCCTATAGCTAACTTTGTTGCTACTTTATTACACTCTTTTGCGTATTTTTCAGCGGCTATTTTACCAAAATTTCTATCATAACCCCACCAATGATTTGTCCATTCACCATAAACAGCTCTAGCTTTAACAGTTAAATCTGTAATAGATAAATCTTGATTAATGATAATTTGTCCATTATCAACTTGTTCGTTTAATAGATTGAAATGTTCTTCAAGATATTGCAGGCCGTATTTTTGGTATTGATCTGATGGTACATTTTCGAGATGTATATGTCCATTTTCATTTATTTTAACGGATTTTTGCAACTCATTTAAATCGGTTTCGGAGAGATTTACAAATTCATTATTTTCTCCCTGATAAGTAATTTCTTCTTGGTTTATTTTTGTGTCAGCGTGTGCTGACATAGGGAAACTAAAGACAGTGCCAAGGTACTTACTAAGCCATAAGATAGTATTTTTTTCATTGTATTCTCCTTTTTAAAAATATTAATATTACATATATATAGATTTTAATGGAAGTGTAAATACATAAGTAACTTTTACGTTAAAAGAACCTTTACTAGATTTTTTTAGTGCATCTGTTACAATTTTAGCTTTTGTATTACCTGCAAATGAACTTAATACTGCAGTTCCTGTAGCAATAATACCATTATGGATACTTGTTTCAGTGTATCGTAGTCAAAGATACCACTTAATTTATTTAGTTCTGCTCTTGCTTTTACCCGGGTATGATAATAGCATACCATTAGCTATAAATGTTTCAAAATCAACTTTTGTCAGTAATTGAACAAAAATTGATAAAAATCAGAAAATTATCTACTACTTTCTAATATATGAATCTTCGGAATTGTAATAAGGAACTATTGCTATTTTGAACAATTATGTTGCAGGTATTTAGGTGTGTGACAATTGGTGGGAGATTGTGTTTGATATTAGTGATGATACTAATAAGAAAGAAAAGGAAGTCTAGTAAAACTAGACCTCTATAGAGGTATTAATGTACTCATAAAATTCTTTAGAGATCCTGCGGCCACTAGTCTATTAAAGATTCAAAATCAAGTTTTGTTATAAATTGAACAAAACTTGATAAAATCATTAAAATCACCTACTACTGTCGATATAAAATAAAGTTGTACTGTTTAAAATAAAGTCGCACCGTTTTGAGCGTAAAAATCAAGTAAATACTGTTATATCAACATTTGTATTTAACTTTGGTCAAACTTTTTTATAAAAAACAATCATTATAAATAAAAGAAAGCTATCGTTTTGATCAATCTTTATTCAAAGCGATAGCTTTTTATTTGCAGCAATAATACTATATACTTTTCTTGATTTTTGACGTAAATGTAAAGTATACTTTACGTTAAAATGAAATTCACATTATAAAGAGGGGTTTAGTTGAAAAATAATATTAAACAATTTAGGGAACAATTTGATTTAACCCAAGAAGATTTAGCTAAGGAAATAGGTGTTTCTAGACAAACTATTATATCTTTGGAGAAAGGACGCTTTAGTCCTTCAATTATTCTTGCTTTTAAGTTGGCTCAATTATTCAATTGCCAGATTGAAAATGTCTTTATTTATGAGGAGAATTAGCTATGAAAAAAAATTTATTTTTAAATACTAGTAGGAACAGTCGTATCGCATATTTATTTTCGGGTATTATTTGTACAGTAATAGGTATATACATAAACATTCCAGCGATCACATCTAATTATTTTTCTGAAAGTTATATATTATTAGCGATTGGAATTGGCCAAATTATGCTTGCATATGTGGCTCCCCATATATTTCCGAATGATGAACGTTCTGAAAAAATTGTTGGTAGAGCTATGTATATAAATTATTTTGTATTATTTATCATGTTGTTTGTTTTATATTCACTTATTAGTTCGGATATTTGGATTTTGAGTGGAGTTCAACTTTTAATTATTATATTTTCCGTAATGGTTGTATCAATTCCGGCTACAATGATTATTTATACTAAAAAATATTAATAAAGGTTTTTGAAACAAGGAAACCCTTATTCAGGAAATGGGAACAGTAAGTTCTTTAGGCATAATCATATGCAAGATTTTATACACGCTACAGCTCGTAAAGCAGCCCAAAAACGCTGACAAACCAACGATGTATAAAATTCTGTATATACAATATCTCGTGATTCAAACTAAAAGGTAGTAACGACAAGGATTTGTCCTTTGTTATTACTTCCTTTTTTAGTTGTTATATAAACTTAATATGCAGGAATTGTATGAATGAAATTCTACTTACTTCATAAACGGCACACCTATTAATTTAATTATGTGACCACACAAACTTAATTCCAGTTCTATTGGACGACCTGAATTCGTTTTCCATATATCCGAAGAAGTAAAACGTTTCATTGGATCAAGTAATACCGATTGGGCATGGGCAATCCATTAACTTAGATAAAATGATACTATAACCCATTTTAATATTGTAAGTGAATCTGGCATTGAAATATATCCCTTATAACCGATATCCTCAATTGTTTTAGCATCAGAGAAATATTGTTTGATACAATTTGAGCATTCAACAAATCCTCATGAGATTAAGTTGCTTGATGTATTGAAACAACCTATATTTATCAATCCTTGATAAAAGAATAGAAAGGTAGGTACAAAAATGGCCACTCATTTAAGAGTGACCTTCTTTTGGGATATGCCAAGCACTCACTGTACTGAAAATGAATGAACCAAAATGATTAGAACTTCATTAAATTTTGTTCCAGATGACCATAAATTGTGCTGCTTCAGATTCAAGTGCAATTAGATGATCTTCAGTAGAGGGTTCATCTGAAATCAATCGTCCTTTTTGGACGTTTAATATAGCAGGTTTTATAGTAGGAGAATGCTCAATGGTGAAATCTGATTGATTTAATAATGTTAAAGATGAGCGGCATTTATTTTTATCAATTCGTTCGTCCTTCCCTTTGAAATATAACTTGATTAAGTGTGGAACACCATCAATCTTTAATCCAAGTTCTGGTGATGACCGAACAGTTAAATAGTCGCTATACCAATTGGATTTGCCAGGTTCAAACCATTCAATGTCTTTATTTTTAATAAATTTTAAATGTGCTTTGACTGCTTCCATGTAATTTTTTTGTTTAGCTTGTGAAGCATTGTTAGCAAGAGCAAGCAGGTAATCGTTACTAAATTCTTTCTCGTGAAATTTTCGAATACCATCCCGTAAAGGTTTCCAGTAATCAAAAGCTGGATTGTATTCATCTTGATATTTTATTTGTCTCACCATTGAGGTTTTACCAGTAACGCCTTTGAAAGTAAAGTCTGTAAATTGTGTAAGACCGATAGATACTTTTTTTGAAGACATTCATAACAGCTCCTTATATAAATTAACGTCTTTGAAAACCACTGTATTCACAACAATTCAAAGCAATTCATTAAAATGAGGAAAGCCTATAATATGCATTTTTTTATATTTCTGGACTGAAAAAGGAGCCGGGCTACATACTAGATCGCTAAACACGATCACGTAGCGGCTGCCAAGATGGATAGAGTGAAGATTTTATATATTGGGATTTCATGAAAATAATCAAGCAGCTATCGGTGCAGTGAAAGTTAAATTGATCATAGAAGATTATAGTAGTGAGTGTACGAGTATATGACATTATTCGTAGTTTAGAAGCATGTTAAATTGATGATATGGAAGTGGGGAGGGTCATTAGCTGCCTGTAACAGTAAAAGGTGCCAAATGTTCAAAATGAAAAAGTTATCGTCAATGATTGTTAAAAGTGGGGGTCCAGAGGGTGGCCGAGATCAAAAATATTAAGTGATATGTGGGTTGATTATTATAGCATTGGTGTACCAATTTATTATTGTATGCTGGCAATAAAAAAGCTGCCTAACAGTTACCTGTTAAACAGCACATGGATATTGTAAATATAAAACAAAAAACAGGAAAAATCAACAAATTTTTCAGCATTTATTTTGCTCTTATTAAGTGATTTACAAAGCTTGACTGGAAATGAATATTTTCACCAGTAAAAATGTCAATCACTGCGTCAACAATGCATCCTAGAATGAACTCAAGAACAATGGAATGAACGAAGTGGCGGTGAGGACGTCGAAATTTGACGTGAATAAATGATTGAAGTTCCATTTTTAGGAATGATAGAATAAGTATGGAGTAAGTGAAAAAATTAGTAAAGTAAAAAATGACTGAGACTAGGTACTTCCATACGTTAATCAAAGATGAAGATTTTAGTTAATGGGTTACTTTTCAGCACTTAGTGAGATAAGAATGGAAAAAATCTATTAAATTGGAGGTTATAGTTCTATGCCCTTATTCAAGTACGGAGTGTTAAAAGGTAAAGTTGTTGACGTGAGACCTGTGGATTCATTTGACAAAACCCCTCATTACGAAGTGCATATTCGGGCAACAAAGAAGGACAAAAGTGAGGAGAATTATAGGATTGCCATTAATGTTGCGTCTAAGGTAAAACCATCAGAAGTTCTGTATTTTGTGAGCGAAAATTTTAACTCGAATCAAATAACAATTATTCCTAATTTCGAAGAAGGATTTACATAAGTAACTAGTGAAAATCGTGAAATTGCATTAGATTATATTCGTGGTGGCTTATTTGATCCCTCAAAAATGATTCCTCTCCCTGCAACGGAAAATGGGCCAGACAATGACTTAAATGAGAAAGTGAATAAATATATGCAAGAAGCTATGACTAAAAAAGCTACAGTTTACGCATACGGAGAAAAATTTAAAACTGAAGATAAAGTAGATAAATATTTCGGCTTTTCTCCAGGTAGAGGCATTCATGATATTCATATGAATCAAGGAAATAGTAGGGATTTTAGGAAAGATGACGGGATCTGGCAAGATGGTGGTGTACTCATTCATTTTAAGGATGAAAACAGATGGGTTGGTATATTCCTTGCATTCCAATCGCAGTCGTGGTGTACAGATGACCATGGGCATGCTACAAAGCCGGTTAGTGTATGTAACCATACCAATAGAAAATCAGCAATAGAAATTTGAATGCGAAGAACACTTAGATGGGCGATGATGATTTAGCAATGTTGAATCAAATTATGAACAAAATTAATATTATTCTTTTCGTAAGCCCAGAAACTCAATTAAATTTTGAGCCTGGGCTTTTTATATTTGCACAATAAAAAACATGTGAATTATCTCTACTGGTTGGGGTGTTATGTAATATGTTCAATGATACTAGTGGGGTAGTGATCATATGGGTAGAATTGATAGATAAAGGTACGTATCCATTAGATCAAGTACCAAATATCAACAATTTTAAAAGTGGTTGTATTGAGTTGTATAAATGGAGAAACAACATAACGAAAACAAGTAAACGCAGCATAAGCTAGCGTTATTTTTTATGCCTTCCATAGATATCTGTGGAGAGATTTTATTTTGCAATTAATAAAATGAGGATGAGGATATGATTGAATAGTTACAACGTTTTTTAAAATCAGATAGTACAAAGCTAATAAATATATTTTAGCGTTAATTTTTAAGTGTCAATATAATTGATTAATAAGATAAAGTTCCGTAGTAGTACGAAAGCGATTTTTGAAATTGCTTGACTGATGATGACAAGAGTATAGATCCATTTATTGATATTTTCAGAGGCTTAATCCGACGAGAGGGGAAATGAGAAAATGACTTATATTATAGAAAAAAAGTTAATGTCAGGATTGCCAAACTTAGCTTTAACTGCAGTTAAATATGTTATTGCTCATGAATCTGGCAATCCGAATAATTATGGACCGAATGCTTTGGAAAACGAACTAGCATTTATGGAACAAAATAAAGCCATTGCCTTTACTTCTCACTGGGTAGGCGGTGGTGGACGGATCGTGCAAGTCGCGCCAGTTAATCGTGTGCAATATGGCTGTGGTCCTAAAGGTAATCCATTTAGCTATGCACAAGTAGAGTTGGCTCGAACAAATGATAAGGAACAATTTAAAAAGGATTATGCTGCTTACATTTGGTTACTAAGAGAACTTGCAAAAGAGGCTGGTTTACCTATTGTCCTAGATAGTAGTAACAATGGTATTAAGTCGCATCGTTGGGTCGCAGATACTTTAGGCGGTACAACTCATAATGATCCATTTCCGTATTTACAAACTATGGGAATTACAAGTGAACAATTCAAGTTAGATATTAAAAATGGTTTGGATCAACAACAACAAACAGATAAGGATGATGACATAATGCGATTTACAAACGAAACTACAAAAGCAGCAGTCCGTGATTTCATCAAACAATCTGTAGATAAAAAGCTGATTGATAAGTCATGGTTAGATAAATTTGATCAAGGAACTTTGACAGGTGGCGATTATGAAGGACTAAAAATCATCATTGCACAGCGTAGCAGCTAACAGCAGAGCCTAGGTACTCAATTCATTTTGAGCCTAGGCTTTTTATATTTGCACAATATTTATCAAAAATTTTTAAATTAATAATCATACTTTTTAATGGTATTTGAGAAAACTAACTTAATAATATGTATCAAGTGGCGCAAGTGTTTCAATGTAATGTATGAAATTACCGTTAAACTGTCAGGTAGGATGGAGAGGTAAAGGTTCCCTCCATTGGTATTCATCAAATCCAAAATAGTAGAGAGATATAGAGAGAACTGCGCCCCACAAACGACTTCGGAGCGCGATATATATGGAATTCCAATATTTTCTCTTTGAAGTATCAATATACGCATGAATTATTTACCAATAGTTATCGCTGGATGAAATATGTATAATGAAATTGATATTGATATTAATACCAATTAATAGAATAATGATGAAAGATTGGATTGAATGAAGTATGGGAAAAATTAAAAAGTTAGTAGTTTGTTGTTTAATAGTAGTGATTGCAACAATCCACTTCGGTACAGGGAATAGTACTGTATATGCAAGTGAAAGTGATTATGCGATTTATAATGGTAAAGTGGTAAACGGAAGACTTTACGCACCTATTCGAGCTGTTGGTGAAAAGATACAAGCAGAAGTAAGTTGGGATAAGGCAACAAAAACAGCAACTTTAATCAAAGACAAGAAAGTGATCAAACTGACACTTGGCTCTAAGATACTAAAAGTCAATAATGAGCAACTTCAAATGGATGTATCGTTACTTTTAGAAAATGGAAGCATTTTTTTACCTATAAGATATATCGGTGATGCATTAGAGGGTAGTACATACTGGGATAAAAGTCAACGGTTGGCCAACTTATATTCAGACCCGTATGGGATTTATGGGGTTACTGTTTTTGCTCAACCACTGTACTATAAGGATGGCTATAAGCTGCTTGATGAAGCCATCGCAAAAGTAAAAAATGTTTCAACCGTCGCTCAAAAAAGACAGTATTTAAAGCCATACTTCACGGATGAAATGATTAATTTAATTATTATGAGAAACGTAACCTTTACGGATATGTCCAAAGAAAGCAATTATTATTGGTATTCTTATCCAAAAGACACGAATATGCGTATCAGACGTGAGGTTTCTGTACCTGGAAAATTTGGAGCTTTGGCACAAGAAGTTTTACTTACAAAGCGAAATAATCAATGGGTAGTGGGTTCTCTAAATGAATATTTTTATGAATACAGACCATAGAGTTTACTAACTAAGCTTTCATCATAGGATGGAAGCTTTTTCATTTGACTGCATTGAACATCCAAAATACATTGTAATGAGAGGGATGGAAACAACAACAACAACTACTAACAGAAAAGCCTAGTACTCTAATAATTTTGAGCCTAGGCTTTTTTGTATTTCCATTCGGATCAAACACATGTTGAAGAATTATTTTTAAGTCATAAACAATGACGAGGCGTTCATCGGTAATTAATTTTAAGCTGGGATTTTTGTTTTATTTATCAAACGGTCTATATTTGATCTGTAGGTGCATTATTTTTTGAAATCTCAAATTAAAGATTAATATCTTAATTAGATATCTTTTAAAACAGCATCTATTAATCGTCGATCTTGTTTATATTTTGCTCTGTTTGGTTGACCTTCGGCTCTAAGTATATCTAATGTATTTAAGTTTGCTATAACAGAGAAAAGAGTACCAAATCGTTGTTCTTTTAGATTTAAACAAACATGACCTTTGGTTTCCGACATAATTGATTGTGCAATGGTAAGATCCATATTATTTACGTTGTGTTTAAGACGAGTATCTAACGTTTCAAAACGTTCTTTTGATTTGCTCCAATTCCAACTTTCAGTTAAAGATGTACTTTCATGATGGTTTGTACAATGAATATAATTATTAGTAGGGAGGCGTACTTCATAACGATCAGGAGTAACCTCTACAACTGCCATATTCCCTAGGGGATCTGCTAACAAATAGTTATTTGCGACCGAACTCGGAAATCTTTTTAACACGTCTATTCCTTCTTCAACCGTACAACAATTTTCTAAAATGTATTTAACAGCAAAATAAAAATTCAGTCCTGGTTTAATTCCATCATGAGGAACCGATGAAATCCCTACAAATAAACCGTGTTCGTTTATACCATCAACTTTTCCAATAAAGCAATCTGAATGACCAAGATATTTATTTTTATTATCAAAACAAACAAGTGAGCACTCTGTAATATTTTTTAGATTAAAGAGCATATCATAATTTCGGCCAATAAACATTTCTTTTCCGTTAAAGGCAGAGAATATACTACATTGTCCTGCCAATTCGAATACCCCTATACTTAAGAGAAACGAACTTACTTCTTCAAAAGAAGAATGACAACCTTCAGCAAATCCTTGTATCTCTTTCACAATATTAGGATCAAAATCTGTAAGAATAAGTTTGCATGACTCTCCGAATTTTAATTTTTCTTCCGTTACTTGCGGAAACCTAAAACCATTTTTGTAAAGAATTTCTGCATAGTGCTTTCCTGCCTCATAAGAATTTCCTTTTATTCTCGGATGATACATCGTAATTCCCTCCATTTATTATATGTATGTAAAAAGAATAAACTCTCCAGTAGGGGGAGAGTGTACCCTGTTTATGTATAATTTTATAAAGAAATCCAAACAAAGGCCCAGGCGCTCATAAGAAAGTGAGTACCTGGGCCTTAAATTCTGGTGATTTCTTTTCCGATTGTGTATCAAAATCCTATTACACAGTCAGCCATTTCCGGTCTATGATTAACCTAGAAGGTGGTGGTAAAAGATGGGTAGTAATTTAGAACAGGTTAACATAAATTTTTGTGAACAACACGGAGATGTAATTATGGCGTATGACATCAACCAATCTCTATCAGCTTTGATTCCGAACGTTGGTGATGTAGTTAATATTGATGGTAATTACAGGGCCGTGAGTGAAAGAGCTTTTACTTACAGTCCAAGAAGTATCATCGTTACAATCTATTTAGAAGAATTATAATCAGGATTTTCAAAGTCACACTCATTATGAGTTGTGGCTTTTTATTATTCCTTTAGAGGTGATGTTTGAATGGCTAAATTAATATATGGCTTTATGTAATCTTGCAAATGGTTGTTCATACTATTGGAATTTATAGAGTTTATTAATCACTGAATCAATTACGTGAGGAAAATTAAGAAGAAAAAATGAAAGAAAATGATTTCGGGGTATTTGTATAATTTTGTTATAATGATAAAAATAAAGTTGTTTTTCACAAGATTCACGATAAAAATAGATCGTAATTTAAGAAAATATGGAGTAGCCTAGGAATGTCCATTTGAGAAATATAGGAGGGTTAAATTGAACAAGCGGTTTACCTTTACAGTGTTTCTAGCCATTGTATTTGCTCTTACGTCATTATTATTATATGCACATGTTAAAACGCAGTATGAAGAAATCTGGAACTATAAATACTCGTTTTTTTTAGGGACGGAAGATTTAATAGATAATTATCAATTTATTTTAGAATTTGAGAAGAGCTATTTAACAGAAAAAGATATTGATAAAAAGAAGCAAATGGTGGAGAATCATGCTAACCAAAGTTCATCATCCGATAATGAAAGACAGACTCACGTCGAAAAGTTGGAAGTAGCAATAGCGAAATTTTAAAAATTTATTGATGATGGTATGAAAGCAAATGATGTATTTCAGATTCTTGTATGGAATAAATTTTTATTAGGAACGTTCAATTAAAGGAAAACAAAATTTCCGAATTATGGTGAAAATTTTGGCGGGAAAAAGTAAGTGAAATAGAATATGATTTAAATCAAAAGTATAGGAAGGACCAGGCGCTCAATTTAAGTGAGTACCTGGTCTTTGGGCGTTTATTCATCATATGGTCTAAACTTTTTACGCAGTGATTCGAGCTCATCCTTTTTATCTAGCAGTATGCTTTTTAAAAACATTTTAGGTTGTTCTTTAGCTACCTTTAACTTTCCGTTTTTTACTAACTGCCCCAATCGAGCTTTTGATATTTCCAGCAGCTCAGCTGCTTCGGATGCAGATAACAATTCTTCATTTAGAAATTCAAGAAGTTCTTCAGTTGATCTAAATGTATATTCCATTTACTCACCTCAAAGTAATATTACTAAGCATTTTTTTCATATAATTTTTTTGAGAAGGAGGGGTTAACCTCCTTTGAGTGGCTTATTTTTTATTTACTGGTACAACTACTGTTACTTTTTCCCCAACAAATCTGTTATCTTTTGAAGCACTATCAAATACAAATTTTAATTCTTTGACACCTTCTAAACCTTCTTCACCTAAATCAAAGATAACCTCACCTTTTTGAATTACTTTACCAATAAATTCAGATTCAAAAGAGGAAATCATTACATTTGAATTGATTTGACGTTTTGTGTCAGTAGTCATTTTAGATGTATTAGGTTGGAAATCAACAGTATCGCCTGATAAATTTTCTCCTGTTATGGATAGGACAAGTACATTTGTTTCAGCAGCAGTTTCAATTAGTTCAGGATTTTCTGCAACTAGTTTAGCTGTTTTCATTCCATCGATTGAAAATTCAACATCTGCATTATTGTATTTTTCATTTGGTACTTCATATATATCAGTGATTGTATATGTACCTGCAAAATCATTTTTCACTACATCACCAACATTCGCTTCTGTTAAATTATCTGCTGTATTTGCTTTGCTTTCTTCTTTGATTTCAATGTTTGTAGTACCTGTTACAGCTGTCTCAAGTGAAGCCGCATATTTAGCAAATTCATTATCTTCCATATCGCCGTTCATTTGTAATAAAAACAGTCCACTTTCGTGAGTGTGAGAATAAAACATAGGACCTGAATTTCCTAATTCATCATAATAGCTTTTAGCTCTTTTTAGATTAGCTTCATTTTTAAATAAAAATAAACGGCCACCTGAATCATCTCCAAAAGAAGGAATCAAAAGACGTTTACCTTCTTTTCTGAGGTTACCAAATTCATCATTTGGTAAATCTGAAATTTCTCCTAGTTCTAGACCATCATCTTTAAAATGTTTAATTACGTCATCTGTTGTTTTAGCTAGTACTTTTTGCGATTCTTCGGTCTTAGCGCCATTCTCTTTTGGTTTGTCATCCTTGCTAGCGTCGTTTCCACAACCAGCCAATCCTAAACTTAATACTAATGCGGCACTAAAAATTAGTTTTTTCTTCATATATATAAACCTCCCTCGACATTACCATTCTAGGTAATATTAAGTAAAAAGTACATGTAAAAAACAGACAACTGTGATTAGTGATCTAATTCTCCAAGAAGACCATTGCTGTATTACTTCAATTGATTCTTTGCTAAAATACGAACGTTTGTCTAAAAATAAAAGCAACCAAAGCAACCAAAGCAACAAAAAAGCAACCAATATTCTGAATGCAAGGGAATATCGATGAAATCGAAGCATTATACAACTTCGTAAAACCTTGCTAAAGGGCTTATTTACCATGATAAAAATCGAGTATTTCTGATAAAAAAAGCCACTCATTTGAGTGACTTAACTGGTAGATTTGGTGGGTATGAATTTTTTAACAATAAGGATGATGTAATTAAAATGATATAGGATTTTTTTAATAGTTTATTTAGTTCTTATAAGGTAGGGGATATTCCATATACAACACGTTAATAACTTCCATCATCGCTTAAAAGGGTGGATGAAACGTTTTCAAGGTGTGGGAACTTATTATTTGAACAAATACCTCTATTGGTTCCGTTAGCTCGAATTAGGTATGGATTTAGCATTTAATAAGCGTGTTGGACAAATGCTTATTTCAGCGTGTCAAAAATCAAATCATATTACGGTTGAACTGCTTAAAATCGCATAATAAAAGACCTCTAATTCGAGGTCAAACTTATTATTACTGTTCAGATAATTTTTCACCAGTAAGTATTTCAAATAGTTTTGCTGATTTATTCTTGTCTAATTGAATATATTTACTTTCGGAGTCTATTACGAGTTCCGCTTTATCTTTATTTGGGCTTATCCAAAGTTCATATAACACCGCTTTTGCTTCTATTTCAGGATTTTTAAATAGAAATGAAAATCTGTAATCAGCAGGGCGTACCATATCTACTTTTGCATGTTCCCAATTGATATCGCCTATTAGTTCTTTCACATTTTTAACTTGTTCAGTATTAGTAATTTCTTTGAAATCTTCATAATAATAATCATCACCAATCCGCTTTTGAACATCTATATTTTGCTCTTCATTTTCTAATGAGTTTGAACAACCTGCTATAAAAATTGAAATTATCCCAATAAAAGCAATTAAATATTTTAAATTTTTCAATGATATCTCTCCCTTTATATAATAAGACGTTAGTTATGTAGGGAAATCCTAAATTATTCCTTTTTATTATATCATATCTTAATAAAGCAACAATCTTTTAGAAAACAGGCAAAAATAAAAAGCGACCCAAGCAACCAATATTCCGAATGTAAGTGAATAACAGTGAAATCGAATCATTATACAATGACAAAAAACCTTGCTATAATAACCTTTGCGAATACATATGAAAGAGGGTAAAAGCATGAATGCTTACGATGAATATATGAAACAGGTAGTGAAGCCAATGCGCGAGGAGTTAGTGGAGGCTGGATTTACGGAGCTTACGACGGCTGATGCAGTAAATGAATTTATGGCGGAGGCGAAGGGGACTTCGTTGGTTGTGATTAACTCGGTTTGTGGATGTGCGGCTGGGTTGGCGCGTCCGGCTGCTCGTGAGGCAGTGGAGGCGGTTAAGCCTGATCATCTTGTGACTGTTTTTGCGGGTCAGGATCCTGAAGCGACTGTTGCGATGCGTGGCTTTTTTGAGGATGTACCACCAAGTTCACCTTCAATGGCGATTTTAAAGGATGGGGAATTGGCATACTTTATTCCACGTGAACAAATTGAAGGCTTCCCTGTGGAGCAAATTGTTACACATTTAACAGGTGTTTTAGAGCAAACATGCGAGAAGTAAAGACCATTGTTACGACAGCGGGCAGACCAGACGATTTATCGTTGGCGCTCGCTGCTTTTGCGTGTGAACAATTAGATGCTTCGTTTGAGCCAAGAAAAAAGCGTTCTGTTCGGAAGATTTCACAGGAATTGCATGCACATGTAATCGTTGCTGGGAAAAATCGTTTTGAGTATTATGCTTTTGGTGCCAATGAGCCGTTTTTCTTCCATCCGAATTCTGCAGCGTTTCGCTTAAAGCGTGTTGCTCGTGGGGAAACGGAGCCGTTTTTAGAAGCGGCACAGCTTGCAAAAGGAGATTCGGTCCTTGATTGTACATTGGGACTTGCAGCCGATGCTATGCTGGCAGCTTATACAGTTGGTGAAGCGGGGCAAGTCGTTGGGCTCGAAGCGAATCCGAATGTAGCATTTATTGTTGAACAGGGGATGAAATCCTATGATACGACAGAGCTACCGTTAACAGCATGTATGCGCCATATAGAAGTGGTGCAAGCTGAGGCAATTAGTTATTTGAAAACTTTGCCGGACAATACGTTTGATGTCGTCTATATGGATCCGATGTTTGAAGAAGTTATTGAAGAAGCCAATAATTTTGAAGCATTACGCTTAGCTGGGGAACATGTGACATTAACGGATGAATGGGTAAGGGAGGCGAATCGCGTGGCGAGAAAACGGGTAGTGTTAAAGGCTCATTTTCGCTCAGAATGGTTTGCCAAATATCAATTTCAGCAATTAACAAGAACAACTGCGAAGTTTCATTATGGTGTTCTAGATGTTGAAGGAAGTAAAGATTGAGTGTTTCAAGAGGCTTGTTCATTGTGAACGGGCCTCTATTTTTTTATCTGAATTTCAAAATATGGTAATATAAAGCAGTGTTAGATTTTTTAAATTGGAGTGTTCTAGTGCCTTTTACTTGAATTTTTGAAAATGAAAGATCTTTGATTCAATCAAATTTGAGGGGGATATTGTATGTGCCAAATAGAGGAGAAAATCGAGCTATTTTTGAAAAACCCATCAGCGGAAGAAGAAAGCTTTTGGGATAGCGAAGCATTAGTTTGGGTGGATTGGAAAGATTTTGACGAATCTATTGTTGAATATTTTAACGACTACTTACTTGATGAAGATAAAATAAATGTAGAAATAGTTGAAAATGATAAGCCGAGGTGTGTTGATATTTTCTTAATTAAAGATGAAGTGAAGAAAGCGGTCCCATATGATGTAGAAAGAACGGATAGGGACACAACTTTGAAAGCTGTGCAGGACTTTATTGCTCCGAAATATCAAATCCGTTGGTACATGGATTCACTTGGAGGAGATACGTTGGCTTTTTGTTTACTACCAACTGAAAAGTGGTTGCGGTTAGAGAAAGAATACGGAGAAGAAAAAGTTACATATTACTTTGCGCCATTATTACACGATTCTGTTATGTTTGAAATGGATATAGACAGAATCTTTGATTTATTGGAAAAAAGAAAGCAGAGTGTCCATTAAGGAAAGGGGATTTTGCACATGAAGGCAGACAAAATTCCTCGTTAAGCTCGTGGTCCTCCACGGCCAATTATATAGCTCATTTAAACTATTCATTCACAAGGAGAGATAAATATGATTGGTCCGAATAGAATAACGAGAGAAGAAAGAATGGAAATTGCACATACAATTGCCAATCAAGTTTTAGAAAGATATGGTTCCAAGGTACAAGCAATTGGGGTTTACGGTTCATTAGCCCGAAAAACAGATGGACCATTTTCAGATATAGAAATAAAATGTATTTTAAACGCTTTAGATGAGGGCTTTTGCTATGAATGGACAGCCGGAGATTGGAAGGCAGAAGTGAACTTTGACAGCGCAGAACATATTATCGAAGAAGCGACTACAGTTGACGAAATATGGCCATTAACGCATGGACAATTTTTTAACATTTTACCTATTTATGACCCGAAGGATTTTTTCTCTGAACTAAAAGCAAAAGCTAGCTCAGTAGATGGCTCGATAATTAAAGAAGCAATCTGTCGAACTTTAGTGGAAGAAATGTACGAGTATATTGGCAAAATGAGAAATATTGAAATACAAGGTCCTCAAACATTTTTACCGATTTTGGCGATGGAAATTGCTACAGCAGGTGCGATGATTTTAGGATTACACAATAAGCAATTTTTTACAACTTCTGCTCAAGTATTATCTGAAGCATTGTCGTTTACAGATAAGCCTGAGGGATATGAGGTTTTATGCGAGTTGGTGATGTCCGGTAATCTCTCTGACCCAAAACAAATTATTGCGATTTGCGAGAACTATTGGGAGTCTTTACTTAAGTGGTCTGCTCAACAAGGGTATCAAATTGAATGTTCAACGGTTATACCTTGGTAACTTGAAATGGAATCTTTACTTTTAAAAAACTATGTGCTATAATATGAATCGTGCTATTTTAGGTGGCATATTTACGTAATCTGGAATTCTGCTTTTTGTTTTTGAAGATACTTATTCACACTGGCGCATGCTTTGGGGCTGCAAGGACGCAAAAGAAGGTTGGGTTTGCGTTGCTTAAGTTAGAAGGCACACAGGTGGAATTTTACCGCGGTGATGAAACATATACGTTTCAATATAATATTCCCCAGATGATTGGGTTGAGACTTTACAATTTACGAAACATGTTACCTATTAAATACTAAAGGGGTGGCTTCGCAATAGCGAGGCTGCCCCTTGTCCAATTTACTGGGAAGATCGAATATTTCTGAAGCGACGGATAGAACAGCTGAAGTGATGGATAGAAAAGCTAAAGCTGCGAATACAAAAGGCCAAATGATGGATAGAAAGGCCGAAGTCGTGGATAGAACAGCCAAAGTGATGGATAGAAAGGCCAAAACCGTGGATAGGACAGCCAAAATGATGGATAGAATCATCGAACAAATATATTGAAGAGCCTTCAGAAGTAGACAGACTATGTCTACTCTTTTTTATGTAATAAATTCCCGGTTGTCACATCTGTTATAGTTCTTTTTGATTATTTATTCAAATAATTGTTTCAATATATTTGAACCTGTGTAACAATGTTTATTAATAATTTTACTCTAGAATTACTTGTAGTTCTTTTCGATATTGACGTAGTGCAAATGTTACAATGAGATTGCTACCAATGAGTATTTGTTCGTAATATGTTAATTTCATGCGGTTTAAATTCGGAATATTTTTATTTTTACGCAACGTAAAAATGTACTACCTAAATGTCTTCGCAATAGGAGAAAAATGTGGAGGAATAGCTATGAGGTTAAAGCAGACATTATTGATGATATTCAATCATTTAGAATTGGAACAACTATTTGAGGATGCAACTAAGTTTTCTGATAGAGATGAATGTAAGTTTTTTAATAAACTATATGGTTCGATGACATATCTACAAACTTTAGGGGTGACTACAAATGAATAAAGTTGGTTTTTTGACAATCGGTCAATCGCCTCGTTCAGACATTACACCAACATTTATAGAAATATTTAATAAAGATATTAATATTGTGGAAAGAGGAGCGTTGGATTCCTTAAACGAAGTGGAATTACTAACAGTTTTAGCGAGAAATGAAAAGAACACATCTATTTCGCGATTACGAGATGGCAGATCCATAATTATTGATAGAAGAAAACTACTACCATTGTTACAAATGGAATTATCAAAGTTAGAACAAGAGGTGGATATGGTTATCGTATTAAGCACTGATGATTTTCCGATTTTAACATGTGAAAAGCCCATTTTTTATCCGAATCGAATCGTCACAAAAATGATTAGTGCGATGGCCGATCAACCGAGGATAGGTTTAATTATTCCACTAGAAGAACAGAGAAGTACTATGCTTAAAAAGTGGGAAGATATTTCAGATGATATCACGATTGCTGTCGCTTCTCCATATGATTATGGCAACTTTGAAGAAGCAGCCCATTATCTTCGAGATTACCGAGTGGATCTAATTGTGTTGGATTGTATGGGATACAATGAAGAACATAGGGAGGTAGTGCGAAAAGAGAGTGGTATTTTAACCATTTTACCGCGTACATTAGTAGCGGGAATCGTGCTTGAATACTTATAAAGTAAGAAATAAGAAGGATCGTTATTGACTGTAAATAAATTTTTAGTCTAAGGGCTTTATCAATTTGCGAAAATTTGTTCCTTTCGTAATAAAGAAAGTGCCCAAAAAAACAAAGTAGAAAAGTCCGCGAGGTAGCGGACTTTCTTCGTAATAAGGAATTGTATTAGTCCGTGTAACATTAAATAAATGATGAAAGTATTGATATATCAATATTTACACGACTTTATAAATTAATTAGCCCCACTTTTAGCCCCAGTTCTGATTTCTAAACTTTTGCTGAACACTTCCATTGTCTGTTCTTCCAACTCTTTCATTACATGACCGTAAATTTGGTAAATCATTGCTGGGGTATTGCCTAAACGTTCAGCAATCACCTTTACGTTTTGTCCACCATTCAGTAAAATCGTGGCATGAGTATGACGTAAACCATGAAAAGTAATTTTAGGCTCGCCATCATCGTTTAATATACCAGCCTTGAACATAGTATCTCTAAACAATTTATGGATCGCCATACCATGTAATGGATTATTGAATTCAGTGATAAATATAAATAGCTGATCGTCAAAAGACTTACCATGCTTCAATAAAATTTGTTTACACCATATTTGATATTTTTTGAGTTGGTCAATCACAAGATTATCAACTAAGATTTTCCGGTAACTATTTTTAGTTTTAGGTGTGCGTGTACCTTTTTCATCTCGTGTACGTTCAATAGTAATCGTGTTGTTTTTGAAGTCTATATTTCGCCATTGTAAGCCGCAAGCCTCACCTTTTCGCATACCTGTATAGACGGCTACTAATAAAAAAGTATAATTTGTAATGTTTTCATACCTTTTTGCTACTTCAAGGAATTCATTTAACTCCTCAATTGTTAAAAAGTTATTCGTTTCTTTCGTCAATTCAGCTTCGTTCTTAATAACAACTTTCGTGAAGCGATTACGCGCAAGTAATTCCTCTTCAACAGCTGCATTAATAGCAATTTTAAAAATTGAGTGGAACAAATTAACGGTACCAGGTTTAAATTTTTGCTCTATTTTATCAATAAATACTTTTTGGTACGTTATTCGGTCTAGCTTTTGAAGTTTAAAGTGACCAAGTAGTGGCTTTAAATGGTTTTTAACTGTTAATTCACGTTGCTTCATTGTGGTAACTTTCCACTTATTTTTATTCATTTCAAGCCAAGTATCAAGCCATTGCGATATAGTTATGTTATCATTTTCTATAAGTTTCGTTTCACCACGCAGTGTTTGAGCCTTCACTTCAAGAAGGGCTTGAATAGCTGCTTTTTCTGTTTTAAAACCACTTTTTTTCTTCTCTTTCCGTTTACCTGTTAATCCATCATGATACTTGTGCCGGAACATCCACAATTTTTCACCTTTATTATTGAGGTAAGAATAGACTTCTTTTTCTTTCGTTGATTTAACTAATTCCAATTTAATTACATTCCCTTCATCGCTTTTGGTGAGCATGTGTGTAGGGATGAGATTAGATTTAATCGAGAATGGTTTTAATTATTAATCGTAACTTTTCTTGCGTTTCTTCTGGAATTTCAATGCCTTCCTTAAAGAAGTAATACTTGCCTTCGTTATTTGGATTCAAGTATATGGCCGTTTGTATATCTCTATTATAGTTGTCGATACCTTGCCATCTTTTAAGACGTTTTTCAGCCTCTTTTTCAGTGCTTGTTGTTTCATCCATTGCTAAAGCTTGTTGGATAACAGCGCTATTAACAGTGTTTTGTTCTATTTTTTTGAATTTCTGAACTATTTCATAAAAATTGTGTATTAATTCTTCACTTGCTTCGATTTCATCAGTATTATTTAAAATCGGTAAATAGTTTTTCTCTGAAAAAACTTGCTTGAATTCCTCGAATGTATTCCAATTTTCATAATCACTGGGTTTTAGAAGTTTTAATACTTTCATTATGTTGTCTGAAATATCCAAGTCAGTACCTATATCAACATCAGATAGATGGACAAGGTAAGAAAATGATAAATCGAGCTCTCTTGATAAACTTAATATAATTTCAATGGAAGGATTATTATTTCGTCCAGTTTCTAATTGTGATAAATAAGGGTGAGAAATCCCAATTGTACTCGCCATTTCTCTTAAAGAGATTCCCTTCAATTTTCTAGCCTCTCGAATAACTTCTCCAAAAGTTTCATTTTTCATATTTTCACCTCGTATCAGTATTCTTTTTTATAGCTTACTTTTAAAATGGTTGCTAGTCAAATGAAAGTGGTTCGTGGCGGTTGATGATGGTTGACGAACTACCATTATTGATATACTATGTTGATAAAGGAGGTGGATGAAATGTTAAAGTTCGTCTTGAAAAATCCTACTGAATTAAAAATGACAATTGCATTGAATGGGCTTAGTATTAGAGGTTTTTCTAAGGAAATAGGGCTTTCTCATTCTTTTTTATCGCAAGTGATAAACGGAAAAAGAAATCCATCGGCTGCTACTGCTAAAAGAATTTCTACAGGTCTACAAAAGAATATAGGTGATTTTTTTTTAGTTTCACTGGTAGATGAACTACCGTCGAGGGGGATGTGGAATGATTCCAGCGAGAATTGAAGTGGTTGTTGATGAGAAATTAGTCAAAGAAGAAATAAAAAAACAAGTAGATGCAGCGGTAGTTAGTCAATTATGGTTTTGCGATGCAAATAAGATAGCAGAGTTATGTTGTCTTTCTGTGAGATTTTTAGAAGAACACATATTTAGTGATTATCGGATGCGAGCAATTCAAATTCAGAAGAACCGTAAACGTATCTGGAGAGCAGACAAGGCTTTTGAAGTAATCGAAGAAATCTTCGGTGAGTGGTAGTAAAAATATAAAATAACGCTTTTGGTGAGCAAAATACAACAGGGATTAGCGCAACAATGAAAGTAGGTGAATATATGGAACAAGCAACAAATACTCAAGAATTCATTCTTCCAGAAATAAAATCGGATTCTTATTACAATATTCCGCTAGAATTGCAACAACTTAAAAATTGGGTTGTTTGGAAATACGAAATACGAGGTGGCAAAAAGACCAAAGTACCGTATCAATCTAATGGAGACTACGCGAAATCAAATGATCCAAATACATGGGATACGTTTGAAAATGTCGTAAAAGCCGCAAGGAGTGGTCGTTATAGCGGGATCGGTTTTATGTTTTCTCAAAACGATTGCTACATGGGTATTGATATTGATAAGTGTTTTATCAATGGTAAGTTCAATGGAACTGCAGAAAAATTAATAGACTTACTAGATTCATATACAGAGTTTAGTCCAAGTGCTACAGGTGTTCATATCATTGTGAAAGGCACTTTACCGGAGTATGTAACGCAAACAGGCTTTAAAAATGAAAGTTATGGTGTTGAAATATATAGTTTTGGGCGGTATTTTACGTTCACTGGACGTTTAGAAAACGAAAATGAGATTCAAGAGCGTACAGATGAAATTTCAACAATCATTGATGATTACTTTACAAAAGAACAATTGGCACAATATACGGAAACTACTCTCAATGCCGAACCTTTTAATTTTGAAGAAGATACAGCGACATGGCAGAAAATGTTTGCAGATTCTAAAACAGGTAAAGATATTCTCGCTATGTATAAAGGTGAGTTAATTCGTAATGGAGACCATTCCAGCACAGATTATTATTTGTGCCAAGAGCTAGCTTATTATTGCGATAAAGATTTTGTAAAGATGGATAGGATGTTTAGAAATAGTGGTCTTATACGTGATAAGTGGGATAGGCGAACTGGAGAAATGACGTATGGAGAAATATCGTTATTAAAAGCTGCTGCAAGTAAAAAGAAAACTATTTCGAACTACAAAAAGCATGATAATGATAGTCAATCTTCTGTAAGTTACAAAGATTCTCCTAAAGTAGATCTTCAAAAATTATTAGGTGAGAGACGTTTCAAAGAATTGGAAAGCGCTATAAAGGCATGGGAAACAGCTGGTGGAAAAGGTAAGAAGCCGAGTACGATTTTACCTATTCGATGTGCAATCGTATTACAAGAATATATTTCGTTTGTATTATTCGATTTAGAGGAAAATACAAGGCTCGCTATGTACCAGCCAACAGAAGGAACGTACACAAATAATACGACATTAATCAAGCGTGTAATTAGCTGGTTAGAGCCTACTTTCAATGAAGCGAAAGCGAATGAAGTAATTTATCACTTAACGAACCAAGCACAGGTGAAAGAAAGAACAGCAAGCAGATTTTTGATACCAGTAAAAAATGGTGTATTTAACCTTAAAACAAAAACATTAGAATCGTTTAGTTCTAATTATGTTTTCACTGCAAAAATTGCAACTTCTTATGTTGTTGGCGCAACAAACCCAGTAATTGATGGTTGGGATGTCGAGAATTGGCTAGATTCTATTGCTTGTGGAGATGCGGAAATTGTCAATTTATTATGGCAAGTATTAAACGATTCGTTAAATGGGAATTTCACTCGCAAAAAATCTATATTCTTGCTAGGCGAAGGAAACAACGGTAAAGGTACATTTCAAGAACTCATTACAAATTTAATAGGTGTGCAAAATATTGCTGCATTAAAAGTGAATGAATTTGACGAGCGTTTCAAGATGAGTTTGTTAGAAGGTAAAACAGCTGTTATTGGTGACGATGTACCAGCGAATGTTTATATTGATGATTCATCCAATTTCAATAGCGTAGTTACTGGAGATCGAGTAATAGTTGAGCAAAAAAATAAACCAATTTATAGTACAGTTTTTCGTTGCAGCGTTATCCAATCAACAAATGGTATGCCTAAGTTTAAAAACAAAACTAACGGTACTATTCGACGAATTGTGATAGTTCCATTTAACGCAGACTTTAATGGGGCTTTTGAAAACTTCAAAATTAAAGATGAGTACATTAAAAATGAAGAAGTTTTACAATATGTTCTCCACAAAGCTATTAATCTGGATTTCGAGAAATTTGATATTCCGTCTGTATCAAAAATTGAATTGGAAGAATTTAAACAGGACAACGATCCAATTCTTGATTTTAAAATCAACATTTTTGATGAATGGAAGTTAAATGAAGTTCCTAAAACAATTGTTTACGAAATGTACAAGCGTTTTTGTAATGAAAATGGCTATAAATATATTTCAGATAGAAAATTCCACAAACAATTCAAAATGCAGCTAACAGATGAATGGATAGATGGATTGAAGCGTTTTGATTGGACAGAATTAAACAAAATAGGTGACTTAGATTATATGGGTATCGGTTTCCCAGATAAAAGCAAGCCACAGAAAACATATAAAAACGAAAAACTGAAAGTTGTATAACTGGAATTTGTAACTGTAACTGAAATATGTAACCGAAAAAAATCTTTCAGTTACATGCATTTCCCTTGTGGCAGTAAGGTTTGAAATACTTTGTAACTCTGTAACCGTAAATCTATTAACTTTTAAAAATTAAAAACTAGTTATTAATATATGTTTCTATTAAATATAAAAAAAGAAGTGAAAATTACGGTTACAGTTACAAAAATAATCGCACCCCTTGTTGCAGTGAGGTTTGTTCGTGTAACTCAAAAAAGTAGTTCGGTTACAAGTACAGTTAATTTCAGTTACAAAGTTCAACATACCAATATAAATTGTGAAAGTTTGAAAGGAGGTGAACCTATGACAATTAATAGGAAGGTTATATCAATTCATTCATAGTGATCTATGTATACAGTCATTTGACAAAGCATTACAACTATATAGCTAGGAGGAACACACAATGAAAAAACTAACTTACTTTGATGGTGAGAAGCTACGAAAAGTAGCAGAAGGACATAACGATGTGGAATATATCAACTTTAATGAAGAAAGCAAATTAGCAAAAGTAAATTACAACAATGGAATAGTAGTTACAATCACAAGTCCATACATGACAATCGAAGAAACATTCGATGTTGAAGGTAGTATTCAGTTTTTAAGTGGAATGAACTTCTAATTGAGACCACAAAGACAATGCAATCATTCTAGATGCAGAACATTAATTGATTATGACCAGCACTATTGTGAGAGCCACAAGCCACGCACACAACGCAAACAAGAATCCTATGCAGAGCGTATGGAAAAGGATGGGCAATACAGACGATTTTACAAAAGCAAAAGCTGGGAAAACCTATCATTTCGTTACCGCCTATCCCATCCTATATGCGAGGAATGTATCCAGCTAGGACTAGCGGTAAAAGCGGACGTAACAGACCATATTGTGGAGATTAAAGATGATTGGTCAAGGCGGTTAGATGAAACAAATTTACGCAGCTTATGCCATCATCATCATGCGATTAAGACAAAGCGAGAGCAGATGAAACGTTCCCTTCTATAAAAAAAGAGGGGGGCTAATTCTGTGGACGTGAGGACCGTTGAGGAGTCCTTTCTTCGCATAAAATGCCTTTTATAAAGTTATTTTTAGTAATCAGATTATTAATAGTAAGTTAAATGTGTTATACTCTTAATAGAACAGGAGGTTGGAAGAATGGGGAAAAAAATCAAATTGATTGAGCCAACAAAGGCGCACATTTCCAAAGCCGAGCGGTTAGATCGTGAAGCTATGCGAGAAGAATTATTTGAATATCCCGACTTGAATACACAGCCTCCAACATTTTTGACAGGTGAGGCGCTAAATGAATGGAATCGGGTTGTGCCTCTACTACAAAGTGACATACCTATTTCAGAATTAGATTATTCTCTAATCACTTCTTACTGTGCAGCGGTTGGGACAATTATAGATTGTCAGAACGATATTAATAAACGTGGTGTGATACTAGCCGATACCGAAAAGCCTAATCCATCGGTTAGAGTGCAATCTCAAGCGATGAAAGATATGCGAATGTTAGCAAATTCATTGGGCATGAGTTTAGATTCCCGAATGAAACTAGCACTCAATAAAGTAAAAGAAAAGCCTGTAGATCCATTCGAAAGTTTGTTAGGCAGTGACTAATTTTGCACTTGAATATGCGGATAAAATCCTTTCGGGTGAAATATTTGGTGGGGAGAAAATAAAACAGGCGTGTGAGCGTTTTAAACGTGATTTGGAGCGTTCACAAAATGACGACTTCCCTTATTATTTCAACGAGCAACAAGCAAATAAAGCAATTGCTTTCATTGAATTATTACCTTCTACAGATGGTTCAAAGATTGAAATGCTACTTTTTCAAAAATGGATTCTTTCAGAGTTATATGGCTGGCGTGAAAAAGGAACAGAAAACAGGCGTTACAATCGTGCATTCATTTCCATGTCACGTAAAAATGGTAAAACCTATTTAGTTTCAGGCATGGCTGCCAACGCTTTATTAATGGAACAGCAACCAGCAGAAGGTAGACAGATTTTATTCGTATCAAATGCACTCAAACAAGCGAAATTGGGCTATAACATGATGAAAAATAGCCTAAATAAAATAGTGAAACAGTCGGAATTTATGCGCCACCGATTAAAAATATTAAATTCTGAAATACGTGATCTATCTTCTAATAGCTTCGCAATGGCATTAGCGAGCGATACATCTACTCTTGATGGCTACGCTGGAACAACCGTCATTATTGACGAATACCACGAACAGAAGGACAGGCGTGTATATAACGTTCTCAAATCTGGTATGGCACAAGAGGAAAACGGCTTACTTGCAATTGTGTCAACTGCTGGACTAAACGTGAATGTACCAATGTATGAAGATTATGAGTTACTTTCTCAAGTGCTAGACGGCAAAGAAAATGCAGACCGTTATTTCATTGCGATATGGGAAATGGATTCAAAAGATTGGATTGAAGATGAAAGCAAATACATTGCGGCCAATCCTATTTTCGAGCATGAGGAAATTAAACGAACGATGTTACCAGCTATTCGTGATGATGTTCAAATCGCACTCAAACAAAATAACTTAAATGCGGTATTGGTGAAAAATTTTAACATGTGGATGCAAGCAAGCGAGGATTCTTATATCAGTGTGGAAGATTGGAAAGCTGGAGAAGCAGAAACACAACCGGATATACGAGGGCGTGACATTTATTTAGGTATCGACCTTTCGAAAACAAACGATTTAACATCTGTAAGCTGGTGTGTTCCGTTGATTGAAACAGGACAACTATATTGTGATAGTCATTCATGGGTTGGTACAAAGTATGGATTAACACAAAAAATTAAACGAGATGGCATTAACTATGTAGCACTTGAACAAGAAGGTGAATGTTCCATCACAAAGTTAGCGAGTGGAATTATCGACTACGAGGATATTTTCAATTGGATCATGCAATTTATCCAAGATAACGAATTGAATGTACAAGCGATATGCTACGACAAATGGAACGCTAACACATTGATTACCAAGTTAGAAAAAGAACATCTTCCATTGGTAGAAGTCCGGCAAGGTGTATTCACATTAAACACACCGACCAGGACATTTAGAGAGCAGTTATATGATGGGAATATTATTCATTCCAAAAATAAGTTACTAACATATGCGGTCAATAATGCGATTTTAAAAATTGATAATAATGGTGTCATTATTAATAAGAATCGAAATAGCGAACGTATTGATCCGATAGCTGCATTGATGAACGCATACACACAAGCTATGTTCCATTTTGAAGATATAGAGGGGGCGAAAGCGAATAATGAGTTTTACGTTTCTGAAAACTTTAGTTTTTAGTCATTTACACACCGTTTTATTATTGCTAGGCATAGCATTTATTGTGGCAGCAGTACAGATTTTAACGAATATTGGCTACACACTTTTAACCACTGGCATATTCATTGTAATTATTGCTCTCTTAATTGAAAGGGGGTGGAAAGATAAATGAGTTTCTTTAAAAGTTTAAACACTGTACACGCACGTTCAGAGCCTTTTCTAGACCATCTAGTTAGCTTAACGTCAGATGATGCAACAATCCAATATACAAGCGTTAGGGCATTGAGAAATAGCGATATTTTCGCTGCGGTAAAAATACTTGCTGGTGATATTGCTTCTAGTGAGCTTATGGGGAATGGGAAAATCGTCAAGTTATTGAATAACATGCCTAACACTTATACAGATAGCTGGCATTTCTTCTTTAGTATAGCAGCCAATGTTTTATTGAATGGTAATGCTTTTGCGGAAATCGAACGAGATTCAAGTGGAAAAGTAATAGCGATTCACCAATTAAGCAATAGTGTAAGTGTTAAACAACTCGACAATGGCAGTATTGTTTACGAAACAACTACAGATGATGGCAAGCAGTACAAACTTGATAGCGAGGATATTCTTCACTTCAAGCACTTCACTACAGATGGATTAGTCGGGGTAAGTCCACTATACGCTTTAAATGGTGAGTTGAAATTACAGGATAGTGGCAACAAACTATTGTCTGGTTTCTTTAATCGAGGGGTTAATGGTGGCGGTATTTTAAAGGTAAAAAAATCCGATTTAGATGCAACAGCTAAAGAAGCTATTCGAAAAAAATTCGATGAAGCGAATGGCAGCACAGACAACGCGCTCAAAACAATTGTATTGGATGAAACATTTGAATATACACCAATTCAGATTAATACTGAGATCCTTAAATTAGTCAATTCTAACGATTGGACAACCAAACAAATTGCTAAAGTATATGGGCTTTCTACAGATCGTTTAGGTGTGGAAGCAAATCATAGTAATACAGAACAATCCAACAAAATGTATTTACAAAACACATTAACGCACTATTTAAAAGCGTTTGAAGGTGAGTTATACAACAAATTAGGTGTAGAGATTACCTTCAATGTAGACCGTTTCAATAGCGATGCACAAACCACATTTGAAAATGCGGTGAAGGCAGTGGAAACGTCCATTATGACAATTAATGAAGCACGTAAGAAAATCGGTCTTGATCCTATTGAAAATGGCGATAGATTAATAGAAAAAAATAAAGTCGAAAGTGGGGTAAGTCTATGACAACTGAAGAAAAAGAAAAGCGTTTAACTGAAAATGCAGACCTGGAAGCACCGACCAAAGCACAAACAGGAGAAGCAGATTCAGAAAACGCTCAAAATGATGATACAAAATCAGACGATACAACGCAAGAAGAAAAAGTGATTAGCGGTTACGCTATAAAATTTGGCACACCTTCTAAGGATTTAGGAGGCTTTGTGGAAGTAATCACACCCGAAGCACTTAAAGAAGTGGATCTCTCAAATGTAATTATGCTACATGGTCATGATTACGGTAAGCCCTTAGCAAGCGTAAAGGCTGGGACGTTAAAGTTAGAGGTTGATGAAATCGGGCTTCATTTTGAAGCAACGTTACAAGACACAACCTATGCAAGCGATATTTACAAAAACATCGAAGCTGGCATTGTGGATTCAATGTCATTCGGTTTCGAAATTGGTATAGATTCATTTGATAAAAAAGAGGACGGAATTGTTACACGTAGCATTGAAAAAATGAATGCGTTACATGAAATTTCAATTGTTACGATTCCAGCTTATAACGAAAGCAATGTGCAAGTTAATACACGCTCATATGAAGCATGGGTAAACCAAAACAACAATACGAAAGAGGTAGATAATATGGCTAAAACACTATTAAATAATGAAAAAACTGAAACACGTTCATTCGAACAATATATTCGTTCGCAAGGGCAAGTACGAGATGGTTTAACAACAGTGAATGCAGATGTAGTCATTCCGAAAGATGTTATTGGTGAAGTATTCGACCTTAAACGTCAACGCTACAACCTAGCACAATACGCTACAGTAAAAGAAGTTTCAAACGGTCAAGGTAAATATCCAGTAGCAACAAATCAAGAAGCGACACTTGCAACAAAAGCAGAATTAGCTTTAATTTCAGATGTGGAAGCCGAAATGTTTACACCAGTTGAATATAAAGTTGAAACGCGCGCTGGTAAAATTGCACTCTCAAATGAAGTGGTAGAAGATTCAGCCGTTGACATTGTGGCAGAGGTAAAGGCCCAACTTGAAAAGCTGGTGGAGAACACAGACAATGCGAATATCATTGCAAAATTAAAAGCCTTCACGAAAGTAACAGGTACAGGATTAGATGACTTGAAAAAAGTGAGTAATGTTACACTAGATCCAGCACTTAGCAAAACAACAATCGTCAACCAAGATTCATTTAACCATTTGGATACATTAAAAGATGCAGATGGGCGTTATATCCTTCAACCAGATGTAACAGCACCAAGTGGTTATTCATTATTCGGTAATCCTGTGGTAGTAGTATCAAACAAATTACTGCCTTCTCCAAAAGCCGGCACATATCCAATGATTATGGGAGATATTGCACAAGCCATTTTTGTAGCACGCAGAAACCAAGTTACTACGCAATGGGAACAATTCGATTACTACAGTCAAGGTCTGGCAGTTATTGTTCGTAATGACTATCAAGTAATTGATGCAGACGCAGCACGTTATATTGAAATTACACCAGCTTAATTTGATTCATAAAGGGATGGGCGTTATGTCTATCCCTATTTTTATAGAAAGGTAGGAATGATATGAACTTAGTAACGGCAACATTAGCAAACATTAAATTATCTTTGCGTGTAGATCAAGATTATGATGATGAAATAATTATGGCACTACTTGAAACAGCCAAGCAATACGTGAAAGATGCTATTGATAGTACCAGCACAAATGGTGTTATAGAGGGATATAAGCAGTATGATTGGGCAGTTAGCCTATTGACACAACATTGGTATGAAGGGCGTTTTGAAGCACCAAAGGAACACATTCCAACAACCGTACAGGCGTTACTTCAACAAATGCGAGGTAAATACTATGCTGGCGAGTAATTATAGACATCGTATTCGGATTTTAGAAGTAACTATTGAAGTAGATGAACTATTACAAGAGATTGAAGTGATTAAAGAAATCGGTTCGTTTTGGGCTGATATTCGCACCTCAAAAGGAGAAGATATTCAAACAGCCGGTACGGAGTTTCAAAAGAATACTTTCCGTTTCATCATGCGGTACAATCCAACAATCCGTAGCAATATGATTATTGAATATCAAGGGCAACGCTATGATATAGATGAAATCGTCAATGATAATATGAGGAATAAAACACTTACCATTATAGGTAGAACTAAATTAGGTTTATAAAAACCTCCTAAAATAGATTGTAAATAATATGGAACTATCACTCTAGTAATTCCACTTGTTACCATGATATTATATTTATTGTGGAAGGAGTGAATAATGTGCGGAATTATACTCAAAGAGAAGCGAAAGTAGCTATTAGAAGTCTAGATACAGCAGTAAATGAGTTATTAACAACAAGTTATGCCACATACCAATCCAAAATAAATCACTTTAATGAACTATCAATTTCAAATCCAATTATCGAATCGATAATTAAACCCTTTAAGGAAATTAAAGTTGATTTTGACGAAATTCATTATAGACAAAATGGTTTTCGGATTGATGAGGTAAGATTGCCAACTGATGTAAATGGTAGAATTGCATATTTGATTCAGATATTTGGAAAAGTTTCAACAGGAGAAATAGTCTTTGAAAAATATACCCATGCCATCTATAGACATCAAAGATTTGAGGATAACATACAAGAGTTTATGTATGATATTGCAAGACCTCAATTATTAGAATTGACTTATATACTAAATGATTTATTAGAATATGAAGTTGATGGTAAAGAAGTAATAACAGAAGCATCTTTTCAATTAATAAATCACGGTTCTATTATTGCTCATCAAGGCAGTAATTTAGCTTTGGGTAAAGATATTCAACAAACAGTATCCAATAATACTTTTTCTAAAGAACTGATTGAAAAAATTGAAGGCGTAGAAGATTTTACAGATCCACAAAAAAGTGAATTAAAATTATTGGCTAGTGAAGTACAAATTGAAATGGGTAAAACAGAACCTTCTCCAAGTAGGTTGAAAGAATTGGCTGGAAAAGTATATGAGATTGGAGAGAACGCGGCTTTAAAAGTTTTTACTACTGTAGTAAGCGATCCAAGATGGGGTCAAGCGGCTGCAGAAACTATGCTGAGTATTTTATAAAATATACTTTATAAGAAGACTATTTATATTTAACTAAGCAACTACAAAAAAAGTGGTTGCTTTTTATTATAGCTGAAGGACACCCGAATTATTGGGCGTCCTCTTTTTTATTTGGTGTGTATTCTATTAAATCAGAGATGTCGCAATCTAAAGCGATACATAACGCTTCTATAGTATTTAGATCAATTCGTGTTACCTCATTCTTTTGCAACGCATATAAAGTATTTTTATTTAATCCACTTTTCTCCACTAATTGTGGAACTTTAATTTTTCTTTCAAACATTATTCTATCCAATGTAATTTTTATCAATATAATCCCTCCTAATTCAATTATACAATGAAGTTGGTATTTTTTCATAATTACTATTGACTAAATATTAACTAGTATGTACAATGAAGTTAGTAAAAAGTACAATGAAGTTAGTACAAATCTATTTGAAGACCATCAAAGGTTAGTCGGTGAATGGACTAGAAATAGCCGATATCTAGAAAGGAGAGAGAAAATGAAAGTTACAGCTAAAGAATGGCGTGTCATGTCAGATCACAATAAACAATTACTTTTAAATGCGGTAGCAACTAAATAAAACATAGATGAAAAGGGGAATGAGAACATGCAACAACAAACACAATACACTTTAAGAACAGTCGCACATGAGAATAGTAGCAATGCATATATTTTATCTGCACAGATGATTCAATTGGAGGTAGTACAGGGTGCTGTAGCTCGCTTAATGGATAGAATTGACGAGATTACACATAAAGGTTGGGATAGAAATCCAGGAATGGCGTGTTGTGCAATTGATGAAATACGAGATACAGTGCGTCTAATTGATATGGCTTTATTTCCGTTATACAAGGAAATGTCAGAAGAAGTAAAAACCCTTAACATTCACGCACAAGAATTGTATGATACTGTAATTAGTGAATCAGAAGTTCAAAGTGTGTAGTTGAGAGCAAAATTGCGCTCTGCTCAAAATTAAGTATATATTGTGAGCTGAATTTTCAGCTGAGAGTTTTATGGTCAGGAATTCAGTGGTAAAAAAGAGCTCCCGGTTTAAGCCGAGAGCTCAGTATATTACAATTTAACATTACGTGTAGTAAAAACCGGTTCGTCACAAACAGTGCATTGCGCTTGATACGTTTCTTCCAAATATTTACCGTATTGACCCTTTTTTTCTTTAGAGTCATAGTATTCACCAAAGTATTGGTTTTCACACGTATCACAAGTGATGATTATCTCTTTCATATTTGTATCCTCCTTCTTTCATATTTTTCATTACTTTAATATCAAAACCCATTCTACAGAAAAAGACAATGATAGCATTTTGATATAATTGATAGAATATAGATAAAGGAATGTTTCAAAATGTGCTGTAACTCTTCAATACTAAAATGAGCAAAAAAATGTTAAAGGTAAATGATTCCTTTTTGTCGAATTGAGTAGATGAAAAGGGAAGTGAATATTATGAGTGAGATAGAGTTAGAAAAAAGATTAAGAATCGGAACTATCCAAAGTGGATTAAGGAGGGCGTATAATAGGTTAGAAAGCGATATAAATAGAACAAAAAATGATGAACAGTTTAATCAAAAAGTTTTTGATGTAAATGCATCAATTTGTGAACTCTTATTTTGGGTGAATGCTAATGATGAATGGCAATGTAAAAACAATGAAACATCCTATTTGCGTAAAAAGCAACCTAAAAAGGATGGTGCAGGTGAACTATATGGATTGAAACATGCATACAATGCATCAAAGCATAACATGAGCTATGTGAACCTCTTTAGCTTTGAAGGAACGAATGATTTTATAAAAGGCTCCAATTTAAAAATAAAAGATCCTTCAACACCAGCAATATGGGTAAATTGTCCAGATGACGAAGAGCATATTAATCAAGTCCTAAATTATAGAAAGTATCTTAAAGGTAAAAATGTTTTAACCACCTTTAATAAAGCAATAACGTTTTTAAATAAGATGAATAACCAAGTGATATTTCGGTAATAAGTATATAACCTGAAAGTTCATTTAACATTCGCACTCTCCGACTGAGGGTGCTTTTCTTATGTCTTCCACAGATTATTGTGGAGGGCGTTTATTACTTAGATTTGATCAACAAAAAAAGATTGAAGTTTAATAGCCCCAATCTAATTATTTCATCTATACAAACATGCCCACCAAAGCGTTAATAATAAGTCCTGAATTTAGCCCCAATTAGCCCCAAATCAGCCTCGAAAATTAGCCCCAATTTAATGTTATTTAAAGTGTTTATATGCATTGTTGATAAAAAATAAAAAGCCTACAGAATATTGATGTAGTAGGCTTTGTGGGAATTAATTATTGCTCTTTACAAAGTAATTTTATTAGTCCGTGAAGCATAAAGATGATAAATAACCTAACATTAATAAAAGACCAATACCCATTGTGATATCCATGCTCATGTTTTGTACCTCCTTTTAAAAAACGACACATTTATCCTGCATACTGCGAGTAAATGCCCTATTAATTAGTTTGGGGCAACAGGATGATGGTCATACAAGCGTTTTCCCAGGATGTGAAGTTTTTACTTTATACATAAATATTGTACAATGAATTTTAAAATTATGAAACCTTTTATAGGGCTTATGCGTATATATTAGTAATAGAATTACCAATTTGTACATAAAGAGAAGGTGTATATTAATGAAGAAATGGGTTCAAAAAAGTATCGTTATTATGGTTGCGTTTTTAACATTTGGATTAATTACGCCAACACATGAAATATGGGAAGCATTTGATCATAATCCGTCAAATCGTGCATCTATCGGACCATCATCTGGGACAAGCACTGCAGAAGCGGCTGCTATTCCGATAGAACAAACAGAAATACAAGAAGACCCTATTGACTACAGTACATTGCTCGTTGATGCGGCGAAAGAGCAGTCCTATGTGAAATTCGGCACAAAAATTGGCCCGAAAATTAGCAATGAATTTGACTCTATTATCTTCCCTAAAATGGAGGAAGCCATTGCAATGACAGTAGAAGGCTTAGACGATGCATCATTAGCATCGTTAACAATTTCAGAGAAGCCAAGTGGTAACTATGGTGAGAAAATTTTTAATATTACTAGCAATGAAACAGGCATGGATTTAATTCGCTTCCATGTTCGTACAGAAAAAAGACCACAGGATGGCTATTATTACAACTTCCACTACCACAGTGCTGAGGACGACTTTATGGCACACAATAACTTAGGGGATATATACTGGGAGAAAAACACACCTCCGAAGTGGTTGTCTTAAAAATCACGAAACACTCGTTTAAAATACGAGTGTTTTTTGTTTGTAAACATTGATAAATCAACGTTTATACTGATTGGCTAAGTAATTATATTTATACCTTATATGGGTGGGGGAGAGAGAAAAAAGGCGAGTGCCCCAAAAAGTGCCCCAATTTCATGTTTTTTTTGATTTCCTCAGAATCTTTAAAGGAACTCAGATTGATAATTTCATCCATAAGATTAGATAAGTGTGCTTCATCTGTTTCAATAGTATATAAATTTAAGAAGCAAGCTCCCATCCACTATATTTACACACAAGAATAAAGTGGTGCTCTTTCTACAACCGTCTATACATTTGTTTTTTTAGTTTAATAAAATATACAGAAAGTTATATTTTTTATTAGGGGGTGATTCTTTGTCAAACCAAACATCAACAAGTCAAAATAGAAAGTATACGATTACCACAGGACCATTTCTCGTTCCATTGGATGCTGCATTTGGACAGCCTAATAATCGACTTGTGATTCTTATTAAAAATCCTACAAGCAAACCACTAGAGGCTAATGTTGTGATTGAATATTGCCCTTCTTTACAGCTTTCAACTGAAGGGATAACACTTCCTTTTATAACTAATCAGAAAGAAAAACCTTTTCTAGAAGGTCTTCCGTCAACTGTTATACCTCCAAGGAGTTGTACTCGATTGGAATTCGATATTAGTTCTCTTGTAAATGGAATACTTCATGTTAAATCTACAGGCGATTATTTAGTAGGAGAACGTCCATTACTTGGAAAACTTGAAATCGAAGTGGTTGGGGGATCAGGCCTTACTAGTCCTACAAATCCTGGCCTCTCTGTTGCAGATCCTTCCATGGTATTCCATTATGGTGATATGAAGGTTATCCTTTAGGGACGTTAGATTATATAAAAAAATCATAAACCGAGCAAGAGTTGCGATAGAAGCACCGAGCTCGGTTTCATTTATTGATGATTAGCTAGTGAAAATAGTAAGAGATAAACTAGAAAAACAGAAGTAAGTATTTGGTGGAAATTTAATCTTTCAGTCGAAAGTTTGATGTAGAAAGGTATTACTTTGAATAATATATTTCTAAATTATATGGTAGGGAGAAGAGTGGTTACATAGTCTTAGAAGTCGAAATTAAAGAATAAGGGACCGTCATTAAAGAATTTTTGGTGTTGAAAAAGAAATGTATGTTTTGTAATGTGGAACATAAAAATAAAAGGGGGAGTATGATGAGTAATCGAAATCTTATACTTCGAAATGTAGTTGAAGATGATCTTCCTATTTTTTTGAGCATCAACAAAACTTTGAAGCCAACTATTTGGCTACCTTTACTAGTAAGGACCCCAACAATTGGGATAGCTTCATTATACTCTAGAACAAAATTCTTACAAATCAAGATATTATTAAGCAAACGATTATAGTCGAAAATAACGTAGTTGGATATGTTCTATGCTTTGAGCAGTTCGGAGAATCAGAAGTTAGCTATTGGATTGGAAATGAATATTGGGGAAAAGAGATCGCAACCAAAGCTTTACAGGATTTTCTAATACATGTTACAATACGTCCCCTTTATGCTCGTGCTGCTAAAGACAATGTAGGATCTCTTAGGGTTTTAAAGAGATGTGGATTCACGATTACAGGTGAGGACAAAGGTTTTTCCAATGCACGCAACAGAGACGTACAGGAGTTTATACTCACTCTCAATTAAAACTTAAGTCGAGGTATTATTGATTGCTTGGCTTTGTCATCCTTGTTGCATTGATTATAATAGTAAATCTAAATCAGCATTGATATGAATAAAGTCTATCCAAAAAGCCTTCCCCGTAATGGAGAAGGCTTATTTTTATTACTGAGTGATACGCTCGAAAAACGCTTTTGTTTTTTCTATATCCGTTACATGTCGATTGCATGTTTGGCTATCTGCGCAAATGTAATTACTATAATTCGTGAACGTTCCAACGACTTGCCCTTTTACAGACGTTGTAAATAGGCCAACATCAGAATGGCGGTTACATAGTGCACATATTCCTTTAATTGTATTGTTAGAGAAAGTTCCTTTAATTGCTTTTAGCTGTTCATCTTGTTCCAGTACGACATATTTTCGATGTGTACCAGGATCATCCCAAGCTAAATAACAAATTTGCTGAAAATCCATTTCTTCAAGCTTCGGTAGCTTGATCTTTTTTTCCTTTTTAAAAAGGCTCTTCACTGTGCTAGCAGTAACTGCTTTGAATGGGATTACGTATGGTTTTAATTGCTCTAAATACACTTCACCCTGTGCACGATCTGTCACATTAAAAAGCTGTTCAATTAGCTGAGTTTCCGCAGTGGAGAGCGATAATTTAGCTGTAATTTCGCTTTCAACAATACCATGTACGGCAAGGATAACGTTTTTATCCTTTGTCGTTGCAAGTGTTTGTATAATTTTTTTCATTTGCTGCTCAAGTAAATGATAGTTCGCGACCGTTAAAAACGGCTGAATTGTTTGTTTTTCCATTTGAATTCACTCCTGAATAGTAGGCTTTTTTATTAAAGGTTACTGGCCTAAAGAGATCCTTCAATCTATGTTATATGCGTTAACTTTTCTAGACCTCTTTGACCTGTAAAGTGTTTGGTCTAGAGCAAGCATTACAAAAGAATGCGTCCATTTCGATTCCTCCTTGAAAAGAAAACTATCCTTATTATAACATTTTTTAGGAATTAAATAAAGTTAGAAAATTCACTTATTTTTATATGTAATATTTGGTATAATAGTTTAATATTTGTTCATCACCCGAAGTTATCTATGACATTTTGATAAAAAACTGTCATGTAAATAGGTTGATTGGAGTGGAGACTGGGCGACTCCTTGGGGAATAGCGATTAGAGGAACGAAGGCTAAAACCATCACATCCTGTGATAACACCTTCGTGACCAACATCGTGTTGGCCCGAGACCCTGGAGCGAGCATCGCGAGTGAAGCGGCTCATCGGACGCCCCCAGGAAAGCGCCCAGTCGGAACGGAAATCGACCCCCACGATATGGTGATGAACTTGAATTTTTGAAAGGGGGAATTTTTATGAAACAGTTTATCCGTCATGAAAATTTATATATTTGGAGAGGGATTGTTAGTAACTAACATGGGATGTTTAGTACTAATAGACCTTCCAAACTCTTAATCTATTGAATATCTAGGAGGACTATTATGCTAAATCAACAAGGATTTAATTTATGGGCTGATGGTTACGATAAAACGGTTCAGCTAAGTGAAGAAAGCAACCAATATCCATTTGCAGGATATAAAGCAGTATTAAATACGATTTTTAACGAGGTCATGCAAATACCGAAATCAACTGTTTTAGACATTGGATTTGGCACCGGGGTGTTAACGGCAAAGCTTTATGACAATGGGCATACGATCAATGGATTCGATTTCTCCTCAAAAATGATCGATATTGCCGAAGAAAAAATGCCTGATGCAAACTTAATGGAGTGGGATTTGTCAAAAGGGCTGCCAACAGCACTTCTTCATCAAAAATATGACGCTATTATAAGCACCTATGCATTGCATCATTTTACCGATGAAATGAAGGTGCAATACATTAAAGAATTATTGTTACATCTAACACCTGAAGGCAAAATTTTTATCGGCGATATCGCGTTTAATACAAGAGCGGACCTTGAAAAGTGCCGTGAAGAAAGTATTGGCTATTGGGATGATGATGAATTTTACTTTGTCCATGAGGAAATGAGTTCCTTATTAAAAGGAGTATGCCAATTAGAATTTTACCCGATCTCGCATTGTGGTGGGGTTTTTGTACTTTCGAATTTTGCGTTGGAAGATGCTTAGATGATTATTTCTGATTATATATATGGTGAATTCGAGATAGAGGATATGTTAGCGGAACTTATTACGAGTAAACCGATGCAAAGATTAAAGGGTATTCATCAAGGTGGGGCAAGTTATCTTGTAATTAGCTAATGGAATGTAACACGTTATGAACATTCAGTTGGTGTCATGCTGTTAATTAAACAGCTCGGAGGCTCTTTAGAGGAGCAGATTGCAGGATTATTGCACGATGTTTCACATACAGCTTTTTCGCACGTCATTGATTTTGTCCTTGAAAATAAAGCGGAAGATTATCACGAAGATATTTTTATGGATGTCATTAGGTAATCAGAAATTCCTATTATACTAAAAAAATATAACTATGATTATGAACATTTCCTTTTAAATACTGCGAACTGGAGTTTACTTGAACAACCAGCTCCAGAATTATATGCAGATCGAGTAGATTTCAACAGGGTGTGTTCGTCAAGATTCTTTGAGTTTCTCGGTAAATCATAAAAAAGTTTCGATAAATCACGAAAAAGTTTCGATAAATTATATAAAACTCTCGATAAATTCACAAAATTCGTCGATAAGTCTAGTGTTCTTCTCGATAAAACGACTGAAAGGGCTGACTATTGTCAGCCCTTTATTTAAATACTCCTTTTAATATATCGGAAACTACGATATAATCGGTTTACGCGATATAATAAAGGAGTAAATTGTATGATCAAAGATATAAATAACTATTTTACATCGATTTTTTACCATCTGCATACAACGCATGAAGATTCAATTTCGCATCAGAGCGTACGTATTTTACAGATGATTCAAAAGGAAGATGAAGTAACAGTGCGTGATATTGCAGGGTTACTGAATATTTCTCAAAATACAGCGTCTGAGCATATCAAAAAGCTGGAGCGTAATGGCTGGGTGAAAAAGGAGCGGGCCCTCGACGATCAACGTAAAGTACATATTCATTTAACAGCTGATGGGCTTCATGTTTTAAAGAAAAACACAGAATTAGATGATAAAAAACTGCAACATGCACTAAACCAGCTTTCAGAAGAAGATCAACAAATGATTTTACAGGCATTTCGTTTATTAAGCGAGGTGGCTAAATAATGTACACATTTGTAAAAATTCTATGCTCAGCAGCCGTTATTGGTATTGTGACAGAGATTGCTAGAAGATTTCCTAGCTATGGTGGCATTATCGCAGCGCTGCCACTTGTCAGTATTTTAAGCATCATTTGGCTTACTGTGCAAAGTGAATCGAGTGAACATATTCAGCGATTTACGGTTGGTGTAATCGTTGGACTACCAGCAACAATGGTGATGCTATTTGTTATTTATATGGCGATGAAATCATCGATCCATATCGTTTTTGCCATTGGACTTGGTGTCATTTCGTGGGCAGTATTTCTAGGTGTTCAAAAAGCCATAGCTAGTATGTTTAATTTTTCTATTTAGGAGAATGATAGATGACAGTGATTCCTATTCAACAATTACCCCAACAAGATGTGGTGCATTTTTTTACGGAGCATTGGGGAAGTACAGAAATGGTCATTTCCAGTGGAATTTATGACTGTAGTAAATTAGAGGGGTTTGTCTATGTAGATGAACAAAACACGATTTTAGGTCTTGTGACATATAGTATTCGTGAAGAAGAATGTGAAATTATTTCCCTTGATAGTATTGTAGAAGGAAAGGGAATAGGTTCATTGCTAGTACAAGCAGTTGAAGAAAATGCTTTCGAACAAGGCTGTATACTCATCACCCTAATAACGACAAATGATAATTTACACGCATTAAAATTTTATCAAAAAAGAGGTTATCACTTAGTCGAAATTATACAAAACGCGGTCGAACAAGCAAGAGCATATAAACCTGAAATTCCTTTAATCGGCAATGATGGAATCCCAATACGTGATGAAATACGATTAGCAAAGCAATCTGGCTTTTACTGAGTCAGGTTGTATTTATTTTCAAGGTTTCATCACCTACGATTTCTCGCTATACTTGATAAGTAGCAAGAAAGTGAGGAATGACATGAAAAAATTACTATTTGTATTATTATTTAGCGTTCTAGTGGTGGGAGCCGCTTTCATCATTTATTTAAAAAGCAATCCACCGCTCGTCATGAACAGCTATACGAATCCTACAGATAATTCAACTATAAGAATCGTAGAAATAGAAAATAAAGGATTGCGTGAGATAGAGCTTCAACAAATACTCGTCAATGATAAAGTGCCTGAAAGTGCCGAGCTTGTCGTGAGTAAGTCTGAACCGTTTGAAGCGGAGACGAAGCTGGTTGGAAATCCGGATATTACCTATCATAAATTAAGGCAAATAACTATTTTTCCTAGTCAATACATAGATCGTCAGGCCATTGGGAAGCATCCTCAGCATTATGCAGTAAAGGTTGAAGCACTTTCTATTAAAAAAATAACGATTAAGTACAAGTATTTAAAAATACCATTTACTTTAACAGCCGAGTTACAAGCGAAAAAGTGAAGTGAAACTATCATCAGTGGGGTTTTCTTACCCCACTGATTTTTAGTCTTCACCAATGGTGCTTTCAAAGGCAGTTGACCTTTCACTAATTTTGGCTGGGATACTTGTATCAACCGCTTTGCTTATTACTGCATGTAAATGTGGTGTAATGGTTTTAATGGCTAAATCAGTATATACTCGTTATTTGTCTTATCCTTTATGCCTATGTCATTTCATAAGATTGTTTGATGAAAAAATACTGTGGCTCCTAAAACATGGTAATCTTATAGTAATAGCCATTGCAATGTTGGGAGGGACTAAATGGGATTACTCGTCGTTAGTATAGTACTTGTTATCTGCGTTTTTACTGTGACTTTAGTGGTTATTCTGAAGCATTCGAAGGAGGATGTTAAGCTAGAAGTAACTGCTGTATGTGAAGGGGAAAATGAAATAGGTCAAGCTATTATGAAGATATATTTTACATTTTCAATTGGCAAACTAGCACAGCGTAACAAAGAAATAATAGGCAGTATTGATTGGTCAAAAGGATGGATGCCTGTTTGCTATAATTTAAAGGAAAATGGGGTCTATCAGAAGCAACGATTACTTCCTGCTACAAATGAGACAACCTATACAACTTTCGAAATAAACGCTACAAATGTTATTGATCATCTGGGACGGGGTGAGGGGTATGTTGTATTAGTTTTAGAGGATTCTATTTCGACAGATAAATCTAGAGCAGGCGTGATTCTTGCTGTAACTGCTAATATGGTGACCTATCAACTATCTGATTCAACTAGCTGGAATAATGACTTTGCAGTTCATCAAAAAATACAAAAAAGCTATTCGTTAGGAGGAAAGGCCTGATGAATAGCTTTTCTATTTGGTAGGAAAAAACGGAACCTATTAAAGTGAATTTCGTAAAATATTAAAGGGAAAGAGTGTCTTGGTTGTATTTCTTATGATAATGGGAAAACCTTGGATCAAACGATGCCTAATCAATAATCGAAAAGAAGGTAAAAACTTTGGATATTTTAACAAATAAATTGATCATGATTGCTTTATTTATTCTCATCATTCATTCGATAGAGACACTTGCGTATGCAGTTCGATTATCAGGTGCACGTGTAAAATTATTAGCCTCTGCATTATCCTTGTTCAATGTAATGGTCATGGTTTCAAGGTTAGCAAATATGATGCAGCAGCCTTTTACTGGAAGTTTGGCTGACACAGCACCGAAAGAAAACACATTAGCGTTTGTGGAGCAGCAATTCCGAGTGCTTATTGGGGCAGCTTCACTAGGTACATTGGTAGGCATTCTACTATTGCCGACTTTTATCGCGATATTTTCAAGGGCCATTATTCATTTATCTGAGGAAAAAGGTTCCATTCCAGCGTTATTCAAAAAAGGTTTTAGTATAGAGTATGTTAAACGTGGAATAAAACACATTCATTTGCCAAGCTTGTCATACTTAAAGGGGATTAGCTGGCGTGATATCCCACTTAAATTATTTATTGTGAATGTCGTAATAACGGCCATCTATACAATTGGTGTCCTGTCTGCACTTTACGCTTCTTTATTAGTTCCAGAAAGAGCAACAACTGCTGTAATGGCATCAGGACTTATTAATGGTGTAGCAACGATGTTATTAATCATATTTATTGACCCTAAAATTTCCGTTCTTGCAGATGATGTTATTAATCAAAGAGGTAGCTACTTAAGCCTGAAACAAGCGTCTGTAATGATGATGGGTTCAAGGTTACTAGGCACATTTTTGGCGCAGCTTTTATTTATTCCAGGGGCAAAATATATAGCCTGGTTTACCCAATTTATGACGTGAGGAGTGTTTACACGGATAATCACTACTCAAGCAGAGTAACAGTTTTCAAGAAGGATTGATAACTTTCAAGTAAAGGGAAATCGATATCTAATGAAAAAATTATGTTTCCTAATTTTGATGATGTTTGTGTTAGTTGCTTGTAGTACGAATCCTCAAGAGGGGGTGCACTACATAGCGAAAAGTGAGCACTGGAAGGCTGTATATCACAGTAATACAGAAGATGGCTTACGAATTTTCTATCTAGGGGAAGAGAAAGACTTAGGTGATTTACAAAGGCTGTTTTTGAAAAGATTGTTGTTGCTATTCAACTAACTGGTAGGGAATCAAGAAAAAAGAGCCATTGACAATGGCTCAAAGGAGAAAAAAGAATTAACATAAAGATCAGAAGAAAAGTAACACAAGACAAGAAATCACATACTTCTTTTTAGGTTAAAAAATTGAATGATTGGATTGCATAGGTGAGCTATACATAGAGCAATAAACAGGGTGTAGTTGTTTCCATTTCCAATAAAGAAAAAGTCAATTACCCATAAAAGTAATAAGGTATAAAATAATATATGGTAACTTATAGAAGAACTCTTTTGAATAATTTGTTTACCCATTTCATCCTTCTTCACTTCTTGACGAGTACCCCAAGTGAAAAATTGCCCCCAGGATACAACTAAAGCAATGATTAATAAATATTCAGTTACACCGTAAGAAAAGTCTTCAAAATAAATATAACTAACTAAAGTACCACCAAAGTATATAGTTAGTATGAATAACACAAAAAAACTGACTATTTCTTTTTTACTCATCATCTCACTCCTTGAAATTGAAATAATTCATCAACAGTACTCTCTAATTGGTAAGCTAATTGAAAAGCTAATTGGAGTGTAGGATCATATTTATCATTTTCAATTGCATTGATGGTTTGTCTGGAGACCCCACAAAGTTTAGCTAATTCTTCTTGTGATAGTTTCTTTGATTTTCGTTTAAGTTTTATAATGTTTTCCATTTCCTTCTCCTTGAATAAAATGTAAAAAGCTTTTTACATTTATAATTGTATTTTACATTTTTTAGAATGTCAAATACTTTTGACTTTTTGTGTTTTGCAAAATTCTTCACTTAAACAATCAAAGTGCTTTTATTGAATGTTAGAGTCAAGATAACTAAAGCAACAATCCTTGAGTAAACAGCCTTTACAAAAAACAATAACAGGGTCTAAAGAAACAATCACTATACATGACACCCGAGTAAATACTGATAAACAGTTTATCTTATCGGAAAAAGAAAGTACGAAAATTTTTAAAAAAGATGCTGCCCCAATTATTCACATTCAGTGGCAGTCTCACAATGAAACTTTAGAAGTAAGAAATAGTTAAAAAAATAAGCATAGGGGAACGTGATGAAATAAGTGGATTTTGCAGTTAATGCGAAATCATTCATACATACCTTTACGCAGAAATAATTGAAAATAGAGTGATCCACATAGCTAATTTCCTACTATGGATAAGCAATTAAAATAACTTTTATTAACTTATCATCAAAAGTTGTAATTGACATTTTTGTTAAAACATATGCCATGTATATTAGTTGATTGGAGTGGAGGCTGAGCGACTCCTTGGGGATCAGCGATAGGGGAACTAAGGCTAAAACCATCACATCCTGTGATAACGCCTTCGTGACCAACATCGTGTTGGCCCGAGACCCTGGAGCGAGCAGTGCGAGTGAAGCGGCTCATCGGACGCCCCCAGGAAAGCGCCCAGCTGGAACGGAAATCAACCACACGTTATGGTGGTGATCCCTTAAATTGTTTCAAGAGAAAATATCAAATATTGACAAGTATTGAAAAATTCGTTATAGTAAGTAACAATTTCACAAAGCAATGAAATTGGCGATGAGAAGGACACGAGTTTTGATAAGCGATTTACAGAGAGGGAGGCAAGGGCTGAAAGCTTCCTAATGCAGCTAGCGAAACTTACTACCTTTGAGCAGTGCTTGGAAACTTGCACCGTACTTGCAACGTTACTGCATTTCAATGAGCCACTAGTGCATCTAGTGGGAATTTGGGTGGAACCACGGGTAATCAACACATGCTCGTCCCTTTATGGGGCGCGAGCATGTGTTTTTTTTATTTTAAAATAAAGGAGTAGAGAACATGTCAAATCAAGTAATTAACATTCAATTTCCAGATGGTAAACAACAAGCATTTTCAAAAGGTGTTACACTAACCGACATTGCACAAGCGATTAGCCCCGCTTTACGTAAAAAAGCAATCGTAGGGAGTGTGAACGGAACCATCATTGATTTGACGCGCCCGATTTTGGAAGATACACAAATTTCCCTGTATGATGCTAGCTCAAAAGAAGGAATTCAGGTAATTCGTCATTCAACAGCCCATTTATTAGCCCAAGCAATTAAGCGTTTATACCCTGATGCTCAATTTGGGGTCGGACCAGTTATAGAAAATGGGTTTTACTATGATATCGACATTGCGCATTCCTTTGCGCCTAATGATTTACAACAAATTGAAAAGATGATGAAGCAAATTGTTCAAGAAAATATACAAATTCAACGCAAAGAAGTAACAAGAGCTGAGGCACAACAGCTATTTGCTCATGATGCGCTAAAGCTAGAGTTATTACAGGATATTCCTGAACATGAAGTGGTGACGGTTTATGAACAAGGAGACTTTTATGATCTTTGTCGTGGACCCCATGTACCTTCTACAGGGAAATTACAACACTTTAAATTAATGAATGTATCAGGTGCTTACTGGCGAGGAGATAGCAATAATCAAATGCTTCAGCGTATATACGGTGTAGCGTTTGCCTCCAAAAAAGAGCTTGAGGAATATTTTGTTTTCCTAGAAGAGGCTGAGAAGCGCAATCACCGAAAGCTAGGAAAAGAACTAGAGTTATTTATGTTTTCAGAGGAAGCACCAGGGATGCCGTTTTATTTAGCAAATGGTCAAATTATTCGCAACGAATTAGAGTCTTATTTACGTCAATTACAAGCAAAATTTGATTACCAAGAAGTACGGACACCATCGATGATGAACCAGCGTTTATGGGAGCAGTCAGGGCATTGGGATCACTATAAAGAAAATATGTACTTTACACATGTAGACGACCAAAGCTTTGCGTTAAAACCTATGAATTGCCCTGGACATATGCTGATTTTTAAAAATGATTTCCATTCATATAGAGATTTACCGATTCGTATGGCTGAATTTGGGCAAGTTCATCGACATGAATTTAGTGGCGCATTAAATGGACTTTTACGAGTGCGTACGTTTTGTCAGGATGATGCACATATTTTTGTTACTCCACAGCAAATTGAAGATGAAATTGCGCTTGCCCTGAAGATTATTGATGAGGTATACCAAGTTTTTGGCTTCCAATACGATATTGAATTATCAACACGTCCCGCTGCTTATATGGGAGAACTTGACCTTTGGAACCAAGCCGAAGCGGCGTTAGAAAACGTACTTACGAATCTAGGCTTTCCTTTTACAATAAATGAAGGTGACGGAGCGTTTTATGGACCAAAAATTGATATTCATATTAAAGATGCCATTCATCGCAGTCATCAATGTGCAACGGTGCAGCTCGATTTCCAACTACCTGAGAAATTCGACTTAACATATGTCAATGAACAGAATGAAAAAGTAAGACCTGTCGTTATTCATCGAGCGGTATTCGGTTCTATTGATCGCTTTTTAGGCATATTGATTGAGCATTATGGAGGGGCGTTCCCAACATGGCTTGCACCTCAGCAAGTAAAAGTCATTGGAGTTGCTGATAAGCATCGAGTATATGTACAGCAAGTTGTTGAAGCTTTACAAAATGAACAAATCCGTGTAAGTATTGACGATCGTCAAGAAAAGCTAGGTAAAAAAATTCGTGAAGCTCAAATGAAAAAAACACCTTATATTGTAGTGCTTGGTGATAAAGAAATGGATACTCAATATGTCACTGTTCGTAAATATGGTCAGCAAGCATTAATTGAAAAACCATTGCAGCAATTTATAGAGGAAATAAAGCAAGAAATACAGCAAAAGGCCTTATCTTAAAAAGGGGACATCCGCATTCATCTCACCATTTATAGAGGTGGGAGACTTCTTTACCTGTACCTGTCACTGTCGTTTTGCTATCAGTACAAAAGGTTGCTGAAAGAAGTAAAACGGGGTCCTATAAAACAATTTAGCTCGACTCTAGGGGAAATCACTACTCCCAAGAGTCGAGCTATAACAGCCATGGAATTTATGTTATTTGCGGAATTTACTAAAAAATGTTAGTTTTTTCTTCGGATTTGCTACTATTAATCAATTTTCAAGCATACAATAAATTAAACAACAAACGAAATACAATTATTTGATGGTATTACTTTGGTAATTACTATCTCCTAAAAGGATAGATTGTGTCTCAGCGTCAATGACCAGGTATTTATGATAAGTCTCCTGATCCATTTGCTTAAAGGATGCTAAAAAATATACTTGTCGATTGGGATGGATAAAAGTATGTTGAGAGAGGTCTGTTTTTTTACGTATAAAGTTTGTTTTTAGATTAAATGTTTCCTCAGCCTTCGATACGTCCTTAAAGGCTATTCTTTGACGAATGTTCAAGGTAGCATTGTTATATTCCTCATAGATTGTCCTATCTAATTGATGATAAAAATCATTCTCGGTACGAAATGCTTGATATTGATTATTAGGATATTTATAAGATGTAGTTCTAGAAGGTATACAAAGAATCGGTGCTATGTTTTCTACTGAATCTTGAGGCTGCTGTAGTAAAAAGCTTGAAGCGACCAATGATAAAATAAATACCTGCATGATTAGGCCTCCTTTTTCCTGTCATCAAGAAGATAGCCCATTTCTATGTTATTTATACATATCTTCTCAACAGCAATAGGCTTTATAACCGGAATCTAATACAGGATAAAACTAGACGAATCATCGAAAATCGTTTTAGCTTGCTTTATTGATCGCTTTTGAATATTTATTTAGTAGGACATCTAATTCTTGGCTACAATCTACTACACTAGGATGGGTGAAACCTAAATCCATAGCCTTTTTATACATATCTTTTCTTTTATTTTCAATCTCCATCTTCAAGAATTGTTTAAACGATATATTAAGCAAAATCTTTTCCCCCTAATTTTTTTCTTCATATTCTTGAAATACATTGACCTCGATTCAACTTTTTCATTGTATCTCACCTAAAATGAAAAATATGTCATATTGTGTATAGCTTGAGAAATTCGTAATTTAGTCATAGAAAAAAATATTAATTCTTACAGGATGGAAAATAATACAGAATAATATCATTAGATATTTAGACCTGTATAAATTACTTTTATTGTATTGATGATGTGTTTTATCACCCTTAATATTAGAATATTAGTGTTTTTTTTTGACTAAATTTCAGAAAATGTTTAAGGTGATATTTAATAGATTAGCGACTTTTTTACTATAAAAATTTAGGCAGGTATCGACGAGAATTTTTATGGACTTTATTTTCTTGTCACAATTTATCAAATATACTTTTTTGTTGTTTGTTATTGAGGAGATTTATTTCTTGTTTAAATGTTGAGAATTTTCGAAATATATAGAATGGTGGGAGAAGTAGTTTGTGAATCTATTAAATGATAGGGGGAGGTATACAATGTTGAAGTTAAAGTTGCCAATGCTAAGCGTTATTGTCGTTTCTAGTGTACTGTTAATAGCATGTTCTGAAGAGAAATCAAAATCAGGAGAATCTCCAGGAACAACAACAGTTACTAACCATACGGTTCAACATGTGGAAGATTCTAAATCGACTCCTCCAGTCATTGATAGGGATTATGATTTTACATATTTAGAGGAATTATCAAAAGAAAAAAGAGATTTATATGAAGAATTCTTAAGCAATGAGAATATTAATAGTTTAAAGACTTTTACACCAGAAGAAATGGTGTTAATTATGATGAATTTAATATTAGAGCATAATTTCGAGAAACTCTATGCAATTACCTACAATAATAATGAGCTTCCAGATAAACAAACCTTTATTGATGAGTATATAAACTATTTATTAGATGAACAAATTCAGGATTATTTAATATACCGATACTACAATGATATCTCATTGGATAAAGAAACTAGTACAGAAAGTATAGCAATAGTTCAACTGGATATAATTTTCGGAAGCTCTCACTATCGTAAGATATTTGCTTTACTAAAAGAGGATGGTATGTGGAAGGTTGATTTATACAATTATATAAAAGAAAAGAAAGCAAAATCTGAAGAAAAATAGAGGAAACAATTATGACCGTAATATATTTTGTAAGACACGCTCATTCTCACTATACAGTTGATGAGTATAATCGTCCGCTTTCTGCTAAAGGGGTTGAGGATAGGGATCGTGTGACTAAATTATTTACCAATAAATTAATCCATACTATATATTCAAGTCCCTATAAAAGATCTGTTCAGACGGTGGAAGGTATAGCACAAGAACATAAGTTAGAAATAAATACGATAGATTCTTTGAAAGAAAGAATATTATCTACTGAAAATATACTTGATTTTGACGCTGCGATGCATCAAGTATGGAGTCATCCGTATTTCGCATTTGAGGGTGGAGAATCAAATGAAACCGCCAAGGAAAGAGCTATTACTGCCTTGCAAAAAATTATCCTTGCACATCCAAATGACAATATAGTGATTGGTACACACGGCAATATTATGGTCTTAATGATGCAATATTTTGATGCACAATATAATAACTCATTTTGGAAGGGACTTTCAATGCCTGATGTTTATCAACTTACATTGCAGCATTTCGTGTTAGGTGATGTACAAAGAATTTGGAAAGAATAGGGGATGAAAAATAGAAGGGGCTGTCAACTGGCAGCCCCTTGCTTCATTTTATCGAGAATTTTTGTGATTTATCGTGAAAATCAAAGTACTTCTAGCCCTTCAGAAGATTGTTTTTCCAATTGAGTCCATTCTTCTCGTAATAAACCGAATAACAAGACATCATGAAATTGACCGAAGCGGAAAAGCTCATTTCGTAAACTACCTTCTTTTGTAAAGCCACACTTTTCATAAGAACGAATAGCTCCTTTATTAAAGCTGAAAACCTGAAGCTTGATTTTATTAATGGAAATATAATTAAAAATAAAGTGAATAAGAGTATTCATTGCATCCGTTCCAAGGCCTTTACCATGCCATTGTTCGCCAATTGAAATGCCTACAAAGCAAGTGCTATTTTTCCAGTTGATTCCATAGACAGCGCAGGAACCGATAAGCTCATTTGACGACTTTTCGAATATACCGAAAAAAAACTCCTCTTTTTTTCCACTAATACTTTGGAAAAATGAAGAATGATCCTCAAAGGTATTTGGAAAGGGAATGTCGTCATTAGCCAGTAACAACGTCTTCTGTTCACTTTCAATTTTTACAAATGCTTCTAAGTCGGAGGAAGTCATTTGCTGTAAAGTAATAGCTTGTCCTGTAAGAAATTCTTTAAAATAGTTTTCCATTTTTTTGTTTTCTCCCTTGTTTAAGAGCTGCAGTTAGAGGTTACATCCCTTGTGTTATTTGTTGTATAAACAAAAATTAACTGCACTTTTCGCACTCATATTCACAACCCCTTAAGTTTAGATAACTTTATAGTAGCATTTTTGGTGATAAATGGAAATAAGAATTTTTAGTGGCTTATCTCCATAACGATGGGGTGATTTCCGTTCCAACTGGGCGCTTTGAAAGCACCGATGTTGGTCACGAAGTCGTTATCACAGGATGTGATGCTTTTAGCCTTCGTTCCTCTATTGCTGATCCCCAAGGAGTCGCCCAGTCGTAACGAAGATCAACTTATACTATACAGGGCATACTTTTTAACAAATGTATCCCCAACTTTTGGTCATGAATCTATTTAAATATATTTTTTTGAAGGGCGCCAATTTGTCTGAATGTCTACATCTTGTTGCTCCATCCAATTTAGAAAATCCTCTGTGCATTGAATATCGTAGTCTAACACTGCCTCATATACATAAATCGAAGGAAGTGTTATGGATTTTTTAAGCAGTTCTTCTTTAATATTCAAAATATACTTCCGACTTTCATTTGTTAAGGAATCGTTCATTAACGATACTAAATCTCTTGATAGAGGGCCATTCCGTGTTTCTGAAAACAGCCACATATCAATATTCCAAACTTCTGATGGCATTTGCTCATATTGTATTTTAAAATAGATACCATTAAATGGTGTTTCTAAATAATTACGATACTTTAATTCTAAAACTTTCTGATTGCTAGTTAAATCAGATAATATCGTCATAGCTTCTACTGCATTAGGGCGAACACAAAATGTTTCGATGTCGATATCTTGATCCACTAGTAAATCGTATGCTGTAGCGCCGACAACATAAGTTTCTCCAATGGTATTCCATTTTTCTATCAGCTCCAATTCTCCTAAAATGAGCATGGCCGTTTCTTTTCGTTTTTGAGCCCTCTCTAATAGTTCCAATATGATCACCTTCTCTAAAATAATTTTCTAAATCATGTTAGAATACATTATATTTTCTGTTTTTTCAATATATTATAATAGGAATAAACTTTACTAAATGTGTACTTTCAATCTATAAATGAAATGTCAAATTCCGGACACATTGTTTATCAGCGCAAAAGTGAATCGTCAGTGGCGAATGTCGTGTGTAGCAAAAGCAATGCGACAGTTACAATTACGCCAAGGTGGAACGACGACTCAAGATGAAAGGGGAGCTATGATGAGATTAAAATTTTATGAAAAAAAAGATGATCACTTAATTGAACGATATACGATCACAGAGGAGCAGCTTCGCTATACGATGTCTCCGAAAGAGTGCATTGAACTAGTGAAACAGGATAACAATCGTCATGCTATTCTTGTATTAGATGAAGATAAGCTCGTGACATTCTTTGTGTTACATGAAAAAGAGGGCGTTAGGCCATATTCCTCTAATGAACAAGCGATTTTAATCCGTGCCTTTTCAACAGATTTCTATGAACAAGGTAAAGGCTATGCGAAAGCGGCATTACAACTTTTGCCAGACTTTGTTTTGGCGCATTTTCCAACCATTAATGAGCTTGTGTTAGGGGTTAATCTACCGAATACTGCCGCACAGTCACTTTATAAAAAATGCGGATTTGTCGATGAAGGAAGGCTGGTAACAGGGCTCAGAGCTAAGATTAAGGTGATGAGTTATTACTTAAGTTAAAGTAACAGCGAAAAACTTGATTAGAACATAATTTTGTGTATAAAGAATGAGGTGAACAGAATGACACAATTGCTGGAAGCAAGTATGAAGCATTGCAATGAAATATGTGCGATTGATCAAGAAGTAATTGGAGATTACTCGAGAAGCGAATATTTGCGTACAGCCACTAACGAACAACGTTGTATTATTCAACAAACAGAAAAAGAGATTACTGGTTTTCTTATTTTTACGAATGACTTTTTTGAAAACTGCTTCATCTCATTAGTTATTGTTAAGCCCTCTGAGAGAAGAAAGGGCGTTGCAACAGCACGGCTAGCTTTTTATGTAGATTTGGCAGCGACACCCAAAATTTTTTCTTCTACTAACCAATCCAATATTAGTATGCATAAGGTATTTGAAACGGCAGGATTTATAAAAAGTGGGTTTATTGAAAACTTAGACGAGGGAGATCCAGAAATCATTTATGTGAAATATAAATAGAAGCAAGGCAAATCTCGCAGTAAGATTTCTGCTGCGAGACTTGCAACTATGAAATTTTATTTTCTTGCTTGTATTATTAAATATCTTGATGAATGCCTATTTGAATGTTTAAAAACTGATGTAATTTCCACAAGAGCTGAATTTAAAGAAAAAGTCATATAGATTGCTGCATATAATGATGTGGGAAAGGAAATGAAGATTAGTCAAATGAAATGGGCTGGTTATGCCGCATGTATCTGGTCGCTCTTGTATATTCCGATTCACGTTTATTGGGCATTTAGAGGAATGGCATGGATGCCTGGGGTTGGAAAGAGGAGGCGATAAAAAAACAGAGTTGATTTCTACGCATTTATGTAGATTAACTCTGTTTTTTTGTTGCCCATCAAGATTTAGTTTAGCAACAATCTTTAAGAAAACGGCTGAGAAAATATACTTATATTTCAAGTATTAGTAAGATGTAGGTAGAGTCTTGCCATCTTTTCGTTAATATAGGTGGCTTGTTTTTTTGATATGAGGGCGTCTTTAAGAGATCTTTTCTCTACTTTGTGTCACGTAATTGTAACAATTCTGAAAAAATAAAATCATTTAAAGGGAAATGATGGCACTTATTTTAATGAATAACGTTATTTTTATTGGTAGCTACTATATAGTTTCCTCAAAAAATGGATCATCACAAAAGGGTGAGGAGGTAAATACCATTTATATAAGTTGATTGGAGGTTGGACGCACCCAGGAAATGATGTTGCGTAAAAAAATACTTTGGAGGATTTTACATTGAGTAAAGAAACATTATTAAGTTTAAGTAGTAATTCATTGTTCGTGGCATTTATTTTACTACTAATCGCCATTATACCGATTGGACTTGCCGTGAAATCCAAAGGAAAGATGTTTGGAAAAGTCGGTCTTCTACTTACATATATTGCATTTGCTTTACAGCTAGTTTATTTCATTTTAAGATGGATTGCTGTTGATCATGCACCTGTAAGTAATATGTATGAGTTTATGACGTTCTTTGGCATCATGCTTACTGGTAGCTATTTGATTATACATTTTTTATATAAGCAAATTGTTGTAGGCTTGTTTACAATCCCTGTGTCATTAATTATTCTCGGTTATGGAAGCGTTTTTACAAAAACGGTTTCACCGCTTGTTCCATCATTGCAAAGTAATTGGTTAACGATTCATGTTATGACAGTTGCATTTTCTAGTGCTGTTTTATCGATCTCATTTGCAACAGGTATTATTTATTTGTTAAAAACATTAGATGTTTCTAAGTTTTCGAAGAGTACAGTTGCCTTGGAATTTGTTATGTATTGTTTAATTGTCGTAATTGGCTTTATTGGGGTTGGTACTTATTTTAACTTAGCAGGGGATAAAATCGAGGTTCAATTTGAAAATAAGCTAGAAAAGAAAGAAACAGCCGAATATACGATGATGCCATTGATTGTCAATAAAGGTGCAGTAACAGCTAGTGGGGATCAGGTTGGCGTTTTGCAAATTACCAATAAGCTAGACGCGAAGAAATTGAACACGATTGTATGGTCATTTATCGTTGGAACGATTTTATATGGGGTGATTGTACTCATTACGAGAAGACGATTAATTGTTTTGTTAAAGCCATTAACAAACCGTGTACAGCCAGCATTAATGGATGAAATTACATATCGAGCTGTTGTCATAGGTTTCCCATTATTTGCCCTAGGAGGTCTGTTGTTTGCTATGATTTGGGCACAGATTGCTTGGAGTAGGTATTGGGGTTGGGATCCTAAGGAAGTGTGGGCACTTATTACATTTTTATTTTATGCCGCTTTCCTTCATTTCCGACTTTCAAAAGGCTGGGAAGGGGAAAAGACAGCTTGGTTAGCGATTATCGGATTTGGAATTATAGTGTTTAACCAAGTATTTGTAAATTTAGTCATTGCAGGTTTACATTCTTACGCATAAGAGAGCTTGCAAATTTCCTAAGTTGAATATAGTTAACTAAAAAAGAGACATCCGCAATTTGGATGTCTCTTGAATTTTGCACTCTACATGTTAAAGCTATAAATTAAAGCTTTACAACATTAGTAGCCTGAGGTCCGCGATTACCTTCTTCAACGCCGAACTCTACTTTTTGGCCTTCTTCTAAAGTTTTAAAGCCATCTGATTGAATAGCAGAGAAATGTACAAATACATCATTTCCACCTTCTACCTCGATAAAACCAAAACCTTTTTCTGCGTTAAACCATTTTACTGTACCTTGTGTCATGTGAAAAACCTCCCAAAAAAATTAAACAATCATATTGCTTCGATCGCTTGCAAAAAAATCACATACTCAAAAGCTCGTATTACTTTTGAATACGTGATTTTAGCGGTTAAGATGAAGTAATGTAATTATTGATTTGATTATATAACAGTTCCAGACATTTATCCAGTATATTCCGAATTTAGTAATATAAAATTTACATTACCTCTATTTTAACCATGCTTTTTCTTTAGCGACAATGACAGCCTCTGCACGTGATTCTACGTTTAGTTTGACAAAAAGTTTAGATAAATAATTTTCAACAGTGCGCTGTGTGACCCCAATGGCTGAAGCAATTGCTTTATTTGTACAACCTTGGGCAACAAGCTGTAAAATCTCTTGCTCCTTGTCACTTAGTAAAACATCTTGCTGCAAATTTGGAAGATTGGTCCGTTGCTGTACAAAATCTAAAAAATCAGCTGATAGAAGGATCTCGCCCCTTAGTGCGGCTTCAATGGTTTGAATCACTTGCTGTTTCGTGGCAAGTTTTGATAATAGTCCATCGATTTTTTTCTCGATAAGCAGTTCGTAATAATCGGAAACCTCATATCCTGTATAGAGTAAAATAAGTGCTTCTGGTTGCTTTTTCTTAATCATTTCTGCAAGTTGAATACCATTGATGGGCTTCATATTAATATCGATCAAAAATAATTGAAAAGATTGAGCATCCATTCTCGACAGAACAGCGACGCTATCCTGTTCCGTGTCTATATGGACATTTGTTAAATCTTGTAATAACGTTTTTGTACCATCTAAAACGACAGGATGGTCATCTATAATAAGAATATTAATCATCTGAATCCACGTCCTCTTGTATTTGAATAAATATATGCATTCCTTCATTTAAATTGGAGGTTATCGTGATATCCCCATTAAAAGCACGGACTCGTTCTCGAATACCATTAATGCCCATAGAAGCTGAAGATTGCATTAAACCTTCAATATTACAGCCAATACCATTATCATCGTATTGGAGGATGAAGCCACGATCTATCGCTAGTAGTTTTAGTGAAACTTCGGTTGCCCCAGCATGCTTAATGGCATTATTTAAGAGCTCCTGCACTAGGCGATAGACGACTAAATGTAAAGTTACATCCTGAAATTGGACACGTTCTATTTGAGCTTTTAACAAAAAGTCTGCTCGTATTTTTACCTTTTGCATTAGTTTCTTTAAGGCGATTTGTAGCCCAAATGTGTCTAGCAAAGGAGGGCTTAAATTCTCACAATACTCACGTAAGTCCTTCGATGCATTCAGCAACTGCTCACGAATATTTAATACCTTTTCTTTTTTTATAATAGGCGAGCTAGCAAGTACATCTAACTCTCTCGCTAAATGAAGTTGCTCTTGCAAAATAGTATCATGTAATTCCTGTGCTAAAATACTTTTCTCCTTTTCAATGATATTCCATAATAATTTGTCGAGCCAAGGAAGCTGTGTATCATTGTGATCCTTCATAAGCTTTATTTCACATACTAAATCTTCAATGAGCTTTAAATTATCAATAAACATCGAGACATAGAGGGCGAGTAACTCTAGCCAAAGAAGCTCTTCTTTTTGTAATACATGTCTAATGGTTAACATGATTTTTTCTTCGCCTGTATCATGTAATAATAGATGATTCTCTATGTTGACTTCATCACAAGTGACAGGCGCTTCTTCCGTTATTGTTGTAATCGTAAAGGCTGTGGTACCAAGCTTTTCTGTTATTTCATACTTAAATTGATCCAGTAATTCTTGCTGATTCTTTGCTTTACCCATACGATTAACCGCAGCATATAAATTATGTACATAATTGCCAGTGGATGAAAAAATAATCTTTCGATATTTAAAATCAAGCTGCTCTTTTATATAGAAACTAGCAATGATGACGAGGAATACTAGTATAAAGACACTCGTAATTTTAACAATCGATAAATTGTCAATTAACAGGATGGTAATACCCGTAGTTAATAGTAATGCACTAAAAAAAGCAAGTGTTGAATAATAACGTAAACGAGATAATTGATATTCAATATCGAATAATCGTTCATTCACTTGAATGAAGATAAAAGAAAAAGGAATAAACAATAAAAATAAGGCAGCTACTTCAGCATGTAAAATAGGGTTCTGCCCTAATAATACAGGTATGACGAAAAACAGTAAAAACGGCAAGAAAGGCGTAATAAATGCAATAGTGATTAAACGGATTTTTTCCAGTTTAGTTCGTATATAACTTGTTAATAAAATATAAATGGCATAGAGAACTAGTGCAGCAAACATTCCTAACTTAATTAATGCTGCTTTCGTATCAAAGTCAGAAATCACATTTATAATGAACTCAGAGCAAGGGATAAATAATAGTAGCGTTACATATAGCCACTTGGTATTAATGTAGGGCCATTCTACACGTTGGTAGCGGAAATAAAATTGTAAAAAGTGAATGAAAAGCACTATGCATAAAACGATACCGGTCCCTATTACTAATGATCCAATTAGATTTCCTCTAACTGAAGCTCCCGTGCTTACATAAGCCAATGAACAGGTTAATAAAAATAATGTAAGTAGACTAGTTAGTGGATTATCCTTATTTCTTCGCCATAAATAGATAGCAACGCCAAAAGATAGAACAAAATAAAAAAGTGGAAAAATAATTTGCAAATAAAATTCTTCCGGAATATCTTTATGCTTAATTGAAACAGCATGAACATCCCCATTAGGTTTCATAAATGTTAGTTCTTTTGCACAACGAACGTAAGAATCGAGTTGATTAGAACTAATGGACTTGCCATCAATTGTCAGTAATAGATCACCTTTTTCGATATTATTTTGCTGTGCCCAATTTGGATAATAGAACTCGGTCATGACTAGTTGGTCGCTAGTTGTGTCTACCGAAATGCCGATATAAGGTATTTTCGATGCGACTACAAGTACATAAATACCGAGGAGTAGGTAGGTTATAAAAATACTATATGTCCATTTACTCATCGTTTTCTCTCAATTATTTGCATGATAAAAATGCCCCATTTCAATCTTAAGTACTACTATATTATCCATAATTTTTGGTAATTTTGGAATACCGAAAAAGTTGTTTCGGAAAACCACTATTGCTTTTTCGGAATAACGAAGTAGTTTTTTCGGTGTAGTCTATGATAGTGTAAATCTATCATATGTGACGAAAAGGGGGAGCGTTGCATGACAAAGAAAGGATTGTCACTTGTCCTTTTTCTAGTCGTCATAATGTCGTACCCAATGACAACAATCGCTAAGAACTTAGAGAATGATGCAGTGAAAGTAGATATTTGCATTATTGGGGGTGACAATCGTTTTGTTTATAAGATTCCAAAGAATTTACATAATGATACGCCGTATGTTGAAATGAAGAATAAAATTGAATCCTCCTTAGCGAGTCATTGGAAGATCGAGGACGCTCGCTATGAAGCCCACCAGACGGATGTTTCGTATGTTTTTTCGATTAAAGATTTAATTAATGAAAAACAAGATGGGGGAATAAAGGTAGCGATTCCATATACATTTTTAGTAGGGATGTTTGGCGAAAACGATGCCATTCAATTACGGATTTTGGCCAGCAAATTAATCGATTGGCAAGCTAACTCAATGGATTTGGCAACTCCCGGCTTTGTGGAACCGCCTACTTATTTTAGTGAGCAGGAATATGTGTATGAGGGTGATGTCAACGAGCTACTAGATCAGCGGGTTGGCCATTTTAATGGCTCGATTATGAAAGGGCAAATGGTACTATATATTGTTATTTATTTTAGCTTTATTGTGGCGCAACTTATTGCCTGTTTCATATTATCGAGTCGCTTAAAAAAGAGAATTATTAAAAACCCAGAAAACATGCATCAGTTCCGTAAGCTTAATTATATGTATCAAATCATTCCATTCATTATTATCGGAGTGCAAATTGTTTATCTAATCATGTCAGGGTTACTGACTGCGATTGGTCTCTATTTTAACCCAGGGGTTGACCTATTGTTTATTATTGTCCCTGTTTTATTTAATATTATTTTGTTGCCAATGTTTTTTGTCACGACGGAGTCTGAAATCGCAAGGGAGCTAGAACACAATTCCTTTAGTGCAAACAGGTAAATATTGTATTTATTCTTTTGGCATTCACATGTTGTTATTAGATGATATAATGGTCAACAGCATACTTGAAGGAGCTGTTGGTGAACATGGCGCATCCAGAAATCGCGTACTTAAATTTATTACAACATATATTAGATAATGGTGTTAAAAAAGAAGATCGTACAGGAACAGGTACATACAGCGTATTTGGCTATCAAATGCGATTTGATTTAAGCAAAGGCTTTCCTCTATTAACGACGAAACGTGTACCATTCAAACTTGTAGCAAGTGAGCTACTTTGGTTTATTAAAGGGGATACAAATATTCGCTATCTACTGCAAAACAACAATCACATTTGGGATGAATGGGCTTTTAAAAAATGGGTTGAGTCTGATGAATATTCAGGTCCCGATATGACAGACTTTGGTCGTCGTTGCTTAGTGGACGAATCTTTCAATGCTGACTATCAAAAAGAATTAGCTTCATTTTGTGAGCGTGTAATTACAGATGATGAATTTGCAAGTAAATACGGCGAGCTTGGAAATGTTTACGGCAAGCAATGGCGTAATTGGACAACATCAACAGGGGAAAGCATCGATCAATTGCAAGATGTAATCCATCAAATCAAGCACAATCCAGATTCACGACGCATTATTGTCAATGCATGGAATCCAGAAGATGTTATCAATGCAGGAGCAAAGGGCAGTAAAGCTGCACTACCTCCGTGTCACGTGATGTTCCAATTTTATGTCGCAAATGGTAAATTGAGCTGTCAGCTAATGCAAAGAAGCCTCGATACATTGCTAGGCTGCCCATTTAATATTGCCTCATATGCATTACTGACACATTTAATTGCACACGAATGTGGTTTAGAGGTAGGCGAATTTATTCATAGCATTGGGGATGCTCATATATATTCAAATCACGTGGAGCAAGTAAAAGAACAGCTTTCACGCGAACCTAAGGACCTACCAACCTTAAAAATCAATCCAAATAAAGCGTCAATTTTCGACATAGAGCTCGAAGATCTTTCAATTGAGGGCTATGATCCACACCCAACAATTAAAGCACCAATTGCCGTTTAAAATGAAGCAGCAGCCGTTTTGGTTGCTGTTTTTTTAGCAAACAAACAAAGGTGGATAGATAGCTTGGGGTGACAGATGGAAAAGGCGAGGTGACGGATGGAACCGGCAAAGTGATGGATAGAAGTCGGAGTGACGGATGGAAAAGCAAAAGTGACGGATGGAACCGCAAAAGTGACGGATGGAAAAGTAAAAGTGACGGATGGAACCGGCAAAGTGACGGATAGAAAGCAGAGTGATGGATAGAAAGGTCAAAGTCGTGGATAGAGTGGCCAAATCCGTGGATAGAACCGTCAAAGTCGTGGATAGAGTAGCCAAAGTGATGGATAGAGCCGTCAAAGAGATGGAAAGAAGTCAGAGCGACGGATAGAAAAGGCGAAGTGACGGATAGAACCGACAAAGTGATGGATAGAAGAGCCAAAGCGACGGAAAAAAATCAGAGCGACGGATGGAACAGGCAAAGCGAAGGATAGAAGAGCCAAAGTGACGGATAGAACAGGCAAAGCGACGGATGAAAGAGGGGAAGTGACGGAAAGAACATTCAAAGTGATGGATAGAAAGGGCAAAGTCGTGGATAGAGTGGCTAAATTCGTGGATAGAACCGTCAAAGTCGTGGATAGAGTGGCCAAATTCGTGGATAGAACCGTCAAAGTCGTGGATAGAGTGGCCAAAGTGATGGATAGAGCCCTCGAAGTCGTGGATAGAACGCCAGAGCAACGAATAAAACAAAAAGAGAAACCCTTATTACTCATAATAGAGCCAAACTTTCTAATAAAAATATAAAGTATGTTTAAATTTATGAAATTTTTTCCGATATAATTTTTAATCTTGAAGTTTCAAATAAAAATTTAGAGGTGAGTGATGTGAGGCGATCATTGATTTTTCAAATAGACGGAAGAGAACGGAAGCAGCGTTTAAGGACAAAATTGCTTACGAATATGCCTCAAGAAAAAGTGGAATCTGAGCTACCACACATCTCTACAAAATTAACATCGGAGCAAATACATATAATGATGCAAGTCATTGAGGAAATTCGCCTAAAACGCTATAAAGAAAGACTGTAAATGTAAGCGCCTTCTAAGCTATAATAGCTGAGGAGGTGTTTTATTATGAACGTGGTATTTGTAGATTCGGTTTTAGGTACAGAGCTTTTGCATATGGTGTCACATGATGTGGCGGGGGTTTTAGCTGCGGCGCAGGGGGAAAGTGTGACGTTTCCAGTTGGCCATTTTAAGTATGAATTCCATAACTTAGATTTTTATGAGGAAGATGGAGAAATACGACAAGAATTAGTCATTTACGTAAAGAAAGTATAATTCTTCGTAAAATGAAAACAATAAACGCAGGTGCAAATAGAGCAATTTGTTTGCTTTTATTCAAACCTGTAACTATAATAGTTACAACGGGTGGTGATACATATGGTGAACAGTCGGTTTTCGGTAGCGATCCATATTCTTTCGCTTATTGCTACAACATCTGATAAAAGTCAGTTGACGTCTGAGTACATCGCTGGGAGTGTGAATACAAATCCAGTTGTTGTGCGACGTATGATTGGTGTGCTAAAAAAAGCGGGTTTGCTTACCTCGCAATCAGGTATTGCAGGCTATGACCTTTTAGTAGAGCCAAAAGATTTAACGCTTTTAGCTATTTACCATGCGATTGATGGGCCAGAGCAGCTATTTGCGATTCACGATGAGCCAAATCCAGCATGTACAGTTGGTCAAAAAATCCAACGGACATTGGAAGGTGTTTATACATCTGTTTGGCATGCAATGGAAGAACAATTACAAGCACAAACTTTACAGGATGTGCTAGATCAACTTCGTTAAATCAACGAAGTCGATCTTTTGTATCTAACCTGTAACTAAAATGGTTACAATTGAAAAATAGGAGGAATTATAATGATGAAAATTGCAGTAATTGGTGCAACAGGGAAAGCAGGACAAAAGATAGTAGAGGAGGCACTACAACGTGGTCATGATGTAGCTGCGATTGTACGTTCAGCTTCAAAAGTAACAGGAAATATTCCAGTAATTGAAAAGGATGTTTTTGCATTATCTCAAGAAGATGTGAAAAGTTTTGACGTAGTCGTAAATGCATTTGGTGCTCCTGCTGGTCAGGAGGAATTACATGTGAAAGCTGGCCGTCATTTAATTGATATTTTCACGGGTATTGATACAAAATTATTTGTTGTCGGTGGAGCGGGTAGTCTGTTTGTAGACCCCGAGAAAACTGTACGCGTAATGGATACACCGGATTTTCCAGAAATGTTTTACGCAACAGCTAAAAATCAAGGTGAAAATCTACATGACTTACAACAATCTACTATTACTTGGACATTTTTAAGCCCATCTGCTTTCTTTGATCCAGAAGGTCCACGTACAAGTAGCTATACTGCTGGAGAAGATCATTTATTAGTAAATGCTACTGGCGAAAGTTATGTTAGCTATGCAGATTATGCCGTTGCAGTGTTAGATGAAATTGAAAATCCAAAGCATGTAAACAGACGTTTTACAGTGACTTCTAATAAATAATGATGAAACCGAGCGTTCAACTGCGCTCGGTTTTTATCTTCATTTTGGAATTGTTTTTGTAGAGAAAGAGAACAATAGCAACAGGTCTTTTTGTGCGAAAGCGAAGCGTCAGCACCAATTAGACATGGTGAAATTAAGTATTTTTCATTTTACAGACAATTGACTGTTTACAATACGTCAGTTATTAGCTACTATCAAGTGTGAGTATTACATAAAAGGAGACGACAATTATGTCCACACAACGTATAGAAAAAGACTTTTTAGGTGAACGTGCATTACCAAGCAATGCTTATTACGGAATCCAAACGCTTCGTGCAACTGAAAATTTCCCGATTACAGGGTATACAATTCATTCGGCACTTATTAAAGCAATGGGTATTGTTAAAAAAGCAGCTGCTTTGAGTAATATGGAGGTACACCTACTTTCAAAAGAAATCGGAGATGCAATTGTCGAAGCTGCACAAGAAGTTATTGATGGCGAGTGGGATGCTGAATTTATCGTTGACCCAATCCAAGGTGGCGCAGGCACATCGATTAATATGAATGCCAACGAAGTTATTGCTAACCGTGCCTTAGAGATTTTAGGCAAAGAAAAAGGGGACTACCATACTATTAGCCCAAACAGCCATGTAAATATGTCACAATCAACAAATGATGCTTTCCCAACAGCTATTCATATTGCTGTGTTGAATTTGATAGATGAATTACTTCTTACAATGGAAAACATGCAAGCTGTGTTCCACCAAAAAGCGGAGCAATTTGCACATGTTATTAAAATGGGTCGTACGCATTTACAAGACGCTGTACCGATTCGATTAGGGCAAGAATTTGAAGCATATTGCCGTGTAATCACTCGCGATATTGCGCGTATTCGCCAAACTCGCCCAAATTTATATGACGTAAATATGGGAGCAACAGCTGTTGGGACAGGATTAAATGCATTCCCTGACTATATTCAATCAGTTGATATTCATCTAGCAGAAATTTCAGGATTGCCGCTTAAAGGCGCTACACACTTAGTAGATGCAACACAAAATACAGATGCTTATACAGAAGTATCAGGCGCATTAAAAATCTGTATGATTAATATGTCGAAAATTGCTAATGACCTTCGTTTAATGGCATCTGGGCCACGTGCTGGATTAGGGGAAATCATTTTACCAGCGCGTCAACCTGGATCGTCTATTATGCCAGGGAAAGTAAATCCTGTTATGCCAGAGGTATTGAACCAAGTGGCCTTCCAAGTAATTGGTAATGACCATACGATTTCTTTAGCATCTGAAGCAGGACAATTAGAATTAAACGTAATGGAGCCAGTACTGGTCTTTAACTTAATTCAATCTATTAGTATTATGAATAATGTGTTCCGAGCATTTACACAAAATTGCTTGAAGGATATTGAAGCAAACGAAGAACGTATGAAAGAATATGTGGAAAAAAGCGTTGGTGTACTAACAGCAGTAAACCCGCATATTGGCTATGAAGTAGCTGCACGAATTGCACGTGAAGCAATCCTATCTGGTCGTTCAATTCGTGAGCTTTGCCTTGAAGAGGGTGTACTAACGAAAGAACAATTAGATTTAATTTTAGATCCATATGAGATGACTCATCCAGGTATTGCCGGATCAAGTATTATGAAATTAAAATAATTTATGATGAAAGCACTTTGTCTAGAGCAAAGTGCTTTTTTGTTGTTGAAAACTAATTGGTCAAGGGAATCTGGGTGAATGTTGTGCAGCTTAATAGGGTTGATTGCCGTTTCGATTATATTCCTGTGGGCGAGTGTTTGTTGGCGCTCCGCTTTCGCGCAGAATACATTTGCCGCTGGCGCTTCGCTTTCGCGCAGGAAACATTTGCAGGTCCACCACCCCCCCTTTTGGAAAACGCCTTGTCTTTACGGAAATCAGCCTCAAGAAAGAGTCAAACTTTTATATCACATCTTAAACAAAATAGTTTTGAACAATATGAAAACACTTTTTCTGTTGTGATTCTTTATTCTTACAAAAAATGGACTTTTTTCTATGCATTTTAGGATATTTAAACTATAATTATTTCTAGAAATAATATTATAGTTGGGGGAATTTAGTATGAGTTTACGGAAAAAAAGTATAATTGGCTTTTCTATTTTAAATGTTCTCATGGGTGTTATTTTGATTATAGACCTGACAAATTTAACCTCATTAGAATGGCTATCCACTTTATTAACAGTAATAGGAATGACTATGACCATTTCGTGTATTTTCTATGTGAAATATAAAATTATCAAGCCAATTAAACAATTAGCAGTTTCCGCCCAAGCTATAGCTGAGGGGAATATGGACACTTCTCCTATCGAAATAAATTCCAATGATGAGGTTGCAGAGTTAGCTAAAGCGTTTATTGAGATGAAGGAACAATTACATACGATGACACAAAAAATTGCTAGTAGTTCTACAGATTTATCAGCGAGCATTGAGGAGCTATCAGCAAGTACAAATGAAATTACAGATGCAGTAAACGAAGTTGATTCACAAATGGAGAATACGACTGAGGGTCTTAAGAAAGCAGCGCAGTCTGCAAATGAAAGCGCTATAGCTATGCAGGAAACTGCTGATGGCATTGAACGTATTACCGTGGCTACGCAAGATGTATTTGATCATGCTAAAGAAGCAAATGACATTGCAGGTAGTGGTGCGGAAATTTTACACGTAGCTAAAAATCAAATGGAATTCATTTCTGAATCTACTGAAAAAACAAGTCAATTAATGCAGCAATTATCAGGCAAAATGACAGATATAAAATCGATGACAGACATGATTACCGCTATTACAGATCAAACGAATTTACTTGCATTAAATGCAGCGATTGAAGCGGCGCGTGCAGGAGAGCATGGTAAAGGCTTTGCTGTAGTAGCGGAAGAAGTTCGAAAATTAGCGGAGCAATCTAAGAATTCGGCTATTCAAATTGTCGAGCTAGTAGTTGGCATTGAAAGCGATACAAAACAAGTAGCTACCTCTGTCGAAGAAGACTTGAAAAACGTTCAGCAGGGCGTCTATGTCATTGATGAGGCTACAAAGTCATTTGGTACGATCTCTCAGCATGTTAGCAAAATGACGAACCAGCTAGAGGATATTTCCGCAACCGCTGAAGAGCTTACAAGTAGTGCGAATGAGGTTACAAAATTAGTTTCGACTATCGCAAATGGAATGGATAGTTTAACGAATTCCACAGAAGTCGTTCTACAGTCAGTTGATGAGCAAAGTGCCTCTATGCAAGCGGTCAACATGGTAGTGTCACAAGACCTATGTGTACAAGCTGAAAATTTACAAAAGCTTACACAGAGATTTAGTAACTAATTGAAAGAAATATAAATAAAAGAGGCTATTTTTGCAGGGGAAACCTTTCTGCGAAATAGCCTTTTCTATTTAAAGTGAGGTCTACTCAATTACCTGTGGCTAATAGCTTTCGAATTAACTATTAAATAAGCCGAAAAAATCAGTTTTTATCGTTAAAAATACTATGCAAATCATAAACATCATTTCTGCGATAGTAGCAACAAAGTCTTTTCTATTTTCTGCGTATTTCCAGTCCATAAATGCTCGTAAAATTTCAGAGGATACTAAAAAGACAATTATGATAAACCATGTTTCAAAATACCATGCAATTTCAACCGTATCAGTGTTAATTGTATAATACGCGCTAATTAATACTAGAGTCGTAAAAAGTAATCGTACCGACAGATCAAGTTTTCTATGTCTTTCGTTCAGGAAATCATGAGAAAACCATTTTTTTCTCTCAGCACCTAGTAACTTCCTTATTACAAATCCAAAAAGACTAATTATTACTAGTAGCACAATTAGAAAAAGCATTAATGTTCTTAGTTCGATAATAATAGTATTCAATGTCATTTACCTCTCAAAACCGCCATTTTCTAAGGCTAAAGTAGCTCCGGATTATTTATGTATTTTTATTGCTTGAACAATGAATAAAATTCCTAAAAAACATAAACTCCCTAATAAAACATGAAGGGTTATATTCCAACCTTCTCTGACATTTTGAAAGAGTTTAATATATAAACACGCCATATAAGCACATAACGACACCTCAAATGCCCCTAAACATTTTCAATGATCTCGATAATTCTATATGTATAGAGAGTGTAGCGCAATACAGTATGTGATAGAACTGAAATGGTAAATCGGTAATCAATGGAAATACCCGTGGGAACCTACGGGCATTTTGAAATATGAATGACATTTTGTGATTTTTTGTAGTTGTTGGTATAATTTTGAAAGAAGGGTGGGGAACTTAAATGGGGATAAATTTTAATAGCTTTCTTAGAGAAGAAATGTCAGTTATAGATATTCAGGTAGCTATGGAACACGGTGAGATCACATCAAAAGAATTAACTATGTATTATTTACACAGAATTGCTAAGCATGACCAAAGTGGACGGAAAATTAATTCAATGCTTGAAATTAATCCTGAAGCGATATTTATTGCTGAAGCTTTAGATGAGGAAAGAGTGACAAAAGGGGTTAGAGGACCTTTACACGGAATTCCGGTTGTTTTAAAAGACAATATCGAAACGAAAGATTTTATGCATACTAGTGCAGGCGCAATTGCATTAGAAAACTATTTAGCTGAGCAGGATGCATTTCTAGTAAAAAAGCTTCGTGAAGCGGGGGCTGTTATTTTAGGGAAAGCAAATATGACTGAATTAGCGAACGGTATGTCGAGTACGATGTGGGCGGGGTATAGTTCTCGAGGTGGACAAACACTTAATCCTTATGGAGATCCAGAACTGTATGTTGGAGGATCCAGCTCGGGGTCAGCGGTAGCAGTGGCATCGAATTTTGCTGTTCTATCAATTGGAACGGAGACAGATGCCTCGATTTTAAGTCCTGCTATTACAAATTCAGTAGTCGGCATAAAACCGACTGTAGGGCTCATAAGTCGTCAGGGTATTATTCCGTTTACATACTCTCAAGACACAGCAGGACCAATGGCAAGAACGGTTACAGATACAGCTATTTTATTGGGCGTATTAACTGGAGTAGATAAAGACGACGTAGCTACATATAAAAGTGAAAGAAGGATCCATCAAGACTACTCAATCTTTTTAGATGCTACAGGATTAAAGGGCGCTAGAATTGGTGTTTATAGGAATGCCTCCAAAACTTATTATGAGTCAGAAGAATATGACGAAACCCTTTTTAATAATGCAATTCAGGTTTTAAGAGAGCAAGGAGCCGTTATTTTTGAAGACATCGATATTCCTTCTTTCCATAGGGACTGGAAATGGGGAGTACCGCAATATGAATTTAAGCATAGTTTAAATAATTTCCTTGTAAATCTACCATCCCACATGCCTGTACATTCTATCTCTGAGTTAATTCAATTTAATAAACTATCGGAAGAAAAGTCGTTAAAATATGGGCAGGACAAATTGGAAACGAAAGAGAATTTACCGAACACTTTAAGAGATTCTGACTATCTAAATGCAAAACTAGAGGACTTGTATTTTTCTCAAGAACAAGGAATAGATAATACATTAAAAAAATATGACTTAGATGCGATAATGTTTCCATCATATATAGGCTCGACAATTAGTGCGAAAGCCGGATATCCATCTATTGCCGTCCCTGCAGGGTATATGAAAAATGGCAGACCGTTTGGCATAACTTTCGCAGGAACTGCATTTAGTGAAGATGTTTTAATAAAACTTGCATTTTCATATGAACAAGCAAGTAATTTACGAAAAGTCCCGAAGTTGTCATAAGATCCTATCAGACTCAAATGGGTAATTAAGCGTAAAGAAGCAGGAGTTTTGAAACTTTATATTTGATTTTAATAATCTAATAAGAATGTGTAGAACAAACCCGTTTTGAGGGGATATACAACAATACCCATTTAATACATGAAATCTTGAGGAACGCATTCACGAACTCCAGAATTTCTCAAGGAGTTAAACAAAGCTGCACGGAATAGACTTCATACATAAAGGACACATCAACGAGGTGTGGCTTTTTATTATACCTCAGGAGGTTGAGTATGAAATTTAAAAGGATCACCCGGAGGATAGCGATCCTTTGTAAAGTTTTGAAGGTGTAAGGTTTAAAAAAGTATTCCCTTACAACAGTTATGAGCATTATAGGTGGTAATTAGTATTAATAACCTTTCATCATGAAAGTAGCACCGACAATAATCAAAAGAATGAATAGAACAACAATTAGCGCAAATGCTGAACCAGTTCCACTCCCGTAATATTCAGACATAGTATCGCCTCCTCTCTATAATTTATTATATGTACAGTTGTTAAAAGGAATTGTGATATTTGTCTTACTTAAACGAGATTAAAGCCCGTGCTTCACATATTATGACTAATATAATGAGATTGATTGTTGATTAAAAAGTATTTGATTTCATTTGCATATTAAATCATAAAGGAGAATGATGAAGTGAATTTTGGTTATTACCCAAATTGGACTGCAGATACTCAAAATGCTCTTGCTCAAGTACCTGGTGAAGGTGATTTCCGATGATGCCAAGTAGAATGCCAGGAGGAATGCCAAGTAGAATGCCAGGAGGAATGCCAAGTAGAATGCCAGGAGGAATGCCAAGTAGAATGCCAGGAGGAATGCCAGGAAGATTCCCAGGAGGAATGCCAGGAGGAATGCCAGGAAGATTCCCAGGAGGAATGCCAGGAGGAATGCCAGGAAGATTCCCAGGAGGAATGCCAGGAAGATTCCCAGGAGGAATGCCAGGAAGATTCCCAGGAGGAATGCCAGGAGGATTCCCAGGAAGATTCCCACGAAGATTCCCAAGAGTAATACCGATAGTAATACCAGTACCAGTACCAGGAGGAGGAGTCTATCCAGTACCAGGAAGTGGATATCCAACATCACCACCTCCTCAATATACGCCTCAAAAGCCTCAAGGATTTAATTACCTAATAGATTCGGGCGTTATGTCAAATTGCCTTAATAAATATACGTATGTTTGGATGACCGATGGAAGTGAATTTTGGTATTTTCCAACTAATTTAGGAGCTAACTCTGTAGGGGGTTATTATTATGATGGATATCAGTGGGTTTATTTTGCCATAGATACACAGTATATTGATGCCGCTGTTTGTAGTTAGAAATTTAAACATGAGTTGTTTAATAATAACCAAAGTAAATGAATGTAGTATGAAGTTTTAATAAGAATTATTATTATTTTTAGTGAAGCATCTCAATTGAGGTGCTTTTTATTATGCCTTGAGAGGTTGAGTACGAAATTGAAAGAGGAAAAATTAAATGGATCACCCGGAGGATAGCGACCCTTAGTAAAGTTTTGGAGGTGTAAGGTTAAATTAGTATTCCCTTACAACAGTTATGAGCATTATAGTTGGTAATTGGTATTAATAACCTTTCATCATGAAAGTAGCGCCGACAATAATCAATAGAATGAATAGAACAACAATTAGCGCAAATGCTGAACCAGTTCCACTTCCGTAATATTGAGACATAATATTGCCTCCTTTCTATAATTTATTATATGTACAGTTGTTAAAAGGAATTGCGATATTTGTCTTACCCATGAGGTCAATTAAGCTAGACGACCTTACAGTTACCGAGTTCCACGAGAGTTTAAGGGCACGTATAGACCAACTGGACAATAAAATTAGACAGATTAAAGTAAGCAATAATAGTAGCAGTACATTCCTTTTATACAATTGAGAGGTGATTAAATGAAGTGATTAGATGAAAAGTTAATTCAAGATACGATCAAGACAATCCAAACTCCATATAATTTTAACTTTTACGAGGAAAATCCATTTTCGATTAATGCAGTAATAACTAATTCTACATACAGTCCTAATTCCTCGTATCATATCCATTCATTAAGTTTATTCCAGTGTGGTGATTACACTAAGATAAAAGAGGATAGCGATAATATTTACATGGTTACGTCAGATATTTTAGAAATGTGTGTAGGAAAGTATAAGGGAACATTAGAGTATTGTAACTATTCAATTGCACGATATGAATTAGAAGAAATTATAGTAGGATATGACAAGATGGATAGACCAATTTATGAAACAGTTGAAACTTTAGTAGGTGTTATTCCTACAATTTTAAAATACAAAGATTTTTCAATCTCATCTAATGAAGCGGTTAATCTGAATGAACCAATCTATGAGATTACAGTACGTGATAATGAAGCAAGTAAGGAGTACTAGGAGTATTTTGGATTAAATGAGGATACATATGCTAAAGTAACTGTTTATAATGTGAGTTATCGCATTATTAATGTAGATTACAGCAAGCAAGGAATAATTCGAATTAGATTAGAAAAGTATTGACAAGAAGCGGATACCCCAAACTGTTTATTTTGTATGCTACCATATCAATTTTCACACGCCCATAAAAAAGAAGGCTGTTTTCTAAAAGATTGTTGTTATTAAAACATAAAGACAGATTAAATCTACAAAATGTGTAGATGGATTGTTCCAATCTCCAAATAACATCTTCAACAGTTTCATTATCTGCATTTAAATAAGGTATGGAATCTGTATATTCTTCATAAGCCTTTATCACTTGTTCAGCACATAATCGAGTAACTTATCTATTCTACAATAGAAATTAAACAACTTCCATGTATTCAACGTTTACTTCTTTAGCAGTCATGATAGAACAACTAATATAAATGACTATTATTATATTATTCTTCACTCCACCTTCCTTTTTGTCCAAACAACTGTATTTGATATGAATAAAATATTGAATAGAAGAGGAGGTGAATATAAAATGGCATCATTTGAAATTGGAGCGAGAAGTCTTTTCAATTTTCGAAACGAACGATTTTTCCTATTAGTTGAAGATGAAATTACAATTCCAGCTCAAGGTGTGGAGATTGATCCAGTTAATATCTATGAGATTGACCAACAAACTTTCAATTTTATCAGAGATGAAGGAGATACACCTGTGATTCGACCAGTTATTACTCTTCCACCTGTACCACCTGGATTTAAATTAGAACGAAAATGTATTTTTACAGTTGATAATGCATACTACGTAATTTATGATTTAGAAAATGGAACAGATAACAATGTTTTACTAAGAATCGGTGCAGCATTATTTAACTCCTTGAGAAATTCTGGTGTTCGTGAATGTGTTCCTCAAGATTTCATTAATTAGATGAATATTGTTATATATCCCCCACAATAAGGGTGGGTTTTATATTGAAAACAAGCGATCAATTTTATTGGTTGCTTGTTTTTTATTTTGAAGGATGTTTAACACTGTGTTCTGTTTCTCCATTTACTTTTATGATATATACTTGGTAGGAATGGGGGAGCATTTTTTCTATGAGATACAATTTACTATCAAAATTCAAATCCTTTGCAAAAAAATAAAACAAAATTTATTTGTACTCTACTTGTCTTATAAAGATCCAAGAACCCCATGGTATGCTAAACTTGTGGCAATATTTGTAGTTGCTTATGCCTTTAGCCCTATAGATTTAATTCCAGATTTCATTCCTGTTCTAGGATACGTCGATGATTTGATAATTGTACCTTTTGGAATAATCCTTGCATTAAAATTAATTCCAACATATGTGATTGATGATAATAAAGAATCTGCGGAAAAGTTAAAACAATCTGGAAAACCTAAGAATTGGTTTGTTGGCATTCTTTTTATAATTATTTGGATTATCTTTGCTGTTTGGATTTGTAAAGTTATTATTCATCATATTTAATGTATTGTTCAGCAAAACTCCTTCTTTCTTGCTGAACAATTACTTTCAGATATTCATTCAACATAGAGATGGAATTTTATTATTTCACTTTGGTATATCTGTTTAGAGGGTAACGGAAGGACTATAGTATTTAGCTGTAGTCTTTTTTTCTTTTATGAGTGAATCGTCCTCTTTTTTATTTGTAATAATATGGAGAAATATGAAAATTTACTTTTAAACTGACATCAATTGACTTTTAATCCACACACCTTTACAATTGATTTTAATAATTCAACAGGAATGTGGAGTATTTTAAATATCTCACAACTGAATAGCGTGGAGTAATAGGTGTAAATTGCGTGCAATTTACTTAAAAGGGAAGTCGGTGCAAATCCGACACTGTCCCGCAACTGTAAATGTGAGCGACTTTTCATATACCACTGTTAAACGATGGGAAGGGGAAAAGTAGCGATGATCATGAGTCAGGATACCTGCCTATTATGAGTACACACCATAACCCTACGAGGAATAGGAGGTGGCATGTTGACAAAACAGAATGCTCTGTTCGTCACTGTACGTCAAGCAGCCAAAATAAAAGAAGGTAGTCGCTTTCGAGGCAATTCTTTTATTCTTGGGTATAATTTGACATTATGTGATGAATGAAAAAGATAGAATGAAGGATTTCCTCTAATTGTAGGAGATCCTTTTTTTATGCGAAAGAAGACTTCCGTTTTGGAAAATATGTACGAAAAGAGGATGGAATTATGACGAATATTCATGAAAGTACAGCACAGGAATCGCAATATGTAGAAATGAAAATTTGTAAGCAGCCACGCACTGAAGTTGTCAAGAAAGCTACAACAAGAATGGTTGTAGAATCAATTGTCGATCAATTAATAGCTAGCAACCTTATTAGTAATGAACGATTGTTTGATCAAATTTTATATAACAAAGATATTATTTGGATTCAAAATGAAAGTTTTAATGGGCACCTTTTTGCAAAGGCTAACATTACAGATCAACTAAAAACAAAAACAAATGATTTTATGATGTATATGCCGACAAATCCAATTATGTACGAGGTGAATGGTGAACATTATCATTTAATTACACGCATTGATTCGACTCGTGCAAAACCAAATATAGAGCGACTTGCCCATGCTCCTAAGCCAATACTAAGTGCTGCTCGGGTAAATGATTTATTGTGCTCGATAGTGATGCGTTTTTATGAAGTATATTTAGACGATTTATCACGAGTAGCTCATAAAAATAAACAACTGATTAATTTTGTAGAGCGAGAGTATCATCAATTTTTAGAAGCTGTGAAGGAACTAAATGATTATCATTTAAACTGGCACCCACGTGGTAAAGGTCATGAACTATTGCTCGAACTGATTGATAATTTACAACTTTTGAAAAGTAGACCTGGCAAGGTTTTAATGGATTTCTCTTATTCCCACAGCTACGTTGTTGTGGAACCTTCATATCGCATTTTCAAACAGACACAGAAAATGATACAAGCTTTGTGAATTAAAAATGCGCGGGGTGAAGATGAATACCCGCGATAGCAGGGGAAATACCCGCGATAGCAGTGGGAATACCCGCGGAAGAAAGGTAAATACCCGCGGAAGGAAAGCAAATACCCGCGCGAGACAAGATAATACCCACGAAACATGAAAAACAGGACATTGATCTAACAAATCATGTCCTGTTTTTTAAAATTTAGTCAATACAATGCATCGCTGCTTGTGCCTCGTGCCATGGAACGGAGTAGCCCTTGCCTTTTGCGCAAAAAATACTAGAGGATGAATATTCAGGATCGGCGTTCTTATCGTAGCCAATTTGCTCAATAATGTCTTCTGTATCGTGACACGTATCGTAGCCATCAAATTGTAGTGAGAGTACGCCTTTCCCATTGGTGTAGGCGGCAAAGGTTGTACTGTAGTTCATAAATGTTGAGACAGGGGCTCGACCGGTTACAATCGCATCATGTTCAGTTATGATGGGCGCGTCAAATGTACCGGCAGCTTGCTGAATGTCTGTCATCATGCGACCAATAAAATCACTAGGCGCTTTAAGTTTAAAGCGGTAATATGGCTCAAGTAATACATTTTCTGCTTGTTCCAGCCCTTGCCGTAATGCACGGAATGTTGCTTCACGGAAATCGCCACCTTCAGTATGTTTAATATGTGCGCGTCCCGTTAAGAGCGTGAAGCGAATATCTGTCACGGGAAAACCGGTTAACAGCCCATGATGATCGCGCTCGAATAAATGTTTTTCAATAAGTCGTTGATGCCCAACTGATAAATCATCCGCGTGGCATGTGTTGACAAATGTATTGCCGGTACCGCGTGTATTTGGCTCCATCAATAAATGGACTTCTGCGTAATGCTTTAATGGCTCAAAATGGCCATAGCCTGTCACAGTTGTGGCGATCGTTTCCATATACAAAATCTGTGGATCGCTAAATGAAATGTCTAGCGAGAAGCGTGTATGAAGCACTTCGATAAGCACCTCGAGTTGGATGACACCCATAATATGTACATGAATTTCTTGAAATTTTTCATGCCATAGCACACGTAATGAAGGTTCTTCTACTTCAAGTATGCGGAAAGTTTTTAAAACTTCCTTTATATGCTGATCGCCTTCATAGTGTACTTTTGCCTGTAAAGTCGGTACTAACTCATAGGGCTGAGGATTACTTGAATAACCGATGATATCGCCAATGTTTGATTGACTAATCCCTTTAACTGCGAAAATCTCCCCAGCCTGGACCTCTTGAGCTGTTTCATAACGGCTGCCGTTGTATAGTCGAATCTCAGTCACTTTTTCAGTAACGTCTCCAAATGAAAGTTCATCACGGACATGTAACGTTCCTTGTAAAGCCTTGATAAAAGTTAAGCGTTGATGTCCATCATGACGAATTTTAAACACCTCACCTTGAAACGGAGCATTGTTATTAAAATGTGTCTCTGTAAGGAGGGGGAGCTGTGCTAGGAACTCCTTTATCCCAATATCTTTTAAGGCAGAGCCAGTAAAACACAAAAAGGCTTTTTCCTGTTTAATCAACTTGTGTATATGAGTCATGCAGCTTGAGCTATCCAATGTCTCATTAAGAAAAGCATCGAGAAGCTGCTCATCACGTTCAGCAATCCACTCCATCATATCATTTGAAACATAGTCAGCACGGAGCGGTTCGTCTACGAATAGAACATCCGCAGAGCAATCCTTTTGAAGCTGCTCCATAACGGCTTCAACATCTGCCCCTTCGCGATCAATTTTGTTGATAAAAAAGAAGGTTGGGACGTGATATTGGCGTAAAAGTTGCCACACAGTTTCGGTATGGCCTTGTATTCCTTCGACGGCACTTACAATAATGATGGCATAATCCATTACCCGAATGGCGCGCTCCATCTCTGGGGAGAAATCGACGTGCCCAGGTGTATCGATCAATGTATATGTAACATCTCCAAGCGTCATGCGACCTTGCTCCGCAAAAATCGTTATGCCTCGCTGACGCTCCAGTTCATGATTATCTAGAAATGTGTCCTGGTGATCCACTCGCCCACGGGCTTGAATACTGTTTGTGTGAAATAGTAACTGCTCGGAAAATGTTGTTTTACCGGCATCGACGTGAGCAAGTACTCCAATTGTTACATGCATAAAAAGATCCTCGTTTCTATTGATTCATTAACAACATTGTAACAGAATTGGTATAAAAAATATTTCATATAGTGTTTATGTCGCAATAGTGTTAATATATGTATGATTGTGAATTTACTAGTCAGTCAACATTTACAACTAAATAAAAACGACGTATTGGTGCAAATGACCTTTGTCATTTGCTTAAAAGGGAAATCGGTGCAAATCCGATGCTGTCCCGCAACTGTAAATGGAGAGTCTATACAAGATGCCACTGTAGCCACGCTATGGGAAGGCGTATAGATGATGAACCTAAGCCAGGATACCTGCCAATCTATATTTTTTACTTAAACCACGAGGATGGGGATAGTGAATAGGTTGAAAAACCTTTCTTTCGCTATGCTAACCTCTTGGAAACAAGGGGGTTTTTTTATGCCCTTTTCTAGAAGCGCTAACTGGTAGCAAAGGAGTCTAAACGATTTCTTTCTATATATTTAACATCAAAGGAGAAGAGGACATGAAGAAATGGAAAAGCTTATGGCTAGTCTTTGCGATAGCATTGATAGCAATAGTGGGTGCGTGTAGTGAAAAGGACAAACCAGAATCTGCTGCTCAAGGTGAGAAAGTAGAGCCTTCACAAGCTGAAAAGACAGAATTAACGATTGAAAATAATGGAACAACACAAGTATATAAGGAAGCACCTAAAAAAGCGATTAGCTTAAATCAACATGTGACAGAAATTATGTTGGCTTTAGGTTTAGAAGATTCAATGGTAGGAACGGCATACTTAGATGACAAAATTTTCGAGCCCTTACAAGCGGCCTACGATAAAGTGCCCGTGCTAGCTAAACAGTATCCTACAAAAGAGCAGGTTATTGATGTAGAAGCAGATTTTTTATATGGTGGTTGGAAAAGCGCCTTTGGAGAGAAAGGTGTTGGTACACAGGAAGAGCTTGACACATTAGGGATTCACACTTATTTACATACAGCCTCAAGCATGACGAAACCAACTTTAGATGATATTTTCACAGATATTCGAAATATCGCAAAAATTTTCCTTGTTGAGGATCGTGGAGAAGCTTTAATTGAAAAAATGACAAAGGATGTAGAGGCTGTCCGTGCAAAATTACCGCAAGATGGAGAAGACCTGCGTGTTTTAGTGTTTGATAGTGGTGATAAAGATGTCTTCACTGCTGGACAAAACTTTATGAATGAGCTTGTTACGATGGCTGGCGGTAAAAATATTTTTAGTGATGTGGAATCAGGATGGACTACGGTGTCCAAAGAAGATGCTGTAGAACGTAATCCAGCAGTTATAGTTGTCATAGATTACGGAGAAACAACGGCGAAAGCAAAAATAAATTTCTTAAAAAATGATCCAGCCTTGAAAGAAATGGAAGCGGTCAAAAACGAACGCTTTGTGATCTTACCACTTTCCGCCGCGTCTGAAGGGTTGCGTGCTGCAGAAGCCATTCAAATTTTGGCGAAAGGCTTCTATCCCGAAAGCTTTTAAGCTACTAAATACATTGGGGGCAAGCGATTAGCTAGCTCCTTTTTCATAAGGAGAAGTATTGATGAATGCATTCCGTTCGAATATACCAGACAAAACCTTCGAAAAGCTAAACAATAATGGAGATTTTACTCGCCTTGCCATAAGCCCAGGCATTATTAATAAACATTATACCTCTGCGCAATTCCAAACAATAGCAAAGGTTGTAGGGGAAACTGGTGCCATCAAATACTCTGCCTCTTACAGTATATTATTATCAATCCCAACAGTAGATGTAGAAAAGACGATTGAGGAGCTAGAAAACGCTAGCCTATTTGTGTCAAAGCAAGGGCCGATTGTAGCGATGAAAGCATGTGATTTTTGTGATGGTGATAAGATGGAGGCAGCACCGATTACAGAAAAGCTATATCATTCATTAGAAGGAATAACTGTCCCTACAAGATTACGGGTAAACGTAAATGGCTGTGCTTCTGCTTGTTACAATGCGGTATATGATGATATTGGGCTTGTCTATCAAAAGGATAGCTTTGATGTCTATTTAGGAGCAATACCGATGGGGGCGAATGCACAAGCCGGGACTCTGTTTGCGAAAAGGGTAGGAGTGAAGCATATTGAAGTCTTTTTAAAGCGAATCATTGAGCTCTATAAGGAACATGCTCGTCCGAATGAACCCTTTTATAAATTTTACCGCAGAACAAAATGCGCTGATTATTGGAAAGACTTAATCTGACTCATTAGCATAACGTGGGCTTGATTCCCGTACCGACCAGGTGCTTTCCTAGGTGCGTCCGATAAGACGCTTCATATGATGATAAAAAGCTAGAAGTGGATTATCATCAGTATATCGATTTGCCTTAATAGAGAAAAGAGAGATTTTTACATCATAAAAACGCAAGAAATCATTGTTTTTAAAATTGATTTCTTGCGCTTTTTAGGTTTTGATAATTTTTGTCCCAGCCTATAACAAAAAAACATTGTTGAGTTGTTTGGTTTTCGTAGAGCTGTTAAAAATTCATATGTAATATAACATCGCTCCAAAAAAGTCTATAGGTAAAAACAAATTTTCCTAAAAAAGAGGAATAATACTTAGGGTGTCGAAATATTGTATTACGTAACGAAATTTTCTCACAAAGGGGATAGGGTAATTATGACATTGAAACAAGGGATGAAACCAGAAGATCTATATCAATTAAAATCAGTGGCAGATCCACAAGTATCACCTGATGGAACAGAAGTTGTGTATGTAGAGACTCATATTGATGAGAAGAAAAAGGACTATGTTTCTAATTTATTTTACATAAACTTAAATGATAAAAAACCGCAACAATGGACATTTGGTGAAGATAAAACGAATTCACCTGTTTGGTCTCCAGATGGCAGTAAAATCGCGTTTGTGTCAACGAGAAATGGCATGCCACAAATTTTTGTTCTTTCTAAAGCAGGTGGGGAAGCGAAACAAGTTACCAATTGTAAAAACGGTGCGTCATCGCCTACTTGGTCTCCTTGTGGAGAGAAAATCGCCTTCTCTATCAAGCTTGGTAAAGATGAAAACATCGATGATAAAGCTGAAAAGAATCAAAAAGAAGACAAAGAGCTAAAACCACTTGAAATAGAGAAGATGAAACATAAATCAGATGCAGCTGGATTTATAGATATGGAGCAATTTTATCAAATTGCGATCGTTCATCTTGAATCAGGAGAATTAGAGCTAGTGACGGAAGGGAAACATAATTTACAGCTTGGTACATGGTCTCCGAACGGTAAATATCTTTCGTACATTGCGGACTTAACAGAGGACCTAGACTTTTCCTTCATAAGTGATATTTACCTATTAGATCTAGAAACGAAACATGGTCGCAAGCTAACAGAAGGGGCAGGGGTGTTCTATCAAACTTCATGGTCTCCGAACAGCCGCTTCATAGCTTATGTTGGAAGTGGAAGAGAATTTGAAAATGCAACACATGCAAAGTTATGGATTTATGATTTGAACAATAACAATAAGACATGTGTAACGAGTGAATTTGACGCGCCTGTCGGTGATTTTGTTGTCGGCGATTTCCTTCAAGGTGTTGTTGCTCCGTGTGTCCAATGGTTGGAGGATAATAAAAGCTTTTACTTCCAAGTGACAGATCGCGGCAATACAGCTATTTATTTTGGCAATCTATCGGGAGAATTATATCCAGCTATTCATGATGATCAGTATGTATATGGTTTTTCGCTTGATGATAAAAATGATAGAGCGGTAGTCGCAATTAGCACGACTACAAACCCTGGTGATCTATTTTACGTAAATTTAAATACGGGTGAAAAGGAACAGCTTACTACAGTTAATGAAGAATTTTTAAAGACGAGAGCATTATCTGTTCCAGAAGCAATTGAATATGAAGGGGCAGATGGCTGGAAAGTAAGCGGCTGGATGATGAAGCCAATCGGATATGAGGAAGGGGAAAAATATCCACTTATTCTTGAAATCCATGGTGGTCCGCACGCAATGTATGCCAATTCCTATTTTAACGAATTCCAAATTCTTGCTGCTCAAGGCTTTGCGGTTTTGTATACGAATCCTCGTGGAAGTCATGGATATGGTCAAAAATTTGTGGATGCAGTCCGTGGCGATTATGGCGGCAATGATTATTATGATCTAATGGCTGCTGTTGATTATGCATTGGAGCAATTTGATTTTATTGACCAAAAACGTCTCGGTGTTACAGGTGGAAGCTATGGGGGCTTCATGACAAACTGGATTGTCGGACAGACAAATCGCTTTAAAGCAGCCGTTACGCAACGATGCATTTCTAACTGGATAAGTTTTTATGGCGTAAGTGATATCGGCTATTACTTTACAGACTGGCAAATCCAAGCGGGACTAAACGATATAGAGAAGCTATGGCAACATTCACCACTTAAGTATGTGGACAATGTGGAGACGCCATTGTTAATTTTACACAGTGAAAAAGACTATCGCTGCCCGATTGAGCAAGCAGAGCAATTGTTTATCGCCTTAAAACACCGTAAAAAAGAAACAAAATTTGTGCGCTTCCCTGAAGCCAATCACGAACTTTCAAGGAGCGGAAAACCAACGTTACGAATTAATAGACTAGAATATATTAGAGATTGGTTTGTGGACTATCTATAAGAGAAATATTGGTGGCTTAAGAAGTGAAAATCTTCTTAGGCCACCTTTTTAAAATACTTTACTCGATTAACATTAAAATGATTGTAGACGTTTGTAGGTTTGGAATAAAGTTTGATCTGAAATATCCCCCAAATCCATATTTTAAGTTAAATGATAAGAACTCTTTTTGAAAAATGATTGATCAAAATGGGTTAATTCTTTGTGAAATACTATGCGATTTTGATAATAAAGTTTGATCATTTTCTACCTAGTAATTCTAAAACAATCGCGCCCGATCGTATTATAAGGTCAGCCAGAAAATATTTCTGGTTGACCATTTTTTATATCGATATATGATAACGGTAGCCGGGGTAGA